>JAMOVG010000388.1 GCA_027061725.1 Desulfobacteraceae bacterium
TACCGCAATTTTTTCATGTTTTTGTTCTTTACAATCCAGATGGGCGCTTTCCATGGGGCGCCCGATGTTAAAATACTTAAAGTATTTAAATTATACCTCAGGTACATCGGCAAGTCAAGAAATACAACCCAAATAAGATGCCTTTTATCCTATAATTAACCCGAACCGCTCGCCCGCCCCGCCGAGGCCCACGCAGCGCAGACGACGCCCGCCTGCCCCGGGGGAAAGCGGCGGCTTGTGATGGCCCTGCCGGGATTTCTGTGCCGGTTTGACATGAGCATCCCTTTTTCTGTATAGGGTTCGAACAACGCCACGTCGGCGCGCAGCCCCGTCCGGACGGCGGAAAATGTTCCGGGCATCCCGGGGACGACTTCGGCACCAGGCGCGCCGTTCCATTTCGCCTGAAGCCGTCCCCCCCGGTGAACCACGGGATTTCTGAAAGGAAACGGCCATGAACGACAGCCTCGTCAACGATCTCCGGCAGGACAATATCCGCTTCGTGCGCATCGTCTGGTGCGACAACGCCAATATCATCCGCGCCAAGGCGGCGCACATCGACAGCCTGGACATGTTCATCCAAAACGGTGTGGGCATCACCGTGGCCCAGCAGGCCCTGCCGGTCATGGGGGACAGCGTGGTGCCCGAAACCGGACTGGGGCCGGTGGGCGAAGTGCGTCTGATGCCGGACTGGTCCACCCTGAAAAGGCTGCCCTACGCCCCGGGGCACGCCCTGGTGCTCAGCGACATGGTCGCGGGTCCCGAAAGAACCCCCTGGTCCCTGTGCCCGCGCAACTTCCTGCGCCGGCAGGTGGCGGCGCTGGCAGCCGAGGGGCTGCACATCAAGATGGCCTTCGAAAACGAGTTCTTCCTGCTGAGTCGCACCGAGCGCGGCAACCTGGTGCCGGCCGACGACAGCGTATTCGCCGCCACTTCGGCCATGAACCTGCACTGTGAACTGATCAACGCCCTGGCCGATGCCCTGACGAGCCAGGGGCTCACCGTGGAGGGATACTACCCCGAGTCCGGCCCCGGGCAGCAGGAACTCGTCATTGGCTACGGTGAGGCCATGGAAGCCGCCGACCGCCAGGTGATTTACCGCGAAACGGCCCGTGGGGTTGCGCTGAACCACGGTCTGATCGCCTCTTTTCTGCCCAAAATCGTGGAAGATCGGGCGGGATCCGGATGTCACATCAACATCAGCCTGTGGCAGGGGGATGACAACATCACCGGCGACCCGGACTCGCCCGACGGAATCGGTTCCCGGGCAGCCGCTTTCATCGCCGGTCTGCTGGAACATCTGCCCGGCCTGACGGCGCTGACCATTCCCAGCAAGAGTTCCTTCCGGCGCATCCAGCCGCACTTCTGGGCCGGGGCCTTCACCTGCTGGGGGTATGACAACCGCGAGGCCGCCGTACGGGTTTCCCGCAATGCCGCCGGCACCTGCGCCGGTCGCTTCGAATTCAAGGTCTCCGACGCCACGGCCAACCCCTACCTGTGCGCCGGCGCCCTGGTCGCCGCGGGCCTCGACGGCATCCGCCGCGAACTGCGCCTGCCCGAAGAGGTGTGCGTGGACCCCGGGCGCATTCCCGAAGCGGAACGCCGGCAGCGTGGCATCCACCTGCTGCCCCGCAACCTCGGCGAAGCCGTGGCCGCCCTGGAGCGCGACGAGGTGCTGTGCGGCGCACTGGGGCAGGACCTGTCCCGCGCCTACCTGGCCATCCGCCGCACCGAGTGGGAGGCCTTGAAAAACCTGAGTCTGGAGGAGGAAGTGGAGATGCTGGCCGAACGGTATTAGGGCCCCCGGCCGGGGACACCGCCGTGATGGGGAAAAGCTCCCCGCGGCGCCTGTCGGCTTCCCGCAAAAGGCCCAAAAGGGCAAAGACACACCCGTTCAACGTGCTATAAGGAAAAGTGCAATGGCCCATCCGCTCAGCCGGGAGATCCCGGTGGAACCCGAAAAAACCGCCCTGCTGTTCATCGATGTGCAGAACTACAACGCCCGCCCTGACGGGGGGGAGTACCGCGACATGGGGCTGTCCCCGCAAGAGGCCCGCAAACGGCACGCTTACTTCTTCGAACGGCTGGAAAACGTGGCACTACCCGCCATGGTGCGCCTGCAGCAGGCCTGCCGGCGGGCCGGCGTCGAAGTCATGTACACCGTCATCGAAAGCCTCACCGCTGACGGGCGAGACCGCAGCCTGGACTACAAGATCACGGGCTTCAATGTACCCTGCGGCTCATGGGACGCCCGGGTGCTGGACGCCATCGCCCCGGCCGGCGACGAGATGGTGTTTCCCAAGACCTCCTCGTCGGTCTTCATCTCCACCAACATTCACTACATCCTGGGAAACCTGGGCGTAAAATACCTCATCGTGGCCGGCCTGCTCACCGACCAGTGCATCAGCTCGGCGGTACGCGACGCCTGCGACCTGGGCTACCTGGTGACCCTGGTCACCGACGCCTGCGCCACCTTCAGCGAGGAACGCCACACCTCGTCGCTGAGCCACATCCGGGGCTACTGCCGCCAGCGGACCACCGACGCCCTGCGGGAAGAGCTGCAGGCGCCCGGGAGGGTTGTTTAACCGCTGCTAGCCGGCCGGGGACGCCGGCGGCACGGCGGGTGACGCCGGCGTCTGCGGCGGGGGCACGGACTGGGTGTCGTTTGCGATTTCCTCGAAATGCTCTCCCTTGATCTTCAGCAGATAGAGCCTCTTGCGGGCCTCGCCGTCGCGGTCGAACTGCGTCAGGCCGGTAACACCGGGAAAGGGGTGGATGCCGAGCAGCCTCTCCTTGAGCGTTCCCCTGAACCGTACACCCTCCCGGCCTATCAGGGTCAACAGCAGCGTGGCGTTGTCGTAGGCCACCGCTTCGACAAACCCCGGGGTGCGCCTGAAAGTGGACTGGAAGGCGTCCACAAAGGAGCGCACGGCCGGGGATGGGCTCGCGGCAAAGAAGCCGTCCGGCATCATGGCGCCCTGGGCGTACTGCCCCGCCATCTCGATCAGCCGCTGGGAGTGCCACAGGTTGGTGCCGAAGAGGTAAACGCCCCGTATATCGTAAAAGGCCAGTTGGGGGATGATGAGCCCGACGGTGGCCGGGGCGTCCGGAATAAAAAGCACGTCAAAGTCGATAATGGGACGCGGCTTTTCCTTTTTGCCCTCCGGTGTATTGGGGCGCCGGTACTCCGGCGGCTTCAACGATTCGGGCACCGGGTAGTAAAGGCCCACCAGTTTCTTGATGTTGTCGGCAAAGTCCGTCTGATCCGGCAGGTAGGACTCCGCCGCGGTCATCCGTCCGCCCCGCCGGACGACCTCGTCCCAGAAGACCTGCATGAAGGTGGTGCCGTACTTCTCGCGCGGGTAGAAGATGGCGAAACGCCGGGCGTTGAGCCGCTCCATGGCATACTGCACGATGCGGTCCACCTGCATTCTGGGAGTGATAAAGTTACGGAAAATGTAGTCGCCGATGGTTGCAATGCCCGCTTTCTGGGTCATGGCGATCATGGGTATTTGCAGGCGCTGGGCCTCCTCGGCCGCTGCCCGCACGGCCACTATGGGCCCCATGATGGCCGCCACCTGCTGCCGGGCAAGGTCCTGCACTGCGGCCACCGCTTTGGCGGAATCTCCGGCCGTGTCCCGCACCACCAGCTTGAGCGGCGATTCGCCCTGGGCACCGGTGAGCTGGCTGAAGGCCAGCTCCACGGCGTCCAGGGCCTTCTGACCGATACCGGCATAGGGACCGGTCAATGGCAGCAGGCAGCCCAGGGCGTACCGGTCGCCGCCGGCCTTGCCCTGCAGAGCCGCCACATGTTCACGGACCCGCTGGGCCTCCGGATGCTCCGGGTAATCCTCCAGGAACTGCTCGAAAGTGGCCAGTGCTTCGTCGTAACGTTCCTGCTCCAGGTAAAATTCGCCCAGGCGCACCAATAGGGCTCCGCGGGTAAAATCGTCCTTCTGGCTGCTGAGCAGCGACTGCAGCTCTGCCAGGCTCAGGCGCGGCAGAATCCGCTGCAGGGTGCGGGCGATCTCGGCCTTCTGCTGTTCGTCACCCAGGGCATGGGCCTTGGCCAGGGCGGGCACGGCATTGGCCAGATCGCCGATCTCCAGGTGCGCCCTGGCCAGCAGCATGTACGCCCGGTACCGCTGGGCGTCCGTCCGCAGGGCGTCGATCACCGCCGGCGCCTGCTCGATCACCTGTCCGTAGTCCGCTTCGCGGAAATAGGTCTCCAGCCGGTTGACCCGCGCTTTGTCGGCCAGCGGACTGTCGGGAAACATTTCCACGAGCCTGCGGTAGGCGGTACGGGCTTCGTCGGTCTTGCCCCGCTTTTCATAAATGGCGCCCATTTTCAGCAACGCTGCAGGCGCCTGCACGCCCCGGGGGTATTGCGCCAGGTATCGGGCATACGCCTGCAGGGCGCTGTCCTCCGAACCGGCGGCGTAAAGCATTTCGGCCTGATCGAACAGGCGCCCGGCTTCGGCGGGCTCCTCGCGCAGAGGCGGCCCCACCGTTACACGGCCGCAGGCGGCCGGCAACAGCAGCGCCAGGGCCAACAGGGGCAGCAGTCTGTGTCTCATGGCAAATCCCGTCTGCTTCAACTCTTGATTTCCGACAGGCCCTCCGAGGGGCCGATGACGATCATGGTGTCCCCCTCGCCCACGGTGTCGTCGGCCTTGGGAATGAACCGGAAGCGGTTGTCCCCGGCTTTCTTAACGGCAATGACCTGGATGTTGAAGCGGTTGGTCAGGTCGATGTCGCGCAAGGTCCGCCCGGCCCACTCTTTGACCTTGAGTTCCTTGAGCACCATGGTGTGGTCAAAGGGCAGGTAGTCGATAAAACCGGGTATGGCCACGCGGTTGGCCAGCTGCTGGGCGGCCACCTGCTCGGGGATGATGACCTTGTCCACCCCGATCTTGTTGAGCAGCTTCTTGTGATCGGAGTGCACGGCCTTGACCCACACGTTGGGAATCTCCAGTTCCTTGAGGTACATGGAGATCATGGTGGATGCCGAGATGGACTCGCCCACGCTGACCAGCGCATGGGTCACGTCGGTGAAACCGATCTGCATGAGGGCCTCCTTGTCCATGGCGTCGGCCTGGTAGACCTGGCTGAAGATGTTCTGGGCCCGCCGCACATTGTCGGGGTTGACATCGACGCCCAGCACCTCGTGCCCCAGCTCTACCAGGCTCTCCCCGAACCAGAAGCCGAATTTCCCCAGCCCGATAACACCCACCAGCAGTTTTACCGCCATTTTCGTACCCCCCTTTTCAACACGATGGTCAACCGCCGCTCGCAGCCGCGGATCCCTGTCAAGGCACCCGCCCATCCGCTTGTGCTTTTTCCTCGACAGCGGGAACAGCCATTTATTCTCGGGCAGCAGTCTCCGCAGGTATTTGCCCGGCCACTAACCGATCAGCAGGCTCTCCTCGGGTTTCCGGTAGTACTGTTTCTTCTGCAGACTCTGGATGGCCGACAGGAACAGGATGGGCCCCAGCCGCCCAATGAACATCAGCAGCATGATGACCACTTTGCCCGCCGGGCTGAGCTTGGGGGTCAACCCCGTGCTGAGTCCCACCGTACCGAAGGCCGACACCACCTCGAATAGGATGTCCAGGCCGATGCCGTGGGCCTGGGGATGGGGCAGGTCGGCGCCTTCGGTGAAATTGAGCAGCAGCGTGGCCGATGCCAGGATGAGGATACCGAAAACCGTCAGCACCAACGCCTTGTTGAGTGTCGACTGGTCCACCGCGAACTTGCCGATCTCGGTCTGATCGCGGCCCTTGATCTGGGCCAGGCCGAAGGCGATTACGGTGCGAAAGGTGGTCACCTTGACGCCGCCGGCGCAGGAGCCCGGCGCCCCACCCACGAACATCAATACCATCATGATCAGCAAAGACACGTTGGTCATCTGCCCGATAGCCAGGCTGTTGAACCCGGCCGTACGGCAGGTTACCGATTGGAACAGCGCCGTGAGCACGGCATCGTTGACCGGCAGGTCGCGGTGAAAGCCGATGAATTCGCCGAAATAGATGCCCGCCCAGCCGATGACGATCAGTGCCAGACTGGTGCGCAGCACCACGGCGGCATACCAACTGAAGGGACGCGGAGACTTTTTGCGGCCACCGGAGATAATGCGCCGTCCGGCGTGGGAGTAAAGCTCCACCAGCACGGAAAACCCGATACCGCCGCTGATGATCAGGGCCATGAACACCAGGTTGATCCCCCAGTCGGAACGGAACCCCATGAGGCTGTCGCGGTTGAGCGAAAAACCGGCGTTGCAGAAAGCCGACACGGCGTGGAAGAGGGCCGAAAAGGGCCGGAAACCGCCCGGCGACTGGATGTAGATCAACACAGCCCCGCAAAGCTCGATGAGCACCGTCCAGATGACCACCTGCTTGAGAAACTTGCCCAGGTTGAACGACTTGTCGTGGCGCAGGCTCTCTCCCACCGCCACGCGGTCCAGCAGTGATACACGCTTGGTCCACAAAATGAACACCAGACTGGTGAGGGTCATGATGCCCAGCCCCCCCAGTTGGATGAGCACCAGGATGACCGCCTGCCCCAGGCCGTTGAAAAAGGAACCCGTATCCACCACCACCAGGCCCGTCACACAGGTGGCCGAGGTGGCCGTAAACATGGCGTCCAGCCAGGAAATGGGCTCGTTGGCCGCGTAGCCGGAGTAAAGCACCGCCGCCCCGGCCAGGATCACCAGGCCGAAAAAGACGATGGGGTACATGAACGGCGAAAGCCGGGGCTTGCGTTTCATGGCGTCCGATCGCTGGGGGTTGCACCGTGCGTCCGCACCGCCGGGTACAAGGCGGCGCTACCCGTCCTTCATAGGAGAGTGCCCGCCCAAGATCAAGGGCTTTCTGGAGTGTACAGACCAAGAGACCCTGTCCGGGCCGGCCGCGGCCGGCCCGGACAGGGTCTCAGGGATTTCTGTAAACGGGGATCAAGCTACATCGGGGCGGGGATAGAGTCCGGCACCCTTGACGATTTCGGGAACCTTCTGCTCCCACTCGATGGCCATGATGTGAAAACCGGCCACGCCTTCGACCTCCTTGAGGCGCTGTATGTGCTCGATGCAGATCTGGATGCCCTCGTCGGCCTGCTTGTCCTTGGGCACCCCGGACAGGCGCTTGATGATCTCGTCGGGCACGTCCATGCCCGGCACGCGGTTTTTCATGTACTTGGCCATGCCCACGGATTTCATGGGGGTCATACCGGCCAGGATGTATACCTTTTCGTGCAGCCCGCGGTCACGCACCCCCTTCATCCACTCCTCGAACTTGTCGATGTTGTAGATGCACTGGGTCTGAATGAACTCGGCGCCGGCCTTAACCTTCTTGGCCAGCCGCGGTACGCGGATCTCAAAAGGGTCGGCAAAGGGGTTGGCCGCCGCCCCCACGAACATCTGCGGCGGGCGCTTGATGTCGTCGCCGCCCAGGAATTTGCCCTCGTCGCGCATGCGCCGCACCGTCTGGATGAGCTGCATGGAATCGATGTCGTGCACATTCTGTCCCTGCGGGTTGTCGCCGAAACTCTGGTGGTCTCCGGACAGGCACAGGATGTTGTGGATATCGAAAGAGGCTGCCCCCAGGATGTCGCTCTGCAGCGCGATGCGGTTACGGTCACGGGTCACCATCTGCAGCACCGGGTCCAGTCCCATCTGTTTCAGGCGAATACAGGCCGCCAGGCTGCACATGCGCGTCACCGACGTCTGGTTGTCGGTGATGTTGACGGCGTCCACGTAATCCTTGATCAGGTTGGCCTTTTCCTCGATGACCTGCGGGTCGCTGCCCCGCGGGGGCCCACACTCAGACGTTACGGCCAGGTGGCCCGCGGCAAGTACCTTCTCCAGCCTACTTGGTGTTTTCACATTCATAGCTGCACGTCCTCCCTGACAACTTTTCGGGGTCCCCCGGCCCTGTCCTTGGACCAGTCCTTGAGGGGACTCAGCTCTTCATAATCCTCCAGCTTGCCCAGCGCCTTGAGCCGTTCGATAATCAGGTGCCAGGCACAGTCGACATCCTTGTTGATCTCGCACCTGCCGGAGCTAGACCCGCCGCAGGGGCCGTTGAGCAGCCGCTTGGCGCAGCGTGCAATGGGGCAAATGCCGCCGGTGCGCGCCAGGATGCAGGAACCGCAGGCCTGGCAGCGTTCGGTCCAGAGCCCGCGCTCCTCGGTGGCCCCCAGAAAGGTGGTGTTGACCCCGGGGTAGATGGGCGTGCTGTGGTATTTCTCGGCCATAAACTGGACGCCCACACCGCAGGCCAGCGAAACGACGGCGTCGTACTGGTCGATGCGGTCCCGGATTTCCTCCAGGTACTCGTGGTCGCACTGCCGCTCCAGCGTGTGTTCGTCGATCTGCACCTCGCGCCCCTCATTCATGGCGTGCATGCGCAGGGCCGAGGCCAGCACTCCGACCTCCTTCTTGCCGCCGGCCTCACAGACCGTGACGCACTCGTTGCAGCCCAGGACCAGGATGTGCTTGTAGCCCTTGACCTCTTCGATGATCTCTTCAATGGGTTTTCTGTCCGCGACAATCATAGGAAGCGACCTCTCTTTCTTTGGATTTGAAGTCCCCCCGCCGTCCCGTCGGGCACCGGGATGGGGAATCGCCCCCGGAGCCGGCTTCAGAGCGGCTTCTTTAATGTGTTCGGTTTACGGCGGCGAACTCATCCGCCCCTCAGGCGGCCTGTTGGCGCCTGGCCTTGATGGGGTTGGGCCCCATCTCCAGGATGCGCTCGTGCATCTCGGTGGCGTACTTGGCGAACAGCGGCCCCTCGCCCGAAGACAGGTTGTACATCTGCGCCCGCTCGCCGCCGATGCCGATGGTGTCCAGGATTTTCTGCACCTGCTCAACCCGCTTGCGGGCCCGCAGGTTGCCGCTGTTGTAGTGGCAGTCGCCCTCCAGGCAGCCAACCACATAAACACCGTCGGCGCCCTTCTCAAAGGCCCTGAGCATGTGCAGCACGTCCACCTTGCCGGTGCAGGGCACCCGCACAATACGGATGTCCGTAGGGTACTTCAGTCGCATGGTACCTGCCAGGTCCGCGGCGTTGTACCCTCAGTAGTTGCAGGCGAAGGCGATGATGATCGGTTCGAACGTCTCTTTCATAATACCCCCTCGAGCAAGGCGTCGACCTTGCACAGAATCTGATCGTCCTCGTACCAGTTGAGCTCAATGGCCTTGGCGGGGCACTCCGCGGCGCACACGCCGCAGCCGTGGCACAGGGCCTCGTCGATTTCGCTGACACCGTCCTCGTTGATGCGCGGCACGTCGTAGGGGCACGAACGCACGCACACCAGGCAGGCGGCGCACTTGTCCTGATTGACCACGGCGGTAACCGCCGACAGCTTCAGGAAGGGCTGTCCCAGGAAGGTGGTGGCCCGCGAGGCCGCCGCCAAGGCCTGGGCCGTGGCTTCCGAGATGAGCTGCGGCGAGTGCGCCGTGCCGCACAGGAAAATGCCCTCGGTGCCCATGTCCACCGGTCGCAGCTTGACGTGCGCCTCCATGAAGTGATTCTCGGGCGTGCGCTGCAGCTTCATGATGGTGGCGAACTCGTCGGTGTCCGTGGCCCGCATGCCGGCCGAGAGGGCCAGCAGGTCGGCCGTCACCTCGATGTCGCGGCCCAGCACGTGATCCCGGAACGTTACCTTGATGCCGTCCTCGCCGGCCTCGGCCGTCGGCGGGTTTTCCGGCGTGAAGCGCGAGAAGATGACCCCCAACCGTCGGGCTTCCGTGTAGTAGTCCTCCAGCAGCCCGTAAGTACGAATGTCGCGGTAGAGGATGAACACCTGGGCGTCCGGGTTCTCCCGCTTGATGTGCAGGGCATTCTTGATGGCGCTCTGGCAGCAGATGCGCGAACAGTTGGGATTCTCCTCGTTGCGCGACCCCACGCACTGGATCATGACGACCTGCTCGAGTCCATCGGCGCCCTGCTCGTCCAGGCGCTGGGAAAGCTCCACCTGGGTAACCACCCGTGGGTCCTGGCCGTAGAGGTACTCCTTGGGCTTGTACTCCTGGGCGCCGGTGGCGATAATGCCGGCGCCGTATTCGATCTTGCGCGGCTTCATCTCGTCGCCCACCAGCACTTCGGTATAGAAGTTGCCCTGGAAACCGCCGAAGCCCACCACCAGCGCCCGCGTCAGCACCTCGATCTCGGGGTGGCCGGTGACACGCGCCACCAGCTCCTTGACATAGGCACCAATGTCGCCGCCCTCGATGGTGTGGGTCAGCCGGTTGGCCATGCCGCCCAGTTCGGCCTCCTTTTCGATGAGGGTCACGGCGATGCCCTGATCGGCCAGGCCCAGGGCCGCGTTCATACCCGCGATGCCGCCGCCCACCACCAGGGCCCGCTGGGTCACGGGGATGGTCTTTTCCCGCAGGGGGTGCAGGCTGGCGGCGCGGGCCACGGCCATGCGCACCAGCTGCTTGGCCTTCTCGGTGGCCTTCTCGGGGTCGTCCGGGTGCACCCAGGAATCCTGGTTGCGGATATTGGCCATCTCGAAGAGATACTTGTTGAGCCCCGCCTTTTCCATGGTGTCCTGGAAAATGGGCTCGTGGGTCTTGGGCGTACAGGCCGCCACCACGATGCGGTTGAGGTTGTGCTCCTCGATGACTTCCTTCATCTTGTCCTGGGTGTCCTGGGAGCAGGTGAACAGGTTGTTTCCGGCGTAAACCACGCCCGGCAGGCTGGCGGCGTACTCCTCGACGGCCGGCACGTCCACCACGCCGGCGATGTTGATGCCGCAGTTGCAGACGAACACCCCGATGCGCGCATCCTGGTCGGTAACGTCTTTCTCCTCGGGAATCTCAACGCTCTTGGTGAGCGTGTTGCGGGCAGGCGCCAGCATCTTGCCGGCCGCCAGCGCCGCGGCGCTGGCCTCGGTGACCGAACTGGGGATGTCCTTGGGCGCCTGAAAAACACCGCAGGCGTAGACGCCTTCACGCGAGGTCGCCACCGGCGTGAAGGGATCGGAGACCACGAAACGGTCCTTGTCCAGCTCGACGCCCAGCTTCTCGGCCAGCTGCGCCGTAGGCTCGGAGATATGCAGCCCCACCGACAGCACCACGATGTCGAAGTCTTCGTACTGCATCTTGCCGTCTTCGTCGGCGTAACGCACGCGCAGCCGGTCTTCATCCCTGAGCTCGTCGATGGTGTGCACGCGCGCCCGCACGAAGCGCACGCCCTCCTTCTCCCTGGCGCGGTTGTAGTACTGCTCGTAGTCCTTACCGAAGGTACGGATGTCCATGTTGAAGATCACGCAGTCCAGATCGCCGGCGGCGTGCTCCTTGGCGATCATGGCGTCCTTGATGGCGTACATGCAGCATACCGAGGAGCAGTAGCTGTTGCCGCACTTGTTGGTGTCGCGCGATCCGACGCACTGCAGCCAGGCGATCTTCTTGGGCTCGCTCTCGTCGGAGAGCTTGACCAGGTGCCCCATGGTGGGCCCCGAGGCGCTCAGGATGCGCTCGAACTCCAGGCTGGTCATGACGTTGGGGTTCGTGCGATAGTGGTAGAACTCCTCCAGGGAGTCGGGATCGAAAGTTTCGCTTCCCGGACACAGCACCACCGAGCCGACCTCCACCTCCCGCGTGACTTTCTGTTGGCTGTGGTCCACGGCGCCCGCCAGGCAGGCCTTGACACACTGGTAGCACTCGCTGCAGATGCCGCACTCCAGGCAGCGGCGGGCCTCCTGGCGGGCCTGCTCTTCGCTGTAGCCGAAGGAGACCTCCATGAAGTTGCACTCCCGGGCGGCCGGGTCCAGGCAGCCCACCGGTACGCGCTTTTCGTGCTTTACGCCGGCGGTGTCGGGCTTTTCGAAATCCCACTGCTTCTCGCGGCCCGCCTTAAGATCCAGCCCGTTGATGAAGCGGTGCACGCTCTCGGCGGCCTCCTTGCCGCAGGCCACGGCCTCGACCACCGACTTGGGGCCGTAAAAGGCGTCGCCGCCGGCAAAGACCCAGTCGATGGGCGTCTGCAGGGTCACCGGGTCGGCGGCCAGGCCGCCGGGCGGGGTGGTCTCGATGCCGGCTTTTTTCAGGGGCTCGAGGATGGCGCTCTGGCCGATGGCCACGATGACGGTGTCGCCGAACATGGGCTGGCACTCGTTTTCGTCGTAGCTGGGGTTGAAGCGGCCGTTTTCGTCGAAAACGGCCGTACAGGTCTTGAACTCGATGCCCGAGACGCGCTTGCTCTTGTCGATGAAGAAAGCTTTGGGCCCGAAGTTGTTGACGATCTTGATGTCGCTCTCCAGGGCCTCGCGGATCTCGTATTCCCAGGCGGGCATCTCGTCGCGGCTCTCCAGGCACACCATGGTGACGTTCTTGGCGCCCTTGCGCTTGGCGGTCAGGGCCACGTCCACGGCCACGTTGCCGCCGCCGATGACCAGCACGTCGTCGCCGATGGGCACGTCCTTGCCCAGGGCCGTGTCGCGCAGGAACTCCACGCCCTGCAGCACGCCCTCGATGTCCTCGTTCTCCACGCCCAGACGGCGTCCGCCGTGCAGGCCGATGGCCAGGTAGAGCGCCGAGTAGCCGTCGGCCTTGAGGCTGTCCAGGGTGATGTCCTCGCCGAAGGTCACGCCGGTCTTGATGGTGACACCCATCTTCTCGATGGTCTCCACCTCGGCCTTGATGATATCGCGCGGCAGTCGGTATTCCGGGATGCCCACCGCCATCATGCCGCCCACCACGGGCAGTTTTTCAAAAATGGTGACCTGGTACCCCTTGAGGGCCAGGTAATAGGCCGCCGTCAGGCCAGAGGGCCCGGAACCCACGATGGCGACCTTCTCGTCGCGCTTCTCGGTGACCTCGGGCACGTACGGGCTGTCGGATTTGAGGTCCTCGTCGGCGATGAAACGGTGCAGGTACTGGATGGCCATGGGCTCATCCACGTCGCCGCGCGTACAGGCGCTCTCGCAGGGATGGTGGCAGACCCGCCCGCAGATGCCGGGAAAGGGGTGGGCCTCCTTGAACAGCTCCAGGGCCTCGCGGTAGCGCCCGTCGTTGATCAGGGCGATGTAGCCCTGGATGCTGACGTGCGCCGGGCAGGTGGCCTTGCAAGGCGCCGTGCCGCGTTTGCTGATGGCAAAAGCCCCGGGGATGGCCTGGGCGTATTTCTTGTAGATCGCCTTGCGCTGGGACAGTCCCTCGTCGTACTCGTTGGGCAGGTCGATGGGGCAAACCTTGGTGCACTCGCCGCAGCTGGTGCACTTGGACAAGTCCACGTAACGGGGCTGTTCTGTAACAGTGGCGGTAAACTTCCCGGGTTCCCCCTCGAGATCAATGATTTCGGTATTGGTAAGAAGCTCGATGTTCAGATGCCGGCCGACCTCGACCAGTTTGGGTGAGATCACTCACATGGCACAGTCGTTGGTGGGGAAGGTCTTGTCCAGCTGGGACATCATACCGCCGATGGCCGACGATTTCTCCAGAAGGTAGACGTAGTAGCCTGAATTGGCCAGGTCCAGGGCGGACTGCATACCGGCGATGCCGGCACCGACCACCATGACGGCGCCCACCGGCTTGTCCGGCGAAGATGGATTCTGCTGGGCCCTTTTTCCCTGAGTTTCATCAGATTGTGGCATAGAAACACCCCTGTGCGTTTAAGGTTTGCTGCGTCAATAAAAACCGAAAACTCTGGCAGATACCCACAAAAAGCCTGCAGGAACCAAAGAGATTATCATAGTATAAAGATGCGTTTTGGGTCAAGCGAAATTATGGCTTCGATCACGGCCCCGGCAGATGCCCGCAGGCCGGCGGAAACACAAAATTTCATTGACTTGGCCCGCACGGAGACTGATAATCACGCCGCGAGGAATCGGCCTGCGAACATCGATACCGCCCGATGCAAGCCGTTGCTGTTCACCCACGAGTGCACGGACCACGGCCGCGCCGGTGTCATCCGGCTGCCGCCGCCTCCGTGACGGACGCGAGGAGATTTCACATCATGCTCACTTTTGAGACATCCGACCTGAAAAAGGCCCGCTTCGAAATCCTGGTGCTGCCGGTGTGCGAAAACGCCGCCGTTCACCAGAACCGCGTGTTGAGCGCCATTGCCAAAAAAGCCCTGCAGCAGAGCGGCTTCGACGGCAAAAAGGATCAGCAGATCACTTTCTACGCACCCCGGGAAATCCACGCCCGCCAGATCCTGGTGATGGGCCTGGGCAAGCGTGCCGACCTGGACGCCGAGGCTTTCCGCTGCATGGCCGGTCAGGCCGTCAAGACCGCCATTCAAAGAAAGTTCGAAAGCGTCTGCTTCGCCACGCCCGCCCCTCAGAAGGCAGGCGTGGCCACGTCGGACCTGCTGGAGTCGGTTTTCGAGGGGGCCTATCTGGGCAACTACCGTTTCGACCGCTACCGGCAGAAAAGGGAGCTCAAGCCGCTGGGCGAAATCAGCCAACTGGTTGCGGCCGGCACGGCCAAGCGCTACAAGCGCCTTCCCGGCCGCGTGGAGACCGTCTGTGAGGGCACCCTGCTGGCGCGCCGCTGGGTCAGCACACCCTCCAACGAGAAGCGCCCCGAGCAGTTCGCCGATGACATCGCCCGGCGCGCCGAGGCTGCCGGACTGGAAGTCACCGTCATGGACGAGGCGCAGCTGCAGGCCGAGGGCTTCGGCGCCATGCTGGCCGTAGGCGCCGGCAGCCAGGGCCGGCCGCAGATGGTGATCCTGCGCTACAAATCGCCCAACGCCCGCCGCACCGTAGCCCTGGTGGGCAAGGGTGTGACCTTCGACGCCGGCGGCCTGAACCTCAAGCCCACCGGCTCCATGGAGGACATGAAAATCGACATGTCCGGCGCCGCCGCCGTAGCCGCCACCCTGCTGACCGCGGCGCGGCTCACGCCCAAGATCAACGTGGTGGGCGTTATGCCCCTGGTGGAGAACATGCCCTCGGGAAGCGCCTATCGCCCCGGCGACATCCTGCGCTCCTATGACGGCAAGACCGTTGAAATCGGCAACACCGACGCCGAAGGACGGCTAATTCTCATCGATGCCATGGCTTACACCGTCAAGCATTACAAGCCCAATTTCATGATCGACATGGCCACCCTGACCGGGGCCTGCGTCGTGGCGCTGGGCGAAAAGATCGCCGGGCTGTTCTCGCCCGACGACGAACTGGCCGGCACCATCGAGGCGGCGGCCGCGCGCACCCACGAGCGCTGCTGGCGCATGCCGCTGCCCGAAGACTACCAGGAGCTGCTCAAGAGCGACATCGCCGATCTCAACAACATCAGCCGCGGCCGCTGGGGCGGCGCCATCACGGCGGCGCTCTTCCTCAAGGAATTTGTGGGCAAGACCCGCTGGGCGCACATTGACATCGCCGGCCCCGCCGCGGTCAAGAAGGAGCAGCCTTACTGCGTTCCCGGAGGAACGGGGTTCGGTGTCAGGCTGCTGTCTGAGGTCATCGGTAATCTATAGTGCAGGGTGAAGCGCCGGGCAGCCGGCTGCCCGTTGCCCGTTTTTCGTTGTTCAGGGTGTTGAGGGGAAGGAGCATGCAGCCATGACCGAATTCGTCTATCAGCAGATGTTCGAACTGGGGGCCGACGACACCGACTACCGGCAGCTTTCCGGCGCGCACGTGTCCACGGCGGATTTCGCGGATCACAACATACTGAAAATCGAGGGGGAAGCGCTGACCCTGCTGGCAGAACAGGCCTTCACCGATGTGGCCCACCTGCTGCGCACATCGCACCTGAAGCAGCTGGCCCGCATCCTGGAAGACCCCTTGAGCTCGGACAACGACCGCTACGTGGCGCTGGAGATGCTCAAAAACGCCGTCATCGCCGCCGAAGGCGAGTACCCCCTGTGCCAGGACACGGGCACCGCCATCATCATGGGCAAAAAGGGTCAGCAAGTGTGGACCGGCGGCGGGGACGAGCAAGCCCTCTCCCGGGGGGTTTTCAACGCATACACCCGCAACAACCTGCGCTATTCCCAGAACGCCCCGCTGACCATGTATGAAGAGAAGAACACGGGCTGCAACCTCCCGGCCCAGATCGAGCTGTACGCCACGGACGGCGATCACTACACTTTTCTGTTCATCGCCAAGGGCGGCGGTTCGGCCAACAAGACCTACCTCTACCAGGAGACCAAGGCCGTGCTGACGCCCGACACCCTGGTGGCCTTCATGCGTGAAAAGATGAAGACCCTCGGCACAGCGGCCTGCCCGCCCTACCACCTGGCCTTCGTGGTGGGGGGCACCTCGGCGGAATTCAACCTCAAGACGGTCAAACTGGCCTCGGCCCGTTACCTGGACCGGCTGCCCGATTCCGGCAACGCCCACGGCCGGGCCTTCCGCGACCGCGAACTGGAGGCCCGCCTCCTGGAAATCTCCCGGGAACTGGGCATCGGCGCACAGTTCGGCGGCCGCTACTTCTGCCACGACGTGCGCGTGGTACGGCTGCCGCGCCACGGGGCCTCGTGCCCCATCGGGCTGGGGGTCTCCTGCAGCGCCGACCGCAACATCCGGGGCAAGATCACCCCCGAGGGCATCTTCCTGGAAAAACTGGAAAGCGACCCGGCGCGCTTCCTGCCCCAGCCGGCCGAAGACGACCGCGGTGCCGTGGACATCGATCTGAACCGCCCCATGGACGAGATCCGCGCCGAGCTGTCGCGTTATCCCGTGGCCACGCGGCTGCGCCTCTCCGGCGACATCATCGTGGCCCGCGACATCGCCCACGCGCGTCTCAAGAAAGACCTGGACGCCGGGCAGGAGCTGCCGGACTACTTCCGGGACCACATCATCTACTACGCCGGACCGGCCAAGACTCCGCCGGGGCGCGCCTCGGGCTCCTTCGGCCCCACCACCGCCGGCCGCATGGACCCCTATGTACCGGTCTTCCAGGCGCGCGGGGCTTCCCTGGTCATGCTGGCCAAGGGCAACCGTTCCCGGGTGGTCACCGATTCCTGCAAAAAATACGGCGGCTTCTACCTGGGTTCGATCGGCGGCCCGGCGGCGCGCCTGGGAAGGGACTGCATCACGCGCGTCGAGACCGTGGCCTACCCCGAGCTGGGCATGGAGGCCATCTTCCGCATCACGGTCAAGGACTTCCCGGCTTTCATCATCGTCGATGACAAGGGCAACGACTTCTTCGAAAAACTGCTGGCGTAAAGGGCGCGGGCGGTGTCACAGCGACACGGGCACCCGTGATGCGATACGCCGAATCTTGCCGCCGGGGGGCCTTTCCAGGCGATCGACGACCACGATCTCGACGACGGCTTCGTGCCGCGTAAGCGCCTCGATGTCGCGTTGGAGCCGATCGAGGGTGTCGGGCTGCAGCCGGCCGCGGGGCACGATGCGCACCCGAATGAGGTCTTTTTTTTCCTGGAGCAGGAAAAACTCGGCCACATCCGGCCGGGCCTCAAACACATCTGCGAAAGTACCCACCGGCGGCACGACGAACCCGCTGGGCAGGGTCACGAAGTCGTCGCTGCGGCCCTGGATCATCTTCATCATGGGAAGCCCCCGGCCGCATGCGCAGCGCCCCGCCAGGGGGATCCCGATATCCCCGATCTCGTAGCGCAGCAGGGGCATGGCAAACACGTGCAGCGGCGTAATCACCACGCGTCCGGGCTCTCCCGGCGCCACCGGGCGGCCGTGGCGCAGAAACTCCACCAGCACGGTGTCGGCGTTGATGTGGTACCCTTCCCCGGCCGGGCACTCCCAGGCCACGCAGTGGGCTTCGGAGCAGCCGTACAAATCCCGCATCTCGACCCCGAAAGCACGATTGATGCGTTCGCGGGCGCCGGCATCGAGCAGCTCGGCGGTGCCGAAGACGAAGCGCGGCCGGATATCGGTAATGCCCCTTTCTTCGATGGCGGCTGCCAACATTTGAAGATTGCCGTTGTACCCCCGGATGACGCTGGGCCGAAAAGCCCGCAGAACCTCGATTTGCCGGTCCGACGCCGGCCCGGCCTCCAGAAAAAGCTTCCAGCGGCGTTTCAGTGCGCCCAACGGGCTTTTCGCGTCCGACAGGCGATTGGCAGGCATGATCACCACCTGGCGGTGCCAGGGCCGGACGCCGTTGGCCATCAGGGCACGCGGGTAGGTCAGGTGCCCGAGGGCTTCTTCCTCCGGGGTCCGGATGAATGTCATGGGACGCCCCGACGACCCGCTGGTCATGACGGTGGTGGTCCTCGCCGGGTCGTAGCCCTCGCTGAGAAAGGGCCGCAGGCCGTGCGCGGTGATATCGGTTTTTTTCAGCAGCGGCAGCCGCCTGAAATCGCCTTCATCCCGGATATCCTCGGGGCGCATCCCGAGTTGCGCGAACATGCGTCGATAGTAGGGGACACACCGGCCGGCATGCCGCACCAGCCGTCGCAGCCGACGGCGGCGCAGTGCGCTCATCTGTTCCGGCGACAGCCACTGCTGACGGAGAAGCTGCCGGAAACAGCGCAACCTCTTTAGAAACAGGTTCATATGATGTTTCCCCGGCGTCCGGCATTCAGAAGGATTTGCGCCGGCTCTCCGGCCAGCAGTGATAGGCGGCCGCCGGCTTCGGCCGCGACGGCCTCCCTGGCCGCCGGGGTGAACCCACCGGGGGCGACCACAAACAGCCGGTCAAGACCTTCGATATATCGTTTTTGGAAACGCTCGCGCATTTCGCGTTCCTCCACCGGCTGGTCGTGGCCGATGCAGGCAAGGCCCTTGAGCCTGCCGTCGTGCAAAAACACGCACTCCATCCGCCGGGCAATGTTTCTCAACGCCGGGCGACGCGACAGCGCGCGTATACCGACCAGGGTCTTGATGCGGGGACTTTTGTCGATGCGCATGCCCCAGCGCTTCTTGTAGAGGAACAGCCCGTCGTCCAAAAACGGACGGCAGTGCCCGAAGTCCATGCACCTGTAGCCCTGTTCCCTGGCCCATATAATGCTGAAATAGTAAAGCGCCGTACCGGAACCGGCGGCCAGACGGGGATCGGCGTCATCCCGGATCCCGAGGGAATGGAACTTCAGTGTACGGTTGTCGGGTACCAGAAGAACACCGGCGACCCGCCTATGATCCCTGGTGTGCAGGAACAGAAGGCGCCCCCCCTTTTCAAAAAACCTGTGGTGTTGCCTGGGCGAATAGACGATGCAGGAGTCCCCGTAGCGTTTCCGGGCATAGACCAGATACATGTGCTCGTAAAAATATCGCCATGCCTGGTTATCGGTCGCCAGGGAATAGTAGTAACCGGACTTTCGAACCCGCGTTAGGTTGCTCCGCAGGCTCTTGCGTGCAAAACGTTGGCGAAATTCGAACCAGGGCCGGGAAATGTCCATCCGGAAAAGGACCCATTGGGGCAAACAAAGGTAGCCGGCCCGACGCATCGACGCCCCCCAGAAACAGTCGCGTTCCAGCAGCACCAGGTCGGCCTGGACAGTTCCGGATCGGCCCAGTCTCTGCAGCTGCCACACCGGCCGATGGCCCATCTCGCGTACCAGGGGTTCCTGCGAATAAAGCCGGCCGCAAAAATAGCGCATGGTTTGGGGGGTTCCTGAATACAAGGTCGTCAGCAGGGCACCGCTTTGTGCTTCCATACCTCTCAGGAGATAGGTTTCCTGGCAGCGCTGGGCCGGCAGCGAAAAGA
>JAMOVG010000389.1 GCA_027061725.1 Desulfobacteraceae bacterium
GGTTCCTGCGAATAAAGCTGGCCGCAAAAATAGCGCATGGTTTGGGGGGTTCCTGAATACAAGGTCGTCAGCAGGGCACCGCTTTGTGCTTCCATACCTCTCAGGAGATAGGTTTCCTGGCAGCGCTGGGCCGGCAGCGAAAAGACCCTTTTCGCCAGCTCGTAGCCCGGTTCGACCAGCGGGGAGATAAAATGCCTCAACCCGGAAGGCAAGGCGTCGTAGCCCGCATTCAAGCGCTCACGTATCATTTTCACGGCTCCGGGTGATTCTTTCATCAGCCACCCCTTGGAATTTCGCAGAATTCGGCCCCATCGGCACGGATTGGTCAGCGGCAATATACCATTCTGGGCTGGGCATTTCAAATTTTCGAATTTGAAACGGTTCATTTGTCACAGTGGGCTTGCACCCGGCACCCTATTTCCCTGCTTCTGGGGCAAATTTGAAAACCGCTCAACTCAGGGCCACGGGCCTGACTTTTCAGGTTGCCAACGCCCAGAGAAGCGCGGTAATTTGATTTCAGCCCGCCGGAAGAGAACGGGGAATAAAACCGCCCTCTTTTTCCAGCGCTTCAGATAAGCCGCCGATGCCGTCGTGCATCACCGGCTTCTGGATGTGCACGGCCCTGGAAACCGCCGGTTCATCGGCACGGGTCATGAAGGCGGTACGGTCCGGGTCGCACCGCAAAGCGGCCCCTCAGTCGGGCCGCCCCTCCATAAGGCACTTCTCCAGTTCGGCCTTGGCCTTTTCCAGGTCTTCGATGATCTGCTGCATGCGGAACTCGCGGGCCTCCACCTTTACCAGCATCATGCCGAAAGACTCGGCCAGCTCCGACAGGAAGGCGGGGTAGCGGGGGTGCTTGGCCAGTTCGAACAGCTTGTCGGCGTCGGCATCGCCGTACTTACCCGAGGCGATCTTCTTGCAGGTTTCGTTGAGCATCTCGAACAGGTCCAGGTAGTACTGGGAAAAATCCATCTTTCACCTCCTCGGGACGGTTTCACGGGTTGATGCCGTATGCCTTGAGTTTCAGCTGCAGGGTGCGGCGGCTGATTCCCAGAATCTCGGCCGTACGGGTGCGGTTCCCGCCGGTCTCCTCCAGGGTGCGTACGATCATTTCGCGCTCCATGTCCTTGATGGTGCGGGCCGTCGGCGCCGCCGCGCGATCCTCCGGAACGGCGCTTTCCACGCCGGCCAGGGCCGCCGGGAACTCGTCGGGCGTGACCACGTCGCCGCGCGCCAGGATGACGGCCCGCTCCACCAGGTTTTCCAGTTCGCGCACGTTGCCGGGCCACTCGTGGCGCATGAGAATGTCCATGGCCCGCGGCGTGAAGCCCGTGATCACCACCCGGTTTTTCTCGGCGTACTTCTTCAGGAAGAAATCGGCCAGCAGGGGGATATCCTCTCTTCTTTCACGCAGGGGCGGCACGGCCAGGTGCATCACGTTGAGACGGTAATACAGGTCCTGGCGGAAATGCCCCTCCGCGATTTCCTCCGCGAGGTTCTTGTTGGTGGCCGCAATCACGCGCACGTCGACGCGGATGGTGCGGCTGCTGCCCAGGGGTTCGATTTCGCCCTCCTGCAGGGCGCGCAGGATCTTGGCCTGCGTGGCGGGCGCCATCTCGCCGATTTCGTCCAGGAAGATAGAGGATCGGTCGGCCATCTGGAAACGGCCCTGCCGCGACTGCAGGGCCCCGGTGAAGGCACCCTTCTCATGGCCGAAGAGCTCGCTCTCGAGCAGCGTGTCGGGCAGCGCCGCGCAGTTTACCTTGACCATGGGCCGCTCCCGGCGGGGGCTGTTCTGGTGGATGGCCTCGGCGATCAGTTCCTTGCCGGTGCCGCTCTCGCCGGTAATCAGTACGGTTGCCTCCGACGGCGCCACCATGGCCACCTTCTCCAGCAGCGCCATCATGGGCTGGCTGGCGGCCACCATGCGCCCCGTGTTGAAGTGCTCCGCCAGGCGCTGCCGCAGGCGCACGTTGTCCTGTTTGAGGCGCTGGTGTTCCAGGGCGCGCCGTACCAGGATCTTGAGCTCGTCGATGTCCAGGGGCTTGGTCAGGTAGTCGAACGCACCGGATTTGAGGGCCTCGCGGGCCGTGTCGACCGAAGCGTAGGCCGTCATGATAATCACGGGAATGCCGGGGCTGATGGCGGCGATGCGTTTCTGGGCCTCGATTCCGGAGAGGGCCTTCATGCGAATGTCCATCAGGACCAGATCGTAGAACTGCTCCTGTACGGCGGCCACGGCCGACTCGCCGTCAGGTGCCTCGGCGATCTGATATCCCTCTTCCCCCAGCACGGCGTTGAGCATCTGCCGGTGGGCCGTGTCGTCGTCTACTATGAGTATCCTGGCTTCCATGGCCGCTCCTGTTATTTGGATTTGCCTTCAACGCACCGTCTCTGAAACACCGTCTGCAAAATGCCCGGACAGCGGCTCGGGCGGCGACGCACAGCAGGGCAGCGGCAGATTGCCGGGTTGCCGGCAGGGGCTTCCTCAGGCCTCCCCGGCGTTTTCCGGCAGAATGATCTCCACCCGGCAGCCGCGCTCCAGTCCCGGCGGCGGGCTCTGAATGTGCACCTCGCCGCCGTGGTTCTGGGCGATCTTGTGCACGATGGCCAGCCCCAGGCCGCTGCCCGTTTCGCGTGAGGTGAAGAAAGGGTCGAAGACTTTTTCCCGCGTTTCGGCCGGAATGCCGGGGCCGTCGTCCTGTACCCACAGGTGAACGCCGCCGGCCCCATGGTGAGCGCCGATGACGATGGTGCCCTCCTGGTCTACGGCCTGCAAAGCGTTGAGCGCCAGGTTGAGCAGTGCCTGGGTGATCTGGGCGGCGTCCAGCACCACGCGGCGGGCATCCGGGGCCACCTGCTTTTCGATCCCGATGCGCCGTGCGCCGGCATCGGCCTGCACCAGCCGCGCCACGTGGTCCACCAGGTCGCGCACGTCGGCCGGCCGGGCCTCGATCTTGCGCGGGCGCGCAAAGGTCAGCAGGTCACCGACCACGCGGTTGATGCGATCCATTTCGCGAATAATGACGTCGGCGTACTGCCGGGCATCGGGCCTGTCTCTCAGCACGTGCCGCAGATACTGGGCAAAACCGCGGATGGAACTCAGGGGATTGCGAATCTCGTGGGCCACGCCAGCCGCCAGACGCCCAAGGGCCGCCAGGCGCTCGTTGCGCCGCACGTTCTCTTCCAGGCGCTTGATCTGCCGCAGGTCGCGCAGGATCACCACCGCGCCGTTGCACAGGTTGTCGTCGGCCAGGATGGGCGAAGCCGAAATGCCCAGCGGGATTTCATCACCGGCGCCCCGCCGGTAACGAATTTCGCGGTCCAGACTCGGGCGGCACTGGTAGAGCGCACGGCCGATCCCGGTGGCCTCGAAGTCCAGAATCGTCTCCAGCCGCCGTCCCTGCAGCTGGGGTTCGGAGAGCCCCAGCAGGTCCAGCGCCAGCTGGTTCCAGGAGGTGATGCGTCCCTCGGCGTCCACGCTCAACAGGCCGTTGGCCATGCTGCGCACCACCTGGCGGGTATAATCGCGGGACTCCTTCAGCGCCCGGTCCACGAGGTAGTAGTTCTGGGTGACAAAAATGAAAAACAGCGTGCCCGACCCCACCACCAGCAGAATGGCGGCCATGATGACGGCATGGCGCAGGTCCTGCCGGCGGGCCGCCTCGTAAAACGTCATGTTGAGCCCCAGCACGACGGTGTCACCGGCGTGCATGTGCCGGGTCCCGGGGCGGTTGTCACGCAGGTCGGGCGGCAGGGTGCGAAAGGGGGCGTAAAGTTTCGCCAGCTCGTAGATGCGCCGGCCGCCGTGAAGGGTGCGGATGCGCGACTTCACCTGGCGCTCGTCGTCGAGCGCGGGCGTCCACTGGGCGTGCCGCCCCACCCGGGCGGGATCGGAGGCGTGTACGATGATGCCCCTGGGGTTGAAAAGGTAGATGTAGGCCACGTCCGCGTCACGGGCCATTTCCTGGATGAGCCGCCCCACCGAGTCCTCCCGCCAGTGGCCGCTGCGGATGCCCATGCGCACGCTGGCCTCCAGCGACCGCAGCAGGGTGACCCCCTGGGAGCGCAGCAGGGCCAGGGCTCGCTTCTGCTGCCGGTCCAGGTTGCGGTAGGTGGACAACCCGATGAGCACCAGCAGCATGGCCACCACCGCGATAATGGTCACCGCTGGCAGGTAGAGCTTTCGGTTTTGCAGTACCCCCATGGGTCTGTACAGAAACACCGGCGGCCACCTCGGTCAAACGGCTCGTCAGCCGCAGTGCGGGCAGCCGGCGCCCAACGGGGCCCGCCGCCGCACCCGGCGGATGATGGGGTTGAGTTGATTGCGGGCCGCCAGGCGGCCGGCGAAACGCCGCGTCAGCAGGTAGGCCAGCAGGAACCCGCCGATGCTCAGCAGCGGCATGGCCAGCTTCACGCTGACGCCCAGCCGGGAGGACAGCGCCTCAGCCGAAAAGGCGCCCACCATCAGCCCGATGACGGGAAGCACGTAAACCATGAAAATGCTCTTGAACCGCACGCGCGGGTCCAGGAAGAGCTCCACCTCGTCCCCGACACGGGCGCCCACCGCATTGACGGCCTTGACGATCATGTGATCGCTTCCTTCGACCATCTGGCAGTGGTCCTTGTGGTCGCAACTGGCGCAGGCGCCGCTGCGTGTGGTTCTGACCCAGGCCCAGCCGTTTTCGACGCGTTCTATGATGCCGTGTTCGATGGCCATGATGTCCTCCTCTGG
>JAMOVG010000390.1 GCA_027061725.1 Desulfobacteraceae bacterium
GGCGGCGGGACGCCTGACGCCCCAGGTTGTGGCCGTTTCGGCAAACTACGCCCGCGTGCAGAATCTGCGTCTGGCCGGCGGGCGCTTCATCGCCCCGCTGGATGTTCGCCGGCGCAGTTTGGTGTGCGTGCTGGGTGATACAGTCGCCCGGGTGCTGAAACCCGTCGGGGCGCAACCGGGAAGCCTCATCCGCATCGAAGGGCAGCTGTTCCGGGTAATCGGCATCCTGGCGGCCGTCGACCACCAGGGCACCGACGGTCCGGCCATATCCGCCAGGGACTACAACGCCATGGTCTTTGTTCCCCTGGGAACCGAAACCGTTTTCCGGAGGCAGGGAGGCCCGGAGCCAGGCCAGATCAGCGAAATCGTTGTCCAGGCCCGCGGCAGGGGGCAGGTCACCGCCGTCGCGCGCATCCTCCGGCGCACCATGGAAGTTGCCCACCAGGGCGCCGCCGACTACCGCCTGGTGGTCCCCCTGGAACTGCTGCGGGAGGCCTCCCGCACCCGGCGCACCTTCAATCTCTTCCTGGCCGCCGTCGCCGGGATATCGCTGCTGGTGGGCGGCATCGGCATCATGAACATCATGCTGGCCACGGTTTCGGAGAGGACCCGTGAAATCGGCATCCGCCGTGCCGTGGGCGCCTCGCGTGACGACATCCTGTTCCA
This sequence comes from Desulfobacteraceae bacterium, assembly GCA_027061725.1. Taxonomy (GTDB): domain Bacteria; phylum Desulfobacterota; class Desulfobacteria; order Desulfobacterales; family JALSRD01; genus JALSRD01. The sequence continues at coordinate 667 of JAMOVG010000390.1, forward strand.
GTTCCTCATGGAGGCCGTTGTGCTGACCGCCATCGGCGGAATACTGGGGGTGGCGGCGGGCATCGCCGCCGTGACGCTGGTGTCGCTGGCGGCTGGCTGGCCGGTGGTCGTCACGGGGTGGGCCGTCGCCCTTCCCCTGCTCATGTCCGTGCTGGTGGGGCTTTTTTCCGGCCTGTACCCGGCCATCAAGGCCGCGCGTCTGGATCCGGCCGAGGCCATGCGCCAGGGGTGATTCCGCAGCAGTGCAACCCAATTTTCAGGAGTCGCCCGGCCGGCGGCACGCGTCGCGGCAGCGGGGGTGGCAAAGATCCGGCTAGCGGATGGCCAGGATGCGCCAGCGATTGTCCCGGCGGCGCAGGGTGAAAAACAGTACGGGCTTTTCGGGGTCCGACTTAAGCGGCAGGTAGACGAAAGCCTTGCGCCCGCGGAACTTGATGCGGGGCGGCCCAAAATTCCAGGGCACCTTCTTCATCTTCTGCGGCAGGGCCTGGACAAAGGTGTCCCTGTCCACCACGGGGCCGTCCTTTTCGAGGGTAAAGGTGGCGTGCTTTTCGAGCAGCGCGGCAAAGCCAGGCACGTCCTGCCGGTTCCATGCGTCTTCAGCCCTGAGCAGGAGATTCCGGACACCGGCCTCTTCCGCAGAGTGAGGGCGGTAGTTTTCCAGGCTGGTGGCGCAGGCCGCCACGAGCAGAAACAAAATGGCCAGGGCAAAGACGGCAAAGAAAAATTTCGGCTTGCACTCGGTCTTCATAAATGCTCCTCTCCGCAAGGGGAAACCGAATTCCCTATTACACCAAAAACCGGGTTTTGTCATGCATCCGGCGCTGTCCCGACAGATCCGCCGCAATCGGCTGCCGGCCTTTTTGTGTCTTTACCGCTATTGTGCGGGGCGGCCGGCTTGGCGATATAGAGGGCTTGCCGGCGATGGCCCTTCTTGCCTCGGCAGGCCGACCGACATTTAAACGCCCCTGTTTTTCTGCTATGATGTGTACCCATAATGCGGCCTTTTGATGCGCTGAAATACTCCTCTCCCGAATCGGCGCCCATGGTTCGCCGCCAACGCCTTCTCAACCGCCTGGATGACATGCGGCGGCGGCCGGTCACGCTGATTTGCGGCCAGGCGGCCCAGGGCAAAACCGCCCTGGCAGCAGATTACGTGCGCCGCCGCGGGCTGTTGACCGCCTGGATGCACATGGACTGCGAAGACGCTGCGCCGGACCGCTTTTATTCCCTGCTGCTGTGCGCCCTGGCCGAGGCCCTGCAAGGGGAAGCGACGGGGTGTCCGCAGCCGCGCACCCCTTCTTCGGGCGCGACCCGGGCTGCAGGCGGACTGCAGGACTCCCTGGTCCGCATCTGGCGCCGGCTGCCGCCGGAACTGGTGCTGGTCATCGACGGCCTCGAAAAACTGGATCCCGAGGCGCCCTCCCTGGCACTGATCCGCCGGATGGCGCACCTGTCCTGCGAGCGCGTGCGCCTGATCTTAATTTCGCGTCACTGCTTTCCCCCCAGGCTGCAGCCGGCGGTCCTGCGGCGCCAGGCCGGGATCATCGACAACGCGGCCCTGGCTTTCACGCCGCCGGAAATCCGTTCCTATTTCCGGCACCTGCACGGGATCCGCCTTTCCCTATCCGAGGCCCGGCGCCTCCACGACCTCACCGACGGCTGGGCCGGCGGGCTTGTGCTGATCTCCCAGATCCTGCAGCGACGACCACGCCGCCAGCGCCAGCGCCTCCTGAGCCCGGAAATCGCCCGCCGCCTGAGTCGGGAGAGCAGCCTCTTCTTCTCCGAGGAGATCTTTAACCTTCAGGATCCTGCACTTCAGGAATTCCTGGTCTGCGCGGCCCTGCTGGACGTGATCGACGCCGAACTGGTGGGGCAGGCGGCCGGCTGCCCGGATGCCGAACTCAGGATGCGGCAATTGGTGCGCCGCAACCTGTTCGTCCAGGTCCTGCACGACCGGCCCGACCGCACCCTTTACCGCTTCAACCCGCTGTTTCGGGACTTCCTGCGCGCCATCCGCCCACGGCTGCTCTCCGATGGTCAGCGCGACGCTTTTTACCGCGACGCTGCCGGGCACTGCCTGCGGAAAGGCCGTACTGCCGAGGCCGTCGACTGCTTTCTGCGGGCACGTGACTTCGAGCAGGCCGCCGACGGCATCCGCCGGGCCGGCATCGACTGGCTCATCCGCGGCCGCGTTGCAGACCTGGCCGACCGCATCGGGGCCTTTCCCGCCGCCATTGTCCACCAGGACCCCTGGCTGGTGATGCTCGCCACCCTGGTGCGCCGTATCCGGGGCGGCGCACGCAACATCGAGAATTTCCAAACCGCCCTGACGGGTTTTCACCGTCGGGGGGACACCCGGGGCCGGATGCTCGCCCTGGCCTTCCTCATCGAGGCCCACGTCTTTTCGGGCAGCGACCCCGCCGCCTGTCGCCGCCGTATGGAGGAAGCCGAGCGGCTGCTGGCGATTAACAGCCGCTGTCCCCATTTCACCTTCGCCAAATCCCTGCTCTGGCTGCAGTTGGGGCTGGGGTTCTTCGTCGGCGGCGACAATCCGCAGCGGGGCCTGTTGGCCTGCCGCAGGGCCGGGCTGCTGGCCCGGCAGATGGGAGACAAGGCCCTTGCGGCCGAAGTCGCCGCCGTGACGGCGCTGGGCTGCGTGGCGGCCGGCGACTTCACATGCGCCGAGGAAACCCTCCGCCACGGATGCGCCGCGGACTCGCCCGTCCCGCCCGAATACCGCCTGTTGAAGAAACTGGCGCTTGCCGGGCTTACCCTGAACCACGGCGACCTGACGGCAGCCGCGCGGCACCTCGACGCCCTGGGCGCCGAAATCGACCGCCACGGTCTGCTGGTCCTGTACCCCCTGTATCTGGAGCTGCGGGGACGGCTGGAGGTTTGCCGCCGCCGTTTCACCGCTGCCGAAGCCGCTTTCCGGCAGCTGCTGGAAGCGGCCGCGTTCTCCGGCAACGGCATCTACCAAGGCATGGCCTACCACCTCAAGGCGCTCATCCGCTACCGCCAGTGCAGCCACGCCGATGCCCGCAACGCCGTGGAGCGTGCCGAAGCCGCCTTCGACATCGAAAAAGCCACGCGGCACCTCATGCTCGCGCGCCGGCTCAAGGGCCTTATCTTCATCCGCCTCGGACAGGTTGCGCCGGCCCCGGCTCTGTTGGAGCAGGCGCTGACCTATTTTTGCTTCGCCGGTGATCTGCCTTCGCAGGCCGAAACCCACCTCGCCTGGGGGCTGCTGACGGACCTGTCCGAACACCGCCGCAAGGCCCGCGAGCATGTGCAGGCCGGACTGGCACTCGCGGCCAAGCTGCCGGGGGTCCGTTTTGTACACCTGTCGCGCCGGGACCGCGAAGAGATCGCAAGGCTGTCCCGCGAGGCCGGGGGTCCGGAATCCGGACCCACTTCTCCGATGCCGGCGGACACCACGACCAACGGATCGCCGCCCCCTTTTCCGGGGCCCGTTTCCACCGATACACTGGTGATCCGCACCTTCGGCCGTTTCCAGGTCTCCATCGGTGGCCGACAACCCATTGATGCGGACCGCTGGGGCGGGCGTCGTCCACGCCTGCTGCTCAAATCCATCGTGGTCCACGGCCTGGCCAATGTTCCCGGCGACATCCTCATTGAGGACCTATGGCCGGACAGCGAGCCGGCCGCAGGCCAGCGCAACCTGAAGGTCACATTGCACCGCCTGCGCAAGGCTTTGGAGCCCTCGCTGGCCAGAAACCAGAAATCGGCCTACGTCAAGATGCGCTGCGGACGCGTGACACTGGATCTCTCGCGCTGCAGGGTCGACGTCCAGGCGTTTGAAGACCTCTGCAGGGATCTGCATGCACCGGGGACAGCCGACGATGCGGACCGCGTGCTGGCGCTGGGCCGACGGATTCGCGCCCTCTACCGGGGGGATTTCCTGCCCGAAGAGCCGTACGCCCCCTGGGTAGAGGCCAAGCGCTGGACCCTTCGCGAGGCCTATCTGGCGGTACTCATGCAGATGGCCGCCGTCTGCGAGGGGCGCGGCATGAACGAACTGGCCGCCGACTGCTGCCGCTGCGCCCTGGCCGTAGACCCTTGCCATGAAGAGGCCGGACAGCGCCTCATGAAGCTGTATGCCGCCGCCAATCACCGCAGTGAAGCCGTCAAGGTGTACCGGCAGCTGTGCCGTTCCCTGCAGGACGAACTGGGGGTGTTGCCCGACCGGGCCACCACGCGCCTCTACCAGCGCCTGATCCACGCCTGAGATCCCCCGCCGGTGATCCTTGTAACTTTTTTTTAACCTCCGGGTAGTAGGATCTTTAAATAATTGAATCATCCCGCCAAAACGGGGGAAACCCACCACTGAAAACCGCATCAAGGAGGGAGACGTCATGAAGCTTGACCGTCGACAATTCCTACAGGCCACCGGCGCTGCCGCCGCCGGACTGGCCGTCAGCGGGCTGGGATTCGATCTCAGGCCGGTCAAGGCGCGGGCGCAAATGCTGAAAACCCAATACGCCCGGGAAACCGGCAGCATCTGCCCCTACTGCGCGGTGGGCTGCGGCATCATCGTGCATACCAGCCGCAGGGGAAACGGCCGCGTCATGAACATCGAGGGCGACCCTGACCATGTCATCAACCGCGGCGCCCTGTGCTCCAAGGGGTCGGCACTCTCGCAGCTGGTGGAAAACGACACCCGACTGACCGAGCCGCTGTACCGGGCGCCCTACGCCAAGGAATGGAAAAAGGTCAGCTGGCAGTGGGCCCTGGACCAGATCGCCCAGCGCGTACAGGAAACCCGCGACGCCTCTTTCGAGGCCAAAAACGCGGCCGGGCAGGTGGTCAACCGCACGACGGCCATCGCTTCTGTGGGCAGCGCGGCCCTGGACAACGAGGAGTGCTGGCTCCTGCAGGCCATGATGCGTGCCGTCGGCCTGGTCTACATCGAACATCAGGCCCGTATCTGACACAGCGCCACGGTTGCGGCTCTGGCAGAGTCGTTCGGACGCGGTGCGATGACCAATCACTGGATCGACATCAAAAACAGTGACTGCATTCTGATCATGGGCAGCAATGCTGCCGAGAACCACCCCATTTCCTTCAAGTACGTCACCGAGGCCATGCAGCGGGGCGCCACGCTCATCAGCGTAGATCCACGCTTCACGCGGACTTCTTCCAAGGCCGACATTTACGCCCCCCTGCGTTCGGGTACCGACATCGCCTTTCTGGGCGGCATGATCAAGTACATCCTGGACAACGATCTGTACTTCAGGCAATACGTGGCCTGGTACACCAACGCCCCCTTCCTGGTAAAGGACTCCTACGCTTTCAGGGACGGCCTCTTCTCCGGCTATGACCCCAAGACCAGGAAGTACGACAAAAGCCAGTGGGGTTTCCAGCTCGACGACAGGGGCAACCCCAAGATGGACCGCAGCCTCAAAGACCCTCGCTGCGTGTTCCAGCTGCTCAAGAAGCATTTCAGCCGTTACACCACCCGGGTCGTCTCGCAGGTCACCGGCACCCCCGAATCCGACCTGATCGAGATCTACAAGACCTACGCGGCCACGGGCGCCAAGGGAAAGGCCGGCACCATCATGTACGCCATGGGCTGGACACAGCACACCGTGGGCGTGCAGAACATCCGCGCCATGTCCATTATCCAGCTGCTGCTGGGCAACATGGGCGTAGCCGGCGGCGGTGTCAACGCCCTGCGCGGCGAATCCAACGTCCAGGGATCCACCGACCACTGCCTGCTTTGGCACATCTGGCCGGGGTACCTCAAGACCCCGCGCGCTTCCAACACGGATCTTGCCGCCTACAACAAGAAATGGACCCCGGTGAGCCACGATCCCATGAGCGCCAACTGGTGGCAGAACTACCCCAAGTACGCCGTTAGTCTGCTCAAGTCCTTCTTCGGCGACAAGGCCACGGCCGAAAACGAATTCGGCTACCAGTGGCTGCCCAAGGTGGACGACGGCAAAACCTACTCCTGGATGGACATCTTCGACCAGATGTACCGGGGCACCATCAAGGGCTTTTTCGCCTGGGGCCAGAACCCGGCCTGCAGCGGCGCCAATGCCGTCAAGACGCGCATGGCCCTGGAGAAGCTGGACTGGCTGGTCAACGTCAACATCTTCGACAACGAAACCGGCTCCTTCTGGCGCGCACCGGGCGTCGACCCCGCCAAAATCAAGACCGAGGTCTTCATGCTGCCGGCCGCCGTCTCGGTGGAAAAGGAGGGCAGCATCACCAACAGCGGCCGTTGGATGCAGTGGCGCTACCAGGGTCCCGCCCCCATGGGCGACAGCCGGCCCGACGGGGACATCATCATGGAACTTGGCGCCCGCCTCAAGGCCCTGTACGAGAAGGGCGGCACCTTCCCCGAGCCTATCGTCAACCTCAAGTGGGACTACCTGACCGCGGGGAAATACGACCCGCACAAGGTGGCCAGGGAAATCAACGGGTACTTCCTCAGGGACGTCACCGTCAAAGGCAAAACCTTCAAGAAGGGCACCCTGGTGCCCAGCTTTGCCTTCCTGCAGGCCGACGGCTCCACTTCGTCGGGCAACTGGCTGTACTGCAACAGCTACACCGAAAAGGGCAACATGGCGGCCCGCCGCAGCCCGAAGGACGCCGTCAACAAGATCGGCCTGTACCCCGAGTTCGCCTGGTGCTGGCCCGTCAATCGGCGCATCATCTACAACCGCGCCTCGGTGGACCTCAAGGGACAGCCCTGGGATCAGGAGCAGTGGGTCATCAAGTTCGTCGGGGAACACAAAGACGGCAAGTGGACCACCAAGAAGTGGATCGGAGACGTGCCCGACGGCGGCTGGTACCCCATGGAAAACCCGGACGGCAGCAAACGCAGCGACTCGCGCTATCCCTTCATCATGCGCAAGTACGGGCACGGGCAGATCTACGGCCCCGGCCGCGCCGACGGCCCCTTTCCCGAGCACTACGAACCGCTGGAGTGCCCGGTTTCCAAGAACCTTCTCAGCGCCCAGCTCACCAACCCCACGGCGGTCACCTACGACACCGACGAGGACACTTACAACACTTGTGACCCAAAGTATCCCATCGTGGGCACCACCTACCGCGTGTCGGAGCACTGGCAGACCGGCGTCATGAGCCGCAACCAACCCTGGCTGCTGGAACTGCAGCCCCAGGTTTTCGTGGAGATGAGCGAAGAGCTGGCCAGCCTCAAGGGCATCAAAAACGGCCAGCGCGTTCGGGTCTCCTCCAGCCGCGGCGCCCTGGAAGCCACGGCTGTGGTGACCCCGCGCCTGCGTCCCCTGAAGATCGAGGGCACCACGGTTCACCTGGTGGGGCTGCCCTGGCACTTCGGCTGGACCATGCCCAAGAGCGGCGCCGAAAAGAGCGCCAACCTGCTGACACCGTCGGCGGGCGACCCCAACACCCGCATCCCGGAAACCAAGGCCTTCATGGTCAACGTGAGCCGGCTCTAACAGGAGGTGATCGACATGGGTAAATCGTTTCTCATCGACACGACGCGCTGCATGGCCTGCCGGGGATGCCAGGTAGCCTGCAAGCAGTGGCACGGCCTGCCGGCGGAAAAAACCGAAAACAGCGGCTCCTATCAGAACCCGGCCGACCTCTCCTTCGACACTTACAAACTGGTGCGCATGAAGGAGGAGACGGTCGACAGCCGGCTGCGCTGGCTGTTTTTCCCGGAGCAGTGCCGCCACTGCCTGGAGCCGCCCTGCCGCGACGAGGCCGGCGACCCGTCTGCCATCTTTTCCGACGACCGCACCGGTGCCGTCATCTACACCATCCAGACCCGCAACCTGGATGCCGACGCTATCCGCGAGGCATGCCCCTACAACATCCCCCGGGCGGCCAAGGACGGTACCCTGGCCAAGTGCGACATGTGCATCGACCGGGTGGAAAACGGGCTTCTTCCGGCATGCGTGGAGACCTGCCCTACGGGCGCCATGAACTTCGGAGAACGCGACGAGATTCTGGCCCTGGCCAAGAAGCGGCTGACCGAGGCCCGGAAAAAGTTTCCCAAGGCGGTACTCATCGACCCGGACGACGTGCGGGTGATCTACCTGACGGCCTTCGACCCGGCCCTGTACTATGAGAACGCCATGGCCGACGCGGGACGCTTCGACATGTCCCGCAAGATGGCCCTCAGGCGCATGGCGCGTCCGGTGTCGCGCGGCCTCTCGCGCATGCTGCGGCTGTAACCTGAGATGTCCCGGGACGGGCGCCGCCACCGGCGCCCGCTTCACCACCCGCAAGGAGGAATGGCGTTATGCCGCCAGAGACCGAATCCACGGCAGACATCGACCGGGCGATAGGCGCGCTCCGCGAACAGCGGCCGGGCTGGGAGGAACTGCTGGACTTCCACGGCGGAATGCTCCGGGCCCAGCGCCGCGCCCTCGGCCGCACGCGTATCGCGCCCCTCGAACTGGACGTGCAGATGCTGGCCCTCAAGGCCCGCGAAGCCATGCCGCTGGTGGGGATAGACCAGTTCGTGGTCAATGTCCCGGCCGCCGCCGCACTGCTGGACGAAATCTGCCGCCTGGCGACCTCCGGCAACCCCGATCTCCGGGCCGCAGCGGCCGGCATCCAGACGGCGCTGTCCGACGGCCGTGTGCGGGCCACCGAGCTGTTCAACGCCGTCGTTTGCGACAACGGCGGGACACTTTCCCGCCTGGCGCGCAGCATGGCCGTGGACGACCGGGCGCTTTCGTTTTTCGCCTACAACAGCATCAAGCCTTCCGTGGAACTGTGCACCCGGCAGCTGGAGGATTATCTTGACCCGGACCAGGACTGGGAAAATGGCTACTGCCCGGTGTGCGGCACCGCGCCGGTGATCTCGATCCTGGGCGCCTCCGGTGAACGGCAGCTGGTATGCGGATTCTGTTGGCATCACTGGAGGACCCGGCGGCTGGCCTGCCCTTTCTGCGGCAACAGCGACGCCAAGACCCTCAGTTATTTCTTCAGCGATTCGGAGAAGGAGTGCCGTGTTTACGTCTGCGATGCGTGCCGCAAATACCTCAAGAGCGTGGACAGCCGCGAGATCCGGCGGCCGCTGATCCCCGAACTGGAGCACATGGCGACCCTGCACTTCGACGTCAAAGCCCTGGAGATGGGTTACGAGAGCGGCATCGACCTGCACCTGGCCATATAGCGCTTTCAGGGGGCCTGCTGTTTTACGCCGATGAGCGGAAGAATCTTTTTCTCCAGGAAGGATTCGGAACGGCCGCCCAGAATTTTCTCCCGAACCTGACCGTTCTTGACGATCCACAGCAGCGGAATGCCGCTAATGTTGTAGGTGCGCACACCGGCTTCGCCCATCCAGTAGACCGGAAAGCGCACGCCGAGGCTGTCGACGATCGGCTGCATGGCGGCGGGTCCCTCGAAATCCAGGCTGACGCCGATGATGTCCAGGCCCCTGTTGCGGTAGCGCCGATACAGCTTGTCGAGTGTGGGCAGTTCCCGGATGCAGGGGCCGCACCAGGATGCCATCATGGCGACGATCAGCGGCCGCCTGGAATTTTTGACCAGGGCGTCGAACCGCGGCGGATCGATGCGGCGGATGGTGTTGCCACCCGCCGTCGCCGCGGCGGCCGCGAGCACGAGGCCGCAGAGCACGGGCACGCACCAGAAAAGCCTCCCGGGACTGCGATACATGGCGTCCACCTCCGTGGCACAAGCCGTTCGAAAAAGGGCACACGGCCGGGTCGGTCAGCGGGGCTAGGATCACAACGATGTTTTTCACCCTTTTCTCCAATCCCGGTGGGTTCGCCTTCCTGTCTGCAGTTACCACTTCGCCCCAAAATTGCCAAGCCCCTCGGCGGCGGCCGCAGGCGGGCGCCCCATACGCCGCACGGGCGCTTTTCGTCATCGACAGGCAGGGCATTATCCGCGCCCTGCTGGTGTCGGACATCAACCGGCGCCCGGACCTGCAGTGGCTGGCCGATGCGATGGAGAAAGTCAACCGACCCTGATCGCGAAAACGGACCGGCGCCGCTGCGGTCCGCGGGCCAAAAGCAAAGGGCCGACCCCGAAACACATTCGGCAATCGGCCCAGAGTTCCGGCAGGGGCGGAATTACACCACCAGGCAGTCGGCCACCAGCTCCCACAGGTACTTGACCTGCAGGCCCGGCATGTCGAACTTCTTTTTCATGGCGTTGAACTGGCCGTGGCAGCTGTGGCAGGGAACCACCAGCATGTCGGCACCGGTGGCCTTGATGGACTCGGCCTTCCAGCGCGAGTAGTGAAAACGCTCCTCGTGGTACCCGGTGGGCGGCGTGCCGCCGCCCCCGCCGCAGCACAACTGGTTTTCACGGGTGGGATACATCTCCACCCAGTTGTCCAGGCACTGGTCCATGATCCAGCGCGGTTCCTCGTAGTAGGCATGCCCGAACAGGCGCTGGGACTTGCGCCCGTAGTTGCAGGGGTCGTGGTAAGTGGCCTTGACGCCGGCGAAGCGGGTCCTGTCCAGCTTGATGCGCCCCTCCTTGATGTATTGAATCATCAGATCGAAAACCGTGACGAACGCGAACTCATTGAGCGCTTCCGGAAAGTGCTTTTCGAACCCGGACCGGGTCGACATGTAGGCGTGCCCTCATTCGGGCCATAGCAGGGTTTTCACCTCCAGTCGCCGCATGTTTTCCAGAATGCGTCCGGTCATGGTTTTCATGGCCTCGTCGTCACCGGTGAAATACCCCCAGTTGGTGCCCTCCCAGTTGTCCGAGGGGATGGTCCAGTCCTCGCCGGCGGCGTAAAAGATTTTCCACCAGTGCTTGAGGTCTTCGTTCTGGGTATTGACCAGCTTGTTATGAACCGTGGTCAGTACATTGGCGCCCTTCTTGTCAATGGGCACCTTGAATCCTTCGAAGCCGGGCTCCTCTGCGATCTCTTCACCCACGTCCTCGAGGATGAAGATGAAGTCGTCCTTGGGCAGCCCCAGGTTGTTGCCCGTCTTCAGGGCCGCCTGCAGGCCCTTGTGCAGGGTGCCGGGCACTTTGTCACGGTCCCGCAGACCGCGGATGCTGCGCACCAGGTCGGGGATGTTGATCTGCATGGGGCAGACCTCCTCGCACTTGCCGCACATGGTGCAGATCCAGGGAAACTTGGAGTCCACCAGTTCCTGCTCGAGACCCAACGAGACCATGCGCACCACCTTGCGCGGATCGAAACCGTCGATGCCGCTGGCCGGGCAGGAACTGGCGCACAGGCCGCAGGTGATGCAGAAATCCTGCAGGAAATTCCAGGAGCGGAACTTTTGGGGGTCCGCCTGGTTCAGATCGATGATTTTCTGGGCTTCTTTCATTTTACCATCCATATGGGTTGACGGTTGCACCGTTGACGCCGGTTTCGGCGAAAAACCGCTCAGGCCGTTTCGCTGCCGACGGCACTGCCGGTCCTGGTTGCGCGTTTTTCCAGTTCGGCGGAAAAGCTGTCCACCAGGCGCGCGAACTCGGCGCCCATGTTGGAGGCCAGCGTGGCCGTCGTCAGCCGCTCCTTGTCGATGCCCACCAGGGGCAGCAGCGAGCGGATCTCGGCCGCCCGGGAGCGGGCGTGCCGGTTGCCTTTTTCCGAGTGGCAGTTGCCGGTGTGGCAGGTGAGCACCATGACGCCGTCGGCACCGCGGGTGAAGGCCTCCAGGATAAACTCCCGGGATACGCTCCCGGCGCAGGGCACTTCGATGATCTTCAGGCGCGCCGGCAAACGCCGACCCATCATGGATGCCAGGCGCGCGGCCGGCGCGGCCGAGCGACCGCAGCAGAAAGCCACGATAAAGGGCGCTTCCGCCTGCGGGTCTGCAGACCGGCCCTGTGCGATGTCGTCCCCTATGCTGCTGCGCTCAAAACCGGGAAGCCGGATGGCCAGGGCCGGGCACTCGGCGGCACAGATGCCGCACCGCTCGCACACCAGCGGGTCCACCACCGGCTGCTCGTCGCGCAGCACCACGGCCCGGTAGGGGCACAGGCGGTAGCAGGTCAGGCAGCGCACGCACTGCCCGGTGTCGATTTCGGCAGCGTCTTCGGCAACCACCTTTTTGCCCAGCACCTCCCCCAGAACCGCTGCAGCGGCATTGGCCGCGTCCAGCCGCTGGTCGTGGCGGCCGGCGACCAAGGCACTGCGAACCGGGCCGGCGGCCAGAATGCCGTGACGGTTGGTGGCCACCGTTAATCGGTGGACATTGTCGCTCTGGGCGAACCCCTGCTCGTCACGCTGAATCTGAAACACTGCGGCCAGCTCATCGAGGCCGGCGGGCGGCATCAGCGTCTCGTCGACCACGGTCAGGTCGGGCCGCAGCCGGAAAGTCTCGTGGCTGATGTCGTCCTGACAGGTGATGACGGGGCGCCCGTCTTCGATTGTGATTTCCGGCATCGGCTGGCTCAGCTTGATGTAGACGACCCCTGCCATGCGCGTCTCGCGGTACAGGGCTTCAAGCCCCCAGCCCGCCACTTTCAGATTGCGCGTGTAGATGAAGGTCTGCATACCGTTCTCGGACTGCAGGCGCATGGCCATGCGCATGACCTCTTCGCATACGGCCGGGACCTTCTCACGCGCGACGCCTGTCAGGAAGGCCACGCGCTTCACGCCTTTCAGCTTCGCTGCCATTTTCTCTGCGGAGTCCGACAGTGACCGCAGTTCCCCCAGGGACATGACCGCTCCCCCGCCGGACAGCCCGTACGCCGCGAAATCAGGTTCCCGATCGCCCTCTCCGGTTAGGATAACGGCGGCCGCTTTGCGCTGAACGATTTTTCCCTCGACACTGGCCAGCAGGGTCAGGTCGCCGGACGACCCTGAACAGGCCAGCAGACGATCGTACACGAAGTACACCTGCGCCTCCGGCTCCGGGGCCTTTTGACCGCTGCCCTGGGTGTTGCGGTGCGCAATGGCCGTGGCCACCGGACATCCGAAGGCATCCAATCGCCGCCTGATTTCGTCGGCGCAGAATCCCTGTCCGAAAATAATTGTTTCTCTGGTCAAATCTGTCACCTCGTCATTTTCGCGATAGTCCGCGCTGATAGCGTGGCATTCGTGGTGATTCGCCTACTTTCCGCCCGGCTTGCCGTCGAGGTATCCGCGCACCTCAAGGGCCGCACGACCGGCGTCCGCCACCGAGTCCGCAATTCCCATGGGGCCGGCAACGGCTCCCGCCAGGAAGACGCCCTCGGGAACCACGGCTTCGCCGAAGGGATTCTCCCAGTCAGCGGTGCGCAACTGCAGCAATCCGGCTACCTCCTGGGTTCCCTCGGCCGGTGTAAGCCCTACCGACAGCACCACCAGGTCGAAATCCTCCTTGACGCTCTCGCCGCTGTCAACATCCTGGTGGACCACCTTCAGGCCGCCGTCCTCGTTTTCATAGATGTCGCCCGGTATGGCCCGGACCAGCCGCATCTCTTCCTGGATGCGTCGGTGAACGCTGTCGAAATCCCGGCCGAAGGTCTGGATATCAATGTAGAAAAAGGTGACCTCCAGTTCGGGTTCGCGGTGTTTGAGCATCCGTGCCATGCGCATCGACGTGCCGCAACAGATGCGCGAGCACCACAGGTGGCCCAGGCTGGCGTCCCGGCTGCCCACACACTGGATGAACGCCATCTTGCGGGCCGGCTCCCCGTCGGTCGGACGTACCGGCGCACCGTTCTCGCGCAGGATATCCTCCATCTCCAGGCTGGTCACCACATTTTTGAAGCGGCCGTACCCATAAGGCTTGGAAACCGGCCGGAAGGCGTCGAAGCCGGTGGCCACGACCACGGCATCGGCTTCGCAGGTGAGCTTCTGCGGCTCGCCCGACAGGGAGATGGCGTCCTCGGGGCATACCTCGATGCACCTCCGGCAGGACTGGTCTTTAAACTGCAGGCAATGCGCCACGTCGACGGCGTAAAAAGGCCGGGTGCTGGCCGAATACCCGCGGTGCACGGCGCCTTCGGGACAATCGCGGTAGCACAGGCCGCAGGCCGTGCACTTGTCAGCGTCGATGTAGGCCGGCCGGCGGGTCAGATCGGCCTTGAAGCGCCCGTTTCGTTCGATGTTCTCGATGCGGCATCCGGTCAGCAGGCGGATGGACGGGTCCGCAACCGCCTGCCCGAGCTTTTCCTCCACCATGCAGGCACCGCACTTGACGCACTCGTCGGTGGCTTTGCAGGCGAAGCGGATGGCGTGCCCGCCGAGGAAATCACTCTTTTCCACCAGATCCACCCGGATACCCAGGTCGGAAAGCGTCAGCGCGGTGGCCAGCCCGGCGACCCCGCCGCCGATAACCATCACGTTTTTTGGGAATTGGGCCATGTCCAATGGGTTCTCCTCGATGCGGTGAAGGGCGCCGCCGCCCGGCGGTGGCGCCCTTCCCGGAATGGGTTATTCTCCAGCTTCCCATCCCTGCGATGCGCCGGTGCGCACTACAGGCTGATGACGGTGGCGTCGTTGCAGGCCGCCTGGATCAGCTCGGTGGCCGGGGCCAGCCGTGCGCCCTCGATGAGATCTTCTTGGGCGATCCTTCGGGCCTGGGCGCAAGGGGTGCAAACCAGGATAGGCACTTCGTGGGCCTGGAGATAGGTCATCAGGTCGTCGGCAATGTCGCCCGTAGCCGCCCGCAGGTAGTCGATCATGCCTTCCTTGGCCAGGTTGACCGCCTCGTCGAGCAGAAACACAGTAACATTCTTGCCCTCTTTGTGGGCCACGGTGGCCAGGTGAATGCCGCGGGTCGAACGGTTGGGGTTGTTGGTGCCACAGGAAATCACAATGACAACGTTCTCAGTCATTACTTGTATCCTTTCCTTTCAGAACGGTAGGTTGACATTCCGGCCGGGTGTGCGATACGGCACCCGGCCATTCCGGTGTTTATATAAACAGCGTCGCCTTGCTCTGCCCGGCCTCCTGCAGAAACTTGGCCGCCCCGCCAACGACTACGTTGGGATAGTCGATCATCTCCTCAAGCTTGAATCCCATGAGATCCATGGACATCTCACAGATGACGATCTCCACACCGAAATCGGCGGCATTCCGGATCAGCTCTTCGAGCGACAGGACGTTTTTCTTGGCCATGAGCGATTTCATCATTTTGGTGCCCAAGCCCGCCATGTTCATGCTCGAGAGCTTGAGTGCACTGGCGCCGTTGGGCAGCATCTTCCCGAACATCTTGGCCATTACATCGTCTTTGGCCACTTTTTTCTTGGGGTCGCGCAGGGCGCTGATCCCCCAAAAAGTAAAAAACATGACCACTCTTTCGAACATGGCGGCGGCGGCGACGGCGATAATAAAGGCGGCCAGCACCCGGTCAAGATCGCCGGAAAACACTACCATCGACAACTGGTCCTCGGCAGCATTGTTCTTCAGGTCTTCGACCTGGGCCTGCAAGGCCTCAATCTTTTTTTCGAGTTCCTCGATTCGATTTTCCATGTCTCGTTTTCCTAAATTTTCGTTTCCTGCACTGGTGTATGGATTGTTTTCACTTTAACGGACTTCGCAACCCGACAAGGCCGTTTGCCGCGTCGTTTCCTGCAGACCCCGCAGATCTTCACGCAACGGAACCCGCGGCACCGCCCTCAAACCGGTTTGCCTGAAATCTCCGGTCCCCGGCAAAAGGTGCTATTCGAAGAACCGCTTTTCACACTTCACCCCGGCCTGCTCGAACTCCTGATACAACAGGGAAAGCCGCTGGTTGGCCACTACCACCGCCCGGGGCCGCTCCTCGGCCTCCTGTTCGGTGGGGTAGCACCCCAGGCATCGCTGGTAGTGACCGGTGCGGCCCAACGTGGTGACGGCGAAGTCGGCATTGAGAAAAGTCTGCTTGTTTTTTTCGTGGGCAAAATGCTCCACCGCCGGCACGGACTCCAGGGAAACCTCCACGGAAACGTCGTTGCCCTCGCGGGCCACGTTGATGTAGTCGTGAATGGTCATCAGGGGCCCCTCGTCCTCCTGGAGGTTCTCAAACTTGACCACCATGTCCTCGAGCGTGAACATTTTGTCCGCGACTTCGATGCCGGACTCACGCAGGCGCCGCAAGTCCCGCATCAGGTAGCGGTTGGCGATCATAACGGCCTGAGCCACGTGGGGGCAGAGGTTGTGGGGGCACCCCCGTGCATAACACTTGCGGAAGTGGTATTCCTGGCCGTCGATGCGGCCCTCATAGCGGCACAGGAATATGTATGCCTGGAACGGATGGTCCCGATGGTCGAAATCAACCGGCAACACTTCGAACGAGGGTTCGCAGGTGACCTGCGCCCCCTGCTTTTTCAGCGTCACCAAATCGGTGACCCGCTTGGGTGGTGTATGGAGTGTATCTTTTTCCATTGTTGCCCCCTCCCTTCGGACCCGTGACGCCAGTCGGCGGAAACACGCCCGTTACCTCACTGCCGCCGGGGCCTTCTCAATAGGTGAAAACCGCGTCCGCTTCGAGCGAAATGACGGTGAGCTCGCCGGCGGCCACCGTCTTTGCGTTTTCCACCAGTTCGTCATCGGCAATGTTGCGTGTCTTCATGCAGGGCACGCACACGCGCAGCTCGCCGCCCAGTTCGAGAAAATCCTTGACGAGCTTCTCCATAGCCGGGAACCCTCCCGGGGGAACCATTTTTTCGATGTACCCCTTCAGTGCCAGGTAGACCGCGGGGCCCTGCAGGGCGACGACGACCTGGATATCCATGGCCAGCGCCGCATTGGCCATCACGAAAGGCATGGCCGCCTTTTCAGGGTTGTCGCTGGCATGTGTGCACATGTAGAGGATCTTTTCTTGTTTTTCCGCCATGATTCTCTTCCTTTCTCCGTTGGTATTGATTTTTTAGTACTCTGCCTTCAGGGCGCGCTCCCTCACGCGCATCAGGTACTGAATGAGCGGACGATAGAGTTGGTGGGTCCACTTTGCGAAGGGGACCTCGATCACCAGCATGGGAACCGCGATCATCAGGTGGATAACATAGATGTAGTAGGTGGCCAACGGCATTCCCAAGATGCGTGTGAAATGGATCAGTATGCCGGTGAAGGTCGTCAGCCACAGCAGGATCAGAAAGGCCCAGTCAGAGGAGTGGGAATGCTCGTACACGGTCTTGCTCTTTTTCAGACGCCCAATGATGGCGTACGTCGTTCCATACAGAATGGCGAAGGTGGAGTAGTAGCCCAGCAGCCGGATGGGGTTCCAGATGGGGTAGATCTCGTCCCGCTGGAACCAGCGGATGCCGACCACCACGAGCAGAAATACCGTGGTGTATCCGGTCATGATCAGCAGATGGATGAGCCACTGCTTGCGCTGCTCGGAGGTGCCGCAGGCACCAAACTGCTTCTGGGTGAAGAAGTGCAGCACGAACTGCTTGAACTCGCTGATGTAGATGGGCACCGGGATTCCGCGGATCAGGCGGTTCTGGAACTGCTGCTTGGCGCTCTGGGAAAGGGGCGGATACTGGGCAGGGTCCCCCATGACGGCCAGGAACATGCGGTAGGCGTTGCTGAGCAGGAAAAACGACAGCACGCCCAGCATGATGAGATCCAGCACTTCTATGACGCGGTTGGGAGCAAAAACATTCAGTGCGACACGATCCGTGAGCATGGGACCGTGATAGAAGTAGAACCCCAGCCCCACCAGAGCGGCAACAAAGAGGATGGCGAACACCTCGAACACTTTGGAAGTGTAAAAAAGCCGCGAAATGCCGGTCCAGTCGTAAAGCGATGTCAGGTAACGCCGCAGCCCCATCATGACCTCGCCGGGGTTGGCCTGCCGCGGGCAGGTCTCGGAACAGTCCCCACAATAGTAGCACAGCCAGGGCTCAGGGCTGCGCAGGATCTTGTCCTTGGCGCCGATCTGCAGGTAACGGATCACCTTGCGGGGAAATGGCGTGTCCTCGCTGGAAAGGGAGCATACCGCTGTGCAGTTGCCGCAGTTGAAACAGATGCTGGCATCCTTGACGCCGAATTTCCTGAGGTTCAACAAAAGATCCGGATTAACTGCTGTGCCCATGATTTTTCTCCATAAAGATATTGGTCTGAATCACCGGTCCATCCGGTTGCCGCCGCTGTGCGGCGCTGCGGCCCCGGCGATTACTTTGCGGCCAGTTCGTACTTGAAATAGTCCCCGTCCTTGGGGCCCTCGGCTACTTCCCCGTACTTTTTCAGGGTGGCCACATACATCAGCACCTGGGCCGTTGGCATGCCGGTGGCCTCGGCGATTTCGGGCACCGTCCTGCCGCCGTCTTTCATGGCGGCCCGTATGGCCTTGATGTCCTTGTTCTGGGTCTTGATGGCATTGCGGGCCCGCTCGATACTGGTCTTGCGTTCCTGGCGCAGGGCCTTCAGCGCTTGCTTGTCACCTTTTTTCTTGTCACTCATCGTCCTCACCCGTATGCGGCCGGCGCTTCCGGCCGGCCCGCTTGCATGTCGCTCCCCTGCGGGAGCCACAGTTGGCCTACATGGCCACGATGGCATCCACCATGGCCTCGTACTGTTTCAGCGTCCAGCCCTTGACGTCGATGGCGTTTTCGGGGCAGACCGCCACACAGACGCCGCACCCGGTGCACAGCGCCGGGTTGACCTCAGCGCGTTCAACCTGCTTGCCGTCGACCTCCTCCGTAGTCATGTGGATAGCCTCTACCGGGCAAGCGTCCACGCAGGCGCCGTTGCCGCGGCATTTTTCCGGGTCCACGGCGGCCACGAAGGGGTCGAGCTCGACGTAGCCGCGCGTCAGCAGACTGGCAGCCTTGGCCGATGCGGCCTGAGCGGCGTTGCAGGCCTCGGTAATGTCCATGGGGGCC
>JAMOVG010000391.1 GCA_027061725.1 Desulfobacteraceae bacterium
CGGCGGCGGCGATGCGAGATGACCTTTTTAATCTCCACCATCTGGGGCCACAGTTCGGTGATCTTGGGGTCGGCCGCAAAGCGGCGCAGCTTCTGCTGGGTGTGGTCGGTCTGCTCGAAGAGGCCCAGGTTGCGGACTTCCCCTTTGGTGCGGCCCAGCAGGATCAGCTCCGGTGTGGTTTCCTTGATCCAGCGGGCCGGCACCAGGTACTTGTGGCGCGGCGAACGGTCGCTTTTGACCACCACGTGGGAGACCGTCTCGGTGGGGGTGTTGATGACGATGTGGGTGGCCTTTCCGAAGCGGCCGTCGGTGCAGTGAACGTAGGCGCTGAAAGGGTAGATCATGACCGTCTCCTATCGTATTTCTTCGACCGCGATTTTGCTGCCGCCCCGGCCGTCGGCCAGGTGGCAGGCCACCCAGTGGTCGGGCAGCACCTCCCGGTAAGGCGGTGGTTCTTCCTCGCAGATGTCCTGCGCCAGCGGACAGCGCGTGTGAAACACGCAGCCGGACGGCGGGTTGGCCGGGCTGGGAACCTCCCCCTGCAGGGGGATGCGTTTTCGCTTACGCTCCAGGCGCGGTTCGGGAATGGGTACGGCCGACATCAGGGACTGGGTGTAGGGGTGCAGCGGATCGTGGAACAGCTTGTCGCGCCGGGTGAGCTCGACCAGGTTTCCCAGGTACATGACGGCCACGCGGTGGGAGATGTGCTGCACCATGCTCAGGTCATGGGCGATAAACATGTAGGTCAGGCCCAACTGTTTCTGCAGGTCTTCGAACAGGTTGACCACCTGGGCCTGGATGGAGACGTCCAGGGCCGAGATGGGCTCGTCGCAGACCACGAAATCCGGGTTCAGCGCCAGGGCCCGCGCGATGTTGATGCGCTGACGCTGGCCCCCGGAGAACTCGTGGGGAAAGCGCACCATGTGCGACGCCTGCAGGCCCACCAGTTCCAGCAGTTCCACCACGCGGTCCCGGATCTTGTCGGCCGGCATAACGCCCTGGACCACCAGGGGCTCGGCGATGATCTTGCGCACCGAGTGGCGCGGGTTGAGCGAGTCGTAGGAGTCCTGGAAAATCATCTGCATGCGCGGCCGCAGCCGCCGGATCTCCGGCGGCGAAAGGGCCGTGAGTTCGGTGTCCTCCAGGAAGACCCTCCCCGCGGTGGGCTTGTGCAGCTGCAGCACGGCCCGTCCGGTGGTGGACTTGCCGCAGCCGCTTTCGCCCACCACGCCCAGGGTTTCCCCCCGCCGGATTTCGAAGGAAACGTCGTCCACGGCCTTGACGTTGCCCACCAGCCGGCTGATAACGGCTCCCTTGCGGATGGGAAAGTATTTCTTGAGGTGTTCGACCCGCACCAGCACGTCGCTGCCGGGGGCGGGAGGGACGCTGTGCTCAGACATTGTCTCTGGGCCTCTCTCGGTTGACATCGTAGAAACAGGTAATGTGGTGCTGCGGCCCCACCGAGACCTGTGGCGGCACCTCGTTCCAGCAGCGCTCGAAGGCGTAACGGCAGCGCCACGCGAATTGGCAGTGCGCCGGCGGGGCCATCAGGTCCGGTGGGGAGCCCTCGATGCTGATCAGGCGTTTGCTGCCGGCGGCGTCCATGCGCGGCAGGGCCTCCAGCAGGCCGATGGTGTAGGGGTGGCCGGGGTGGTCGTAGAGGTCGTCCACCGGGGCGATTTCCACCGGCCGGCCGGCGTACATCACCAGCACGCGGTCGGCGATGCCGGCCACCACGCCCAGGTCGTGGGTGATCCAGATGACGGCGATGCCCAGCTCCCGCTGCAGCTGCTGGGTCAGTTCGACGATCTGGGCCTGCACGGTGACGTCCAGGGCCGTGGTGGGCTCGTCGGCGATGACGATCTTGGGGTTGCAGGCCATGGCCACGGCGATCATGACGCGCTGGCGCATGCCGCCGGAGAACTGGTGGGGGTAGTTGCGGTAGCGTTGCTTGGCGCCCGGGATGCCCACTTTTTCCAGCAGTTCGACCACCCGTCGCCGGCATTGCTCGTGTCCCAGGCCCAGGTGCCGTTCGAGGGACTCGGCGATCTGCCGTCCCACGGTCATGACGGGGTTCAGGGCGCTCAGGGCGTCCTGGAAGATGAAGCCGATGCGGCCGCCGCGTACCCGGGATATCTCGGCCCTGTTCAGCTTCAGCAGGTCGATGGTGCCGCTGTCATCGTGGAAAAGGGCGCTGCCGCCCTCGATGCGCGCCGGGGGCATGGGCAGCAGGTGCAGCAGGGACATCATGGTAACGCTCTTGCCGCTGCCGCTTTCGCCCACGATGGCCAGGGTTTCCCCGGCCTGCAGGTCGAAGCTGACGCCGTTCAAAGCGTGAACCACGCCATCGAAGGTGTAGAAGCGGGTGACCAGGTCGCTGACTTCCAGGATGGGGGCCATTTCAGTTCCTCGTGCGCGCTATCGCTTCAGCCTGCGCATGCGGGGGTCCAGGGCGTCCCGCAGCCAGTCGCCGAACAGGTTCATGCCCAGGCCGGTGAACACGATGGCCAGCCCGGGGAAGGTGGCGATCCAGGGATAGATGGTCAGGTACTTGCGTCCGGTGGCCAGCATGTTGCCCCAGCTGGGCACGCTGGGGGGTACGCTCAGGCCCAGGAACCCCAGGCCGGCCTCGTAGAAGATCATGGCGGACATTTCGAAGGTGGCGATGGTGATCAGCGGCCCCAGCAGGTTGGGCAGGATGTGGTCGAAAATGATGCGCAGCCGGCCCGCCCCGATGCTCTTGGCCGACTCCACGAACCCGGATTCGCGCAGCCGCAGCACCTCTCCCCGGGTGATGCGCACGAAGATGGGGATGTCGGTGAAGCCGAAGATCAGGATGACGTTGATCAGGCTGCGCCCCAGGATGGCGGCGATGAAGACGACGAACACCAGGTACGGCAAGGCCAGGATCAGGTTGACTCCCCCCATGATGACGTTGTCCGTGCGGCCGCCGGCGTAGCCCGATACCAGGCCGATGACCAGTCCCAGGGAACCGGCGATGAGCACGCCGAAAAATCCCACCGTCAGCGACACCCGGCTGCCGTAGATGATGCGGCTGAGCAGGTCGCGGCCCAGGTTATCGGTGCCCAGGGGGTGGGAGATGTCCCCCTTGGCGGCCCACACGGGTGGCCGCTTGGCGGCCCGCAGGTCCTGCTTGAGCGGCGGGTGCGGGGAGATCCATGGGGCCAGCACGGCGCTGAAAACCACCGTCAGAAACATGATCAGGCCCAGCAGGCCGGACTTGTCGCGCCACAGCAGCCGGCCCACGTAGACCAGTTTGGCGCCCAGGCCCTGATCGGCCTCCTGGTCCACCAGCAGGCCGGTTCCCTTGGTTTGTGCTGCGTCTGCCATGGCGTCAGTCTCCGTATCGGATGCGGGGATCCGCCAGCCCGTAGGCGATATCCGTGAGCAGGTTGAGGGTTACCACCACCAGGCTGGTGAAAAAGGCGATGGCCTGCACCAGGGCGAAGTCCCGGTTGCCGATGGCCTCGGCCAGCAGGTTGCCCAGCCCGGGCCACGAGCAGATGGTTTCGATGTAGATGGAACCGCTGAGCAGGTATCCGAACTGCACACCGATGATGCTGATCAGCGGGATGGCGGCGTTTCGCAGGATGTGGCGGATGTAGATCTGCCGGTCGGAGAGCCCCTTGCTGTAGGCCGTGCGCACGAAGTCTTCGCTGCGGATCTCCATCACCGCCGAGCGTGTAAAACGCACCAGCTGCCCCATGGTGAAAAGGCCCAGGGCAAAGGCCGGCAGGATCACGGAGCGCGTCGGCAGGGTGATGCCGAGAAACTGCCAGGTTTCGCGGCCGAAGGCCGGCAGCCAGCCGAGCTTGACGGCGAAGACGATGATCAGGATCAGCGCCAACCAGAAGTTGGGAATGGTCTGGCCGATGAGGCCGGCGCCGCGGGCCAGGGTGTCCCAGAGGCTGCCGGGGTTGGACCCGCCCAGCAGGCCCAGCGGGATGCCGATCAGCATGGCCATGAAAAGAGCCGTGGTGGCCAGCTCGACGGTGGCCGGCAGACGCTCCAGGATGAGGTCCATGGCCGGCTGCTTGTGCCGCAGGGAGTCTCCGAAATCGCCCACTACGGCGCCGGCGATGAAATCGCCGAACTGCACGATTAGCGGCCGGTTGAAGCCCATGGCCTCCCGCACGGCCTCGATTTCTTCGGGAGAGGCGTTTCGCGAGACCATCAGGGAGACGGGGTCTCCGGTGGCCTGCAGCATGAAGAAGATGATGAACAGGACCCCGAACAGGATCATGATCGACTGGAAAAGGCGGGAGAGAATGTATCGTTGCATGGCTGACGCCCTGTCAGGTGCCGCGGTGCAGCCCGGTCGGCACGGAACGTCCGGGCGCTGGCTGAAAACCGCCGGGAAAAGGTTCCCGGGCGGAACCCGCGCAGGGTCCGCCCGGCGTCCGGCTACTCCTCGATCCAGGTGTCTTTGAGGAAATAGTTCTCCGGCGGTCGCGGCTTGTAGTTTTTCACCTTGACGTTGATGGCCTCGAAGGCCACGGGTTGATAAAGATAGATGAACGGCGGGTTTTCATACATGTAGCGCTGCAGCTCGACGTAGAGCTTGGCACGGGCGCCGTCGTCCACCGTAGTTCCGATTTTTTTCAGATAATCCAGTATCTTGGGGTCTTCCCAGGCCGAGAAGCTGGCGCTTTTGCCACCCAGGGCTCCCTGGAGCCGGGGCAGCGACTCGCCGCTGGACTCGGACCAGCTGTCGCCGAACATGGGCGGCAGTTCCTTTTTGGCCTCCAGGTCCCAGTATTTGCCGGACTCCATGATCTTGAGGTCGGCCTCGACGCCGATGTCCCCCAGATAGCCCTGGATGGCCTGACAGACCTGTTCGAAATTCGTATAGGCCCCTGCCGGGCAGGCGAAGTCGATTTTGAAGCCTTTTTCGTAGCCGGCCTTTTTCATCAGCGCTTTGGCCTTTTTGACATCGTAGCCGTAGGGCTTCAGGTCCTTGTCATAGCCCAGGTTCTTATAGGTCACGAAGCCCGTCAGGGGCCGTCCGTGGCCCTCGAAAAGAGCGTCCAGGATGGCGTCCACGTCCACCGCGTAGTTCATCGCCAGGCGCACCTCGCGGTTTTCCACCGGAGTTCCTTTGCCGCTGGTCATGTTGTTGAAGGCAATGTAGTACACGCGGTCCACCGGGTAGGTGATGACCTTGATGTTTTTGAGGCCCTTGAGCGTGCCGGCCTCTTCGGAACTGAGGCGACCCACGATATCCACCTCTCCGGTCCTGATGGCGGCCACCCGGGTGGAGGATTCCGGGATGGGGCGGAAGATCAGCTTTTTGATCTTGGGCAAGCCCTTTTCCCAGTAATCGGGGTTGGCCTCGAAGACGATGCGGTCGCCTTTTTTCCACTCCACGAAGCGGAACGGTCCCGTGCCCACAGGGTGTTTGGCGAATCCTTTCTCACCCACCTTGGCGATGTACTTGGGCGGCACCATGGCCCAGTAGTCGGCGATGACGCGCAGCAGGATGGGGTTGGGGCCGTCGGTGCGCACCCTGACCGTGTAGTCGTCTACTTTTTCCACCGATTTGGCCATGGCCCACTTCTTTTTCCACTGCATTTTGTTGCCCTTGCCGCGTTTCCAGGAAAACACCACGGAATCCGCGGTAAAGGGTTCGCCGTTGTGGAACGTGACACCCTTTCGCAGCTGGAAGGTGTAGGTCGTCCCGTCCTCGGAGACCGTCCAGCTTTCCGCCAGCGCCGGGACCGGTTTGCCGGAGTCGTCCAGCCAGGTGAGAGAATTGTACAGGTGCCAGGCCGTGGTGGTCGCCTGCCGCTCGGCAGCCACGGGGACATCCAGAGAATTGGGCATGGTCGCGATGGCCACGCGCAGGCTCCCCCGGGGTTCCGCAGCCGCCGGGGCCCACAGGAAGCCTGAAAAGGCCAGTACCGCCATGATCGTCGCAAAAAAGGGTTTTCGCATTGCCGCCTCCTTTCACTCGCAGCTGTTTTGGGTGAACACCATTTATTTAATGGTGCTCGGTAACTGATATATCAATAGGCGGTGGATGTCAAATGATTTGGTTCCGGACGATCACAACCGACTTCGGCTTGCAAAATGTCCAATGCGGGAAAGTTTGCTGTCGTTTCGAAATAACGATATGAAATAAAATAGTTGTCGGTACAAACAAAGCGCGCGCTGGTGCCTGTCGATGGCCGCAAACCCTTACGCTTCCCTGCGATCATTTCAGAATATGCAAATGCTATCGCCGGTCTAAAATATCACTCGGGGCACAGGTGCCCGGTGGCGCGACTACCCTTTTGCCGGTACCCGGCGGTCGCGAATCATGGCGGCCAGCCGCAGGCCGGTATCCCGTGCCTTGCGCAGGAACTCGGCCTCGTCACGGCATTGCGCAAACCGGGCCATCACTTCCATGCTAACACATTTGCGGTACGCGGAGGCGGCCACCAGCTCCGCCAGCCGTGGCCAATCCACCCCGCCGCTGAAGAGCAGGTTGTGCTGATCGCTGCTGCCGTCGTTGTCGTGCAGGTGCACGGAGATGAGCCGGTCTTTCCATTGCGCCAGGTTCTCCAGGCCGTTTCCGGTGATGAGGCCGTGGCCCGAGTCGTAGCAGAGGCCAATGTAATCCGGCCCGTAGGCCTGGAACAACTCACGCAGGTGCGGAAAGTTGTCCGGAAACAGATTCTCCAGGGCGATGCGCACATTGCCGGCACGGGCCACGGGCGCCAGGGCATCCAGGCTTTTGCGGACCTGCCGGCGCAGCGTTTCCCGCGCCGGCGCTACCGCCGGAAGAGGCGGAACGTGCAGTATGACGACCTCGGCACCCAGTCTGGCCGCCATCTCCAGACGGTTTTTGACCAGATCCACCCCGGCCCGGTGTTCGTATTCGCGGGGCGAGTAAAAGCACTTCTCCACTCCCGTGGAGGCGTGCAGGTCCAGTATTTGTAGTCCAAATTCCCGCAGCCATCGTTCGATCCGTTCGATCTCCCAGGAGCTGTAAAGGAAATCGGTGTGCCAGTGGTAGGCCCAGTGCACGTGGGTGAAGCCCGCCTCCGCGATACGCCGCAGATAAGGCTCGGGGCACCCCCGGCTGGTAACGTAGTCCGCGGTGATGGATAGCATCATGATCGGTGCCGTTTTCCATTTTCCGGGGTGGGCCGCGTAGGCCCCCTCAGTTGTCGAACAGCTTGTGCAGCCCCTCAAAGCCCATGGCGTAGATGCCCTCGATGGCGCTGCGCGCCTCTTCCTCGGGCACCCCCGCGGCCTCGAAGGTGCTGGACCACGACACCTCGCACTGTGTCGGCGAGAGCGATGTGACCTTCACGGTGGAGCGGTAGTTTTTCACCGGCAGCGGTCCGCTGACGATGCTGTAAGAGAGCGTCATGGCATCGTCGTCGCGGGATTCCTGACGTTCGACGATCTCGGCGCCGTCGGGCAGGGTAAGGGTACGCAGGGCGCCGACCCCCTCGCCTTCCATCCGGCTTTTGGTGGCGGCGGCTACGAATCGGGGCAGGCCGTTGAAGTCGCCGACGGTCTTCCACACTTCGTCGGCCGGCGCGTTCAAGGTGGTTTGCATGGAAACGTTCATTTTTCCTCCTGGGAATGGGTATGGGTGGTTTCGGGCGGGGGCCGGAAACGGGGTGCCTGCAGGGCCTCAGGTCCGCTCGCGGCCGCGGTTGATCTGCTCCTGGATCTCGCGGTTGCCCTGGGCGTAAAACTCGCGTATGAACTCCTCGTGCGCCTCGAAAGACCAGTGGCTGTCGCGCCACAGGCGC
Source organism: Desulfobacteraceae bacterium (assembly GCA_027061725.1). GTDB lineage: Bacteria > Desulfobacterota > Desulfobacteria > Desulfobacterales > JALSRD01 > JALSRD01. The sequence goes on from JAMOVG010000391.1 coordinate 7,770, forward strand.
ACGGCTTCCTCGCGCTTCCTCTCGCGGATGAGGCGAATCAGCTGGTCGTGTTCGTCGCAGTTGATCAGCTCCCATCGGGGAATGTAGCCGGGCCTGGGGAAGTCATAGAGCCGCTGCTTGATGGGCCGGATAATGCGGCGCAGCGACGTGTTTCCGGAAAGATCGAGGAACACTTCGTGAAAAGCGTTGTTGAGCCGGTAGTATCGGGAATCGAACCGGCGGGTCTTCTTGGTGTCCATGATGCGGCGCATATCCTCATTGATGCGTGCCATCTCCTCGAGGTGTTCGGGCGTGATGCGGTCGAACACCGACAGGATGACGGCGCTTTCCAGGGCCCCCACGATCTCCAGGACACTGCGGATTTCCTCCAGCGTCAGGCGGTTGACCACCACTCCGCGCCGCGGCAGGATGGTCACGAACCCTTCGCACTCCAGCTGGATGATGGCGTCGCGCAGGGGAGTCTTGCTGATGCCCAGCTGTCCGCTGATGTCGTTGAGGTTGATGTAGGTTCCGGGCACCAGGCGGCCGGCCTGCATTTCCCCCCGCAGGTATTCGTAGACCTGCTCGCGCAGCGAACGGATTTCCAACGGTCCGCCGACTGCGGTTTCGGTGGTCCCGGTGTCATTGGGTGTCATGGCCATTTCCGGTCTATACGGTGTCATGTTCTGGAGCGGAGCGACTGATATTTTACATATTAACCGCATGTCACCGGTGGCTGTCAATAAAGATGTGTTTTCATGGCGGGGCGCACAGTTGGAGATCCGGCGGGAAAAGATGCGTCGGCGGGGCAAATGAAACCTTTCAAGGGTGGCGATTGACGTGTTATGAGCCGTCAGAACCGGAAATAACGACGGAGGACACCGGCGGCATGAAGTGGATCGAGGCCAAGGTATTTTTCGAGCCGGACCGCCTGGGGCTGGCGGCGGACCTGATCAGCGACGTTTTCCTGCAGCTGGGTGCCAAGGGAGTGGTCATTGACGATCCCGATCTCGACCCCCCCGAGGACTGGGCCGAGGACGCCGTCGAACGGCCTGTCCGCCATGCCGTTGGGGCCTATTTCCCCGTGGACGGCCGGCTGGCGCGGCGGCGGCTGCGCCTGGAGGAGGACCTCCGGCGCTTGGCACGCACCTGCGGCATCGCCTGGCAGGCGGCCTACCGGCAGATCGACGAACAGGACTGGGCCGAGTCCTGGAAAGCCTATTTCTGGCCGCAACGCATCTCCGAGCGCCTGGTGATCAAACCCACCTGGCGCGATTTTGCGGCCGGCCCGCGGGATATCGTACTGGAAATCGACCCCGGCATGGCCTTCGGCACCGGCACCCACCCCACCACGGCCCTGTGCCTGCGCATGATCGAAAAGCACTTGCACACCGGCCAGCGGGTGCTGGACGTGGGCACCGGTTCGGGGATCCTGATGGTGGCGGCCGCCCGGCTGGGCGCCGCCCGCACCGTAGGCGTCGACAGCGACCTGCTGGCCGTGGAGACGGCCCGCAGAAACCTGCTTCAGAATCGTATCCCCGAGGACCGCTTCTCCCTGCTGGCCGGCAGCCTGGTGGCGCCGCTCTCCCGCCGGGCGCGTTTCGACCTGGTGGTGGCCAACATCCTGTCCGAGGTGATTTTGCGGCTGCTGGACGATGTCGCGCGACTGCTGGCTCCCGGGGGGTGCTTTATCTGCTCGGGGATCATCGAGGATCATCGCGCGGCCGTTGTTTCCAAAATGCGATCCGTGGGCTTGATGCTTCTGGACCAGGCGGTGCGGGAGACGTGGGTGTGTCTTGCCGGCACATTCATGGAATGAGCGGTCGAAAGCTGCAGAGGAAAGGGGCGGCAGCGAAGGATCCCAATGGGATCCGGATGCCCTTTACGGCAACTCCGGCAGTGCCCTGGGGAGTCCGTCGAAGAAGAGACCGGCAATGCCGTCGGGATAAAATACGAGCCGGATGCCCAGCAGGTACTGGTTGTAGTCAGCGCTCTTGTCCAGGGCGGCACGCCCCTCTATGGCAAAGTGGGAGCTGATTTTCCACGCTCCCCGGGCGTGAATTCCGAAACCGATGAGATCACGGGCCTGACCGGGATAAGACCATCCCCTCGCCGTGCCGGTGTTTTCCGGGTATTGCCATCCGTCGTCCTCGACGGAGTGGATATATCCCACCGACGCATCCATTGAAGCGATCCAGCGTTTTCCCTCAACGGTGCGCAGGCTCAACACCGGACCCGCTGAAACAAAGGAGCGGGGACTGAAGTAGCCGCCGTTCCCCCAGGTAAAATAGTTGAGATTTTTCTCGAAACCGAACCATGTTGCATAAATGCCTGCCCAGGGATCCTGTAGGTATCGCCCCAGCCGGTTCCCGATCGCGATGGTTTTGCCGGCCGAAAAGTTGACCAGGTACCGGCGGTTGTTTTTAACGGAAGTTCCGGTGCGTTCCCCGTAGTCAAAAAGAGCCCGGAGGTTTATTTGTTCGATATCACCGGACCACGCAATGGCGGCGCCTGTCTGGCTCACGCCGCCCCATTGGCCGTGAATGTCGTCGCGCATGCCCGCCATGGAAAGCAGCGAATCGTCGACAGTGCGGCGATAGGCCGTAAGCGCCAGGCGGCCAAGAGGCGTTTGTCCGCTCATCCCCAGGTGCCACACGGGCCATGCCCCCACCTGTGTCCCGGCACCTGCCACGCCGATTCCCGCCTCGACGCTGAGGCCGCCGCCCGGCGCCCATAGGGAGGCGAAATATCCCGTGGCAAAATCATCGCTGTCCCGTCCATTGGAGACGTGCCGATAGGTAACCTGCGGCAGCAGGGTCAAGCGGTCGCCCATTCGAAAGCGCGCCTGTGCGGCTGGAAGGGACCAGTCGTCGAGCCGGTCGAGTCCCTCGTCTCCGCTGCGGTGACGATACCGCACTCCCAGGGCGGCGGCGTTCTCGCAGCCCGCTGCCCGGCACATGTCCGACTCCCGGATGCCCGCTGCATACAAAAAGCGTTTCAAGCTTTCGGGGTAGTCCCCCCTGGCATGGTACTTCTCATACGCTTCGACGACGGCCCTGAGCCGTCCCTGCATGGCCAGGGCGTGCCCGTATGCTTCGAGCCAGTCTTTCCGGTAGCCGGTGGCCAGCAGCCTGTCGAAGGCGGCGGCGGCTTGGGGCCATTTCTGATCCTGGAAATACGCCCAAGCCAGCAACTGCTGCACGCCTGGATCGGTTGCGGGTGCAAGCGCGATGCGCCTTCGAAAGTACGCTGCCGCCGCGCTCCAGTTGTGTGCCCGGTATTGCTGGTTGCCGGCGCATTCCAACGCGCGCAGCAACGCACTGGACAGACGGGTGTCTTTGCCGGAGCCCTCGGACGCAAGCAGGTCAACACAGTCCCCGCATTTTCCCTGCTTTATAAGCGTCCATGCGAGGCCCACAAGCAAATCGGGATTATTTTTGATCTCCAGCCCCCGCCGAAACCATTTTTCGGCCTGCGTCCATTGCTCCAGGTGGAAATAGGACCAGGCTATCAATGAAACGAGCGCAGTGTTGGAGGGGTCCTCGCCCAGGGCCTGCCTGGCGAGCATCGCGGCGTTGCGGTAATCCCTGGCGTCGAAGGCCGTTGCGGCACGCTGGGAAAGGGTGATTTGCGCCGAAAGCCTTCCGGAAGTCTCGGGTGAGGCGCTTTTCTTTCTGGACGCAAACCACTCCGGGTGGATTGCGCGCGCCCGCTTGCGGAGCTGTGCATATTGATCAGGCATGCGGACTTTCAATCGGCCGATGCAGTCCAGGACCTCCCTGCGGGAGAATCCCTGGCTGAGCATGCTCCTGCACAGAAGCGGAGAACGTACCCCGCCGCTGTTCAGGAACGACAGCAGAGAGCGGAATATCGGCGTCTTTGCGATGCCGCGTCGGGATGCGCTGATGTGGTATTTTTTCAGCAGCTGTTTTGCACCGTTCAAGTCGCCGGCCTTGATGCAGAGCTCAATTTCCACATCCGGTTTGAGGTAGGCGGCGGCCCATTGGGCCTGGCGGTTTGCGTCCAGCAGTTGCCATGCCCTTTGGAATGCCGCTGCCTTCCAGGCCGATAGGAACTGTCCCTCCAACGCTTTTTGCCGGCCGGCGGGGTCGACCGACGGGGGAAAGTCGGCTGCCGCTGTAAAATGCGTCATCGCCTGGGTGTAGTTTCCCAGCGCCATCTCGGTGTAGCCCAGTCCCAGCAGTATGGATACGGTGATTTTCGGATCCTCTGGTCGTGCATTGAGGGCCTTGCGGAAAAAGCTTTCCGCCCGGGCATGCTTTCCGTTTTTGTAAAAACGCCAGGCGATGGCATTGAGTTCGGCCGCCGAGTGGCGGCCGTTTTCAGAAAACGGCACCATTGCCGATGCCGCGGCGCCCGGCGCCTGATCCGACGCAGCGCTCACTTGCGCGCAGACCACCTGGAGGCATCCGATAATCGTCAGGACGGCCAGCAAAACATCAGTAAAGCGCCAGCAGAAAAAGGCTGAAAGAATAATAGTTCGCCTTTTCCCCGACGAGTTTTTCAAAAGCTCTTTTTTTGAGTTGTCCGGCAAGGTCTGTGTTTCCCCTTGTTGCCATGGCTCTGGCGTATATCATGTAAAACCCCGCGGGGGCGTCGTGAGGAGACAGAAAGTCATCTTTCAGACGGACCTCTGCGGGCACCCACTTTTGCGGTTTGCAGAAGAGAAGAAAGCGTTCGAGGCCTTCATGCCGGGGTTGCCCGGAGCGCTTCTTCCGGCCCTGCTGATTGCCGTCCGGCTGCAGAGCCCATAACCATGTGCGCACCGCATCGAAACCGTACTTCCCAGGTCTCTTGGGAGACAGGGACGGTTTCCCTTTCTTCAGCATCACCCAGTCGGGCATCAATCCGAATCTTCCAAAGCGGCAGCCGCGCTGGAGTGCAAGGCCGTCGGCGATTGCCCGATGCCAGAAGCTGGGGGCATCGCCGGTGTGTGCGAAGTCCGCGAAAGCCGCCGGTATGAAATAGGAAGGATTGTACTCGATATGATTTTCAGCCGCTGCAAAGCCCCAGTAGCCCGGCAGCAGCACTTTTTTGCCACCGGAATGCGCGAAAAGCAATGTCCGGATGTCCCTGATGATTTCGCGGGCACGGTTTTGCATCTGTTGGTCGCCCCATGCACGCCCCGCCCTCAAAAGAGACCAGGCCATCAGGATGTCGGCGTCGGATGCATTGTTGTAGTTCAGGATGCGCCACGCCCCGTCGGGCCGTCTGCCCCAGGCCCAGCAAAAGAGATGGTCTCCGCCGCGTCGCTGCAGATTCTCCCGGCTCCATCGGGCGATGGTTCGGAAAGCCTCCCGGTCTCCGAATTTGAAGGCCAGCATCAGGCCGTAGGCCTGGGCCTCGGAGTGGGAAAAATCCTTCTGGAACGTGTCGATGACCCGTCCGTCCCGTTGCAGAAACCGCTGCTTATAGGTCTCCCACAGAGCCTGTCCCCCAGGGGGGCCTGAGGCCGCCAGACCAACGGAGGATATCGTCAGGAGAGCTGTCAGCAGTACGGCCGCCGGCAGTCCGCTCTCGAGGGGGCGCTTCCTAGTCGACGTCATTGCGTATTTTTCTTCTCCTCCTGATGAGTGACCGGGCGAGCAGCGCGGTGATCAGGATCACTATCGCCAGCAGCGGATAGTAGTATTCGGGTCTGGAGACCAGCCAGTTTCCGGTTTTGCCCTGGATGCCGATGTGGCCGACCTGGAACTGCCGGTTCATGTGGTAGGTTTCGACCGCCCCGGTTTTGACATCCACCAGCGCGGTGTCCCCCGAAAGCCTGTTTGCGACGGACCCGTTGATAAGTCTCAGCCCGCTGTCCACCGTTTCGTTCTTCATGGCCGCGATTATCAGGGCCGTCTTTCCGGAGCCATCCGGGTATTCAAATTCGGTGACCAGCAGTCGCGTGTCCGAAAACTGGTTCTTTACGGTCAGAACCGCCTTTTTTTGCCGGGGGAACAGGTATGTTAATGGGTGCGGCGTGCCGAAAAGCGGCAGCGCCTGTTTCACAGATTTTGGAAGCTTGTCCAGGGCACCAATAAAGATGATGTCGTTGCCGGGGTTTTCCGGGAGCCCATCGGTGATGGAAAAATGCGCAACGGAACTCTTCAGACGCCTTGCGAACAGCGCTGCAAAGTTTACGGCCGCCTCGAAATTGTAGATGTTGCCCGGTTCGGGAATGACCAGTGTCGGTGGATTTTTCTTTTCCACCGCCAGAGAATAAGGAAACATATCGTCCATTGCCAGCGCAAGTTCCGGCAGCCGATAATACTCGTGTCCCTCGGGAATCGTGATTTCCGATGAGCCCAGGATGGCGGTGGCCATGCCTTCCTGTCCAAGTGGAGTGCACTTGTATGCCCGGAAAGGTTTCATGACCGCCTTGAAGGAAAGGAGGTTGTGCCCCGCCTTGAAAAAACTCATGGGAATCTTCACCATGTAGTCGGTAAAGGTTTTTCCCTTGGGATCGTCCAGGGGGATCGAGCCGGCCAGGGTTCCGTTTACCTTGATGAGCAGTGTTGAATCCTCCCGCAGGCCGGCCGCGTAAACGAGGTCAAGAGTGAGTTTGACGAACAGATTCTCCTGCCGGAAGATTTCAGGGGGTATGTGCAGTGTCAGGGCCCGTTCCTGGGCGTCCAGGCCCTGAAACAGCATGTCACCGTACAGGCCCAGTTTTTTCAGGGTATAGCCGATCCCGGGGCGCAAGCAGTCGCGACGGAATTCCGGGGGACGCCAGGACGGATCGGCAGCCAGCGACAACCAGTCGTTTTCCGGCCAGTTCTGGAGCACGGCGGCGAGTCGGCGGGCGGCGCTGGCGGCCTGTTCCGCGGTGGTGCCGCTGACGATCAGGCAGAAGGTCGGCTTCTTTCCCGGTCGGGGAACGAGCAGGGTTCCGACAACCGGGCCTTCGATCCGTCCCGGAAGAGATACGGGCAACGTGTTTGCGGAGTCCGCGTTCCCCGAAACCGCTACGGCCCTTTCCAGTGTTTGTTCAATGAAATCCCGTGGCCCTAGGATGATGTTGGGCGATTCCGGCGTGAATTCAAATTTTACATCGAATTGCAGGGGGCGATAATTCCGCACCTTCGCAAGCCAGGAAGAAACGGAGGATGCGGCCCTGAGCCAGGCGATGCTGGCTTCGGGCACGACAATCGTCGCCTTGGACAGAAACGGGTTGTCCGGGCTGAACATGTTGACCCAGCGACGCAGGGTGGGGCTTTGCGAAGTGTCGGAGTAACCAAAAGTGAGGGCACTTTTCACCGGGTTGATCTCTGTCCACAACTGTTCGCTGTCCGGCGCTTCGCATTCACGGTCGTAATGTTGAATCACCTTGAGTGTCAGCCGCATTGTATCCGCATTGAGCAGTTCAACGGGAATATCGATGCGGGCCCTGCCCTCCGGCCTCGACGGCGTCAGGCCGATCTGGCCGACGGTGAATCCGTCCACCTGCACCGTGAGCTGCGAAATGCCGGGAATAAGGGCGGCTGAATTGATGTACTGCAGCTCCAATTCGATGGACCGCAGGAAGTCTTTATTGTAGACGGGGATGAACATGTCGTGCCGGTCCGACACGCCGTTGAAACGGATGGCGCCGGGGTGCGCCTGGAATTCCTTGAGCGCGACATGCCGCTGTCCGGCGTCTGCTTTTGCGCAAAGCGGTGCGGCTGAAAAAGAAATCGTGAGAAGCGTTGCCATCAGGAGCAAAGAAGCCCTGTTCATAACGTGACTAACCTCCAGAAAGGGATAGGGTTCGTTTTCATGATCGGTCGATTCCAGGTTCCGGTGTCAGGAAGGAGTAATGACCCGGGGCGGTTTCCGGCTCTCATGGATAAAAATCCTCCTGATAGCATTTTTCAATAGACGGAAACCGGATGCGAAGAACTCCAGTGTTCCTCTGAGCGACCACAGAGACGCATTTCTCATGAGGTAAAAAAGAACATACAGCGTGTTTCTGCGTCGGGTCTTCATTTTCCAGAAACGCTCCCAGCGTTCATTGTCGCCATAAACAAACGAGACTTTTTTCCGGATCGACGCGATGCTGTCGTCCAGCAGGATTTTTCCTCCGACGGTGATGCTGGCCGGCTGCGGCTGCCCCCGCTTCTTGCGAAGGGTTCGCAGATACCTGACTTCAACGGGAATCTCCAGCTCTTCTCCACCCTTGTCCCTGTAAAGGATTGAGATCCTTGCGCCGGGGAACAGGTTCACGTCTTCTTCCTGAAAATGATCGATCCGGAATGCGACGCCGGTCCAGGACAGATCGGTGAGCTTTGCCTGAAATGTGCGTTTGGCGGCTACGACGCTGATTTTTCCCCAGGCCTTGGCCCGGTGGAATTTGCGGGTTTGTTTGCGTTCGTAAATCACCCCCAGGGTGAAAAACAGTATGGTGATGTTGAACAGCACCCAGCATCCTGTAACCGCCAGAGTCTCCCGGTAGAAAGGTTCGTGGATAAATTTGTAGACGCAAAGGCCCATCGAGAAACACAGGAGCCAGAAGATGAGATGAAAGGGATAGGCGATGGCACTCATCTGGTTTTCCGACAGAGTATCTCCCTTGGCCGTCACCTTGAATGACGGTTTTTTGGGTTTTAGAAACGTCATCAGCACGGCGGGCAGCAAGTAAATGGACTGGAACGTTTCGTAGATTTCCGAGAAAAGCGGCCACCGGACATCGCCGTGGAGGTAATTGTGCGTGATGGACAACGTCATGAGATAAGGGACCGTGTAAATCAGGACCTGGTGCAGGGATGCATTGTAAACATTGAGGCCGAAGAACAGGAAAAAAAGCGGGGCAAAAAGGAATACCACCCTGGCAAAGCTGAAAAGCCAGAAAAACATGGCGTTGAAATAGCATACCCGCTGGTACCATTTCAGCCCCTTTTTCAAGAAGATGTTTTTTAGTACGAGTATTTGGATCATACCCTGGGCCCACCGGGTGCGCTGGGATATCACATTGACAAACATGTCGGGCGCCAGGCCGCAGACCAGTGGGTGGGGCAAATAGATGCTGTTGAACCCCTTGGCGTGCAATTCCACAGACGTTTCGGCGTCTTCCGTGACAGTGTCGTAGCAGAAGCCGCCGGTGGTTTCAAGGCATTTGCGGCTGAGGACCGCGGCCGATCCACAGAAGTATGCGGATTCCCAGTAGTCCATGGCCGGCAGTATGCTGCGATAAAACATTTCGTTTTCACCCGGCGCGGCGTAGAAGAGTTTTAGATTGCGCTCCAGGGGATCCGGGTTTAAAAAAAAGTGCGGCGTTTGCACCAGAAACAGCTTGGGGTCTTTGAGAAAGTAGTGCGTGGTTTTCAGCAGGAACTTTCTTGTGGGGACGTGGTCGCAATCCAGAACGGCGACGAGTTCCGCATGGCTTTTCTCCAAAGCGCTGTTGAGGTTGCCCGCTTTGGCGTGCTCGTTTTTCCGGCGGGTATGGTAGCGGATACCGGCTTCCCGGCAGAATTGTTTGAACTCTTCGTATCGGGCTCGGGCTTTGCGCCGTACTTCGGCGTTTCCGGATTGGCGTTTTTCCAGTGTCGCGCCGTCATCGAGGATGTGGACCGTGACTTTCCCCTCGGGATAAATCATGTTGCAGGCGGCAAGCGCCGTTATTTTGGCAAGCTCCGGAGATTCGTTGTAGGTGGGGATGAAAACGTCCACGGTCGGCAGGCGGCTCAGATCCTCTGAGGGGGAGCGAAGCGCTCTTTTCAGTGGGGACACCGCTACGAAAAGGTTGAGAAAGAACAGGGTGGCGCTGTATAGTTCCGCCATCACCAGCAGCATGGATGCCGAAAAATCGGCGACGCCTGAAAAGGATATGGTCTGGGTAAGCCGCCAGTGCCAATACTGCAGGGCGGCGAATACCGCCAGGTAAATAAAAATTCCCCGCAGATAGCCCCTGGGCCGAAAAAAGGCGCTCAATACCAGCAGCACCGTGACGAGGCTGTAGCGCGCAAGGCCCCAGCGGTCGGTGATGCCGAGGCTGGCAAGCCAGCAGTAGAAGATGAAACCCGTGAAGGCGAGGAAGCCGAGAATTCGATATTTGCCGGAAGAAACAACGGTTGCCATGGCTGCAAAGGGTGTATGCGGATCGTTTCAGCGCAAAACCCAAGTGCCGGCATTGCGCGCGATCCGGGGAATCGTTTGGCAATCAGTTAATCGGTTGCCTGCCGTTAATGTGATCGCTTTTCCTGGATAGAGGACTGACTCAGGTTCGCTCGAATGGGGAACACCGTGGTGTCTTGGAACAAACGCCACCAGCGGCGCCGTCATTGCGTCACCACAAATTATATCAATATATATCAATATGAATATACTATATCGGCAAGAAATTGAAAAGCCTTAGATTTTCCAATACATTTAAACTTCGGAAAGAAATGGTTTCATTGCCGAGCGGTTGCTTCGCCGCCGTAAGCGGCCGAAGGACGGGAGTGCAACCCGATGACCACTGATATACATGTGGCGGTGCGGGACCTCGTGGCTTTCGTGCTGCGCGGCGGGGACCTGCAGCGCGAGTTCACCGGCCCTTCCCGGGCCGTGGAGGCCATCCGCGCCCACCAGCGCATCCAGCAGGCCCGCCCGCCCGGTTACCGCGCCGAGGTGCCGGTGGATACCGAGGTGTGCCGCGGCGATTTGTGCCTGGCGGTGGGCGGGCGCATTGACGGGGTCTTCGAAAGGCGCGGCACGGCGGTCGTCGAGGAGATTAAAACCACCACGCGGGAACTGGAAGACCTGCCCGAGGCGGGCGATCCCCTGCACTGGGGACAGCTCAAGAGCTACGGGTTTCTTTACGGCAGCCACCAGGGCCTGTCCGAAGTCGTGCTGCAGCTGACCTACTGTCACCTGGACAGCGGCCGGACCCGGCGGTTTGAGAAGACCTGCAGCACGCAGGCGCTGGGCGATTTTTTTCAGGACCTGGCGGCACGCTACCTGGCCTGGGCGGACACCGTTGCCCGCTGGAGACGGCGGCGCGACGACAGCATTTCGCGGTTGGAATTCCCCTACGACGGCTACCGCACCGGCCAGCGGGAAATGGCGGTCCAGGCCTACCGCGCCATTCGTGACCGGGGCCAGCTGATGATTCAGGCGGCCACCGGCATCGGCAAGACCATGGGCGTGCTGTTCCCGGCGGTGAAAGCCCTGGCAGAGGGCCTTTGTGACCGAATTTTTTTCCTGACGGCCCGCACCACGGGCCGCCAGGCCGCTGAGAAGGCCTTTGATGACCTCCGGTCCGGCGGCCTTCACGTAAAATCCCTGACACTGACGGCCCGCGAGAAGGTCTGTTTCCATCCCGGCGGCGAGTGCACGCCCGAGGCCTGCGAATTCGCCCGCGGCTACTACGACCGGCTGCGGCCGGCACTGGCGGCGGCTTTTGCATGCGAGGCCTTCACCCGCCAGTCGCTGGAGAGCCTCTGCCGGGAACACCGCCTGTGCCCCTTTTTCTTTTCCCTGGCGCTGGCTCCCTGGTGCGACGCCGTCATATGCGACTACAACTACGCCTTCGACCCGCGGGTTTATCTGCGGCACTTCTTCCTGGAGGACAGTGGCGACAACCTGCTGCTTGTCGACGAGGCTCACAACCTGGCCGAGCGGGCCCGCGACATGTTTTCGGCGACCCTGTCCAAGC
>JAMOVG010000392.1 GCA_027061725.1 Desulfobacteraceae bacterium
CTCGTCCGGCCCAGGCCGCCAGATCCGTATCCGGGTGCTGCAGGGCCCACCGGCGGTACTCCGCAATCAGCGCCTCCAGTTCCTCCCGCCGGTCGGTGAAGGGGGCGTGTGCGGTGACCCGCAGGCCCTTGTCATCGTCCGTATCCGGCGTTGCCGACGCGTCGGTCCCCAGCGGTCGAAGCACGGTGAGCGACGAAAAGAAACGCCCCGCGGTCTCGCGGTGACGGGCGGAGAGTGTCGTGTAGGGGAAGAGTACGGGGGTTATGGCCATGGCTGCTCCTGTGTGCGTGTCATCGATTCCAGTTTTCGTCTCCTGCCGCCCGGACGCCGCCTAAGCGGACTTTCCGTCTCTCACCATCACGCCCATGGCCCGCAGCTGTTCGCGCAGGCGGTCGGCGGTCTCCCAGTCCCGCCGGCGCCGGGCTTGCTCCCGCTGCCGCAGGAGCGACTGTACGTGCCTGTCTCCGGCCTCGGGGACATCGAAGCGCAGAAAGTTCAGCACCGCGTCGAGGCCCTTCAGGGTCTCCAGGATGCGGTCGCAGCCGGCGCGGTCGATGCCGTCGGCGGTCATCAGGCGATTGACCCGCCGTACCACCGAAAAGACCTTGGCCATGGCCACCGAGATGTTCAGATCGTCGTCCATGGCCGCCGTGAAGCCGTTTTTCAGGTCGTATATCAACTGGTCCAGATCGGCGAAGGGCGTCGTTCCCCGGTACTGCTGCAGGCGCAGCACAAAGCGGTCCAGGCGCCTGAGGGAGTGGGCCGCGGCCGCCAGGCGGTCTGGAGAGAAAATCAGCGGGCGGCGGTAGTGGGTGGTGATCAGCCAGTAGCGGATTTCGCGGCCGCTGTAACCCATTTCCCGGATTTGCGCCAGCGACATTTCGCGCCGTTTGTTGATCGCCTTTTTGCCGTCCACCAGCACGGTTTCACAGTGCAGCCAATAGTCGGCCATGGGCCTGCCGTACAGGGCGGCGGCAATGGCGATTTCGTTCTCGTTGTGGGGGAAAACCAGTTCGCGGCCGCTGGTGTGGATGTCGAAGCGTTTGCCCAGGTATTTCATACTCATGGCGGCGCATTGGATGTGCCAGGAGGGGCGCACGTTGCCCCAGGGCGTGGGGGTGTAGATACCGCGTTTGAGTTCCGACAGCCGCGAGCGCTTGAAGAGGGTGAAGTCGCGCGGGTTGTCCTTTTCGTAGTTGTCCAGGTCCACGGTGGCCCCGATGCGGATCTTGTCGAGGTCGACACCCGAGAGCCGGCCATAATCGGCGAAACGCGAGATGTCAAAGTACAGCGATCGCAGCTTTTCGTAGGCGTAGCCCTTCTGCGCCAGCTGCTCGGCCAGGCGTATCATCTCTTCGATGTGCTCGCTGACCAGGGGGTAGGCTGCCGCCGGCTGCACACCCAGCAGCTCGAGATCCTGTCGGAAGGCCGCGATGTGCTCCTGTGTGAACTCGGCCAGGGGTTTGCCGGCCGACTCGGACCCCTGGATGGTCTTGTCGTCCAGGTCGGTGATGTTCATCACGTGGTGCACGTCGTAGCCGCGGTACTGCAGGTAACGCACCAGCAGGTCGGCGAACACCATGCGCCGGCATTCGCCCAGGTGCATGCGGGCATGGGCCGTGGGACCGCAAGAGTAGATGGCGGCCTTGCCGGCCGTGAGGGGTTCGAAGGGTTCCTTGCGGCGGCTCATGGTGTTGAACAGGTTCAGGTGCACCTTCTCGCGTACGGTGAACAGCGGCGTGCTCAGGTACCGTTCCCCGCTGTCCGGGAACACGACCACCAGGGTTCCGCCGTCCATGCGGCGGGCCTCGCGGCGGGCGATGGCCATGGCCGCCCCGCTGCTCATGCCCACGAAGAGCCCCTCTTCGCGGGCCAGGCGGCGGGTCATTTCGAAGGCCTCTTCGTCCTCCACATTGATCTTTGCATCCAGGCGGCGCTTGTCAAAGATTTCCGGGCGGTAGGCTTCCTTCATGTTCTTGAGCCCCTGGATCTTGTGGCCCAGATAGGGCTCCACGCCCACGATTCGGATGTCGGGGTTGTATTCCTTCAGCCGTCGCGAGACGCCCATCAGGGTTCCGGAGGTGCCCATGGTGGCCACGACGACACGCACCTGTCCCCCGGTCTGCTGCCATATCTCGGGGCCGGTGCCGTCGTAATGTGCGCGCCAGTTGGCTTCATTGTTGAACTGGTCGGCCATGAAATACTTTTCCGGGTTTTCGCGCACCACGCGGTAAACTTCCTCGATGGCCCCGTCGGTTCCCAGGTGGCCGGGGGTCAGCAGAATGTCCGCTCCCCGGGCCTGCAGGATCTTGCGGCGTTCCCGGCTGACCGCTTCCGACATGGCCAGCAGCAGGCGGTAGCCCTTGACGGAGCAGACCAGCGCCAGGCCGATGCCCGTGTTGCCGCTGGTGGCCTCGATGACCGTTTTGTCGGGCGTCAGCTGACCCGATTTTTCGCCGGCTTCGATCATGGCCAGCGCGGGGCGGTCTTTGACCGACCCGCCGGGATTGAAATACTCGACCTTGGCCAGCAGGCGTACCCGGGGATTGGGGTTCAGACGGCGGATTTCGATAAGCGGCGTGTTGCCGATGGTGTCCAGGATGGAACGGCTCATTTCAGAGGCTCCGTACGGTGGCCTTCACGGTAATCCGCGCAATGCGCCGGGGACCGGCGCGCTTCCAGCCGCGGCGCCACGGCTGCGATGATGTCGGCCGTCACCCGGGAAGGGTCGCGGCCGGCGTCGACGACCACGAAACGGTCCGGCTCCCGGCGGGCCAGGTCCAGGTATCCCTGCCGCACCCGGCGGTGAAAGTCCAGCGCTTCCTCTTCGAAGCGGCTCTCGGCGGCCTCTGCCGGCCCTGCGCCGATGCGTTCCCATGCCCTGCGAAGCCCTGTTTCCGCCGGCAGATCCAGCAGAATGGTAATGTCGGGCACAAACTCGCCCAGCACCAGGCGATGCAGGGTGTCGACCAGTTCCGCATCCAGCCCCCGGGCCACGCCCTGGTAGACGACGCTGGCATCCGCGAAGCGGTCGCAGATGACCACCCGGCCCTCCGCCAGCGCGGGGCGGATGACTTCGGTGACGTGCTGCACGCGGTCGGCGATGTACAGCAGCAGCTCGGCCTGTGGACTGATGCCCCGGTTGGCCGGGTCGAGCAGGATGCGCCGGATCTTTTCACCCACGGCGGTGCCGCCGGGCTCGCGTGTCAGGCGGCAGCGGTAGCCGCGCTTTTCCAGGAAGGACTGCAGCTGCCGCACCTGGGTGGTCTTGCCGGAACCCTCGATGCCCTCGAATGTGATGAACATGTCAACGCCCCTGTCGAAAGACCCCCTGGAGTTCCCAATTTTTCAGCTCTTCGAGCGTTTCGTAATCGGTGGTGTCGCATTTGAGCGGCGTCACCGATACCCGTCGTCCGAAAACGGCGTGGGTGTCCGTGCCGGCCTCCGCAGCCCGCGGCGGAAGCCGGTAGTATTGCCAGTAATAGGGCCGCTGGTAAGGGTCATGCCGCTTGTCGATGTGCTCGGCGGCCAGGCTGGTGGACTGTCGGCTGATGGAGACGCCGCCGGCCTCGCGGGCCGGCACATCCGGAAAATTTACACTCAGAAAGGTGCCTTCGGCCAGCCCCCGCCGGTGGACCTCTTCAGCCAGTTTCACCACGAACCGGGCGGCCCCGGCATAGTGCCGCGGACGGCGTCCCTGGATGGAGACGGCGATGGCCGGGACACCGGCCAGCGCCGCTTCCCTGGCGGCGGCCACAGTGCCCGAGTAGTTGACGTTGGCACCCACGTTGGCCCCCGGGTTGATTCCTGAAACCACCACGTCGGGCGGCCGTTCCATCAGTTCTTTGAGCGCCAGCTTGATGCAATCGGCCGGCGTCCCGCTGACGGCCCACGCCTGGGTGGTGTCGGCCAGGCCGACGGTTTCGGCGCGCAGGGGCACGCGCAGGGTGATGGCGTGCCCGATGGCGCTGCGCTCGCTGTCCGGGGCCACCACCGTGACGCTGTGGTGCCGGGCGAACTGGCGGCGCAGCACGGCCAGGCCCTCGGCGTGGATGCCGTCGTCGTTGGTCAGTAAGATGTGCATGTAGGCTGTGGCTTTCCGCTGTCGCGGTGCTGATTGCGTTGCAACCGTTTTTAGTAAAATAAGGAGTTCGAGGCTGTGCAGCCTATAACAATAACTTGACTTTTACAAGCAAGTCGGTTTTATAGTGCTGATCAACGTAAAGTCGGCATGTTATCCCGAAAGAGCGGGCAGCGTCAATTGGTAATTCCCGCGCATCGAACCCATGGGCAGAGGCTGAATGCAAATACCAGGGCGTTTACGAAGAGTTGGCAGGGGTGACGCAGGCGAAGCGCAACGCCGAGGCGTTGGAACGGGGCACCGATTTTGTACCGGGTTGCGTGTACTGATTTGCCTGCTGCTCTGCGGGGTGCTGGTCGTGCCGGCAATGGCGGCCGACCTCAAATCGCTGGCCAAAAGCGGCAAACAGCCGTGGCGGGTGGCGGCCGACGAACTCAAGTACGACCGCGCCACCGACCAGTACATCGGCAAGGGCAACGTGAGCATCTCCAGGGGTGACACGCGGCTGACGGCTGATTTCGTACGCTTTGACCAGAAAACCATGCGGGCTTTCGCCCGCGGGCACGTTGTCCTCAACGCCGGGGGCGACATCGTCACCGGCGACAGCGTCGAAATCGATCTGAACACCGAAACCGGAACCATTTACAACGGAACCGTTTTCTACAAGCAGAAGCATTTCTATATCCGCGGAAAGAAGCTCGAGAAGGTGGGGCCGGAGACTTTCACGGCCGAGAAGATTACCGTGACCACCTGTGACGGCCCCTCGCCGGACTGGAAGCTGACGGGCAGCAACGTCAAGCTGACCAAAGAGGGTTTCGGCAGCGTCAGCAACGCCGCCCTGTGGGTCAAGGATATCCCGGTGCTGTGGGCACCCTACCTGATCTTTCCCACCAAACGCAAACGGCAGTCCGGGTTCCTGCTGCCCGAGATCAACCAGTCCGACCGATTGGGGTTCCAGTATATCCAGCCGTTTTTCTGGGCCATCAACCAGAATTCAGACGCCACTTTTTATGCGCAGGTCTTTTCCAAGCGGGGCTACAAGTTTGGCGGCGAATACCGTTACATGCTCAATAACTGGTCTAAGGGCACCCTGATGGCCGACTACTGGCGCGACACCAAGGTCGACGACGGGGAGGGAACCAACAGCCAGGACTGGGGATACACTTACGACGACGTGTTGCGCACCAACAAGGACCGCTATTGGATCCGCGGCAAGATCGACCAGTTGCTGCCCTACGGTTTTACGTCCACCGTGGATGTCGACGTGGTCAGCGATCAGGATTACCTGCGGGAGATTCGGGACCAGATGACGGGCTATTACGAAACCCGCAACGCTTTTCTGCGGACCTTCGGCCGCGATCTCGACGACTACGACGATCCCGTGCGGGTCAATCAGTTCGATGCCCGGCGGAATTGGCGCAAGTTTTCCCTTGAATCCGCCGTGCGCTGGAACGATGACACACGCCTGCACAATTCCGATGCGCCGGACACCACCCTGCAGTACCTGCCCTATATCAGCTTCCAGGGCTCGAAGCAGCAGCTGATGGAATCGCCCGTCTATTACAAGCTCAACAGCCGTTTTGACTATTTCTACCGCGAAGAGGGCCAGTCGGCGGTGCGCGGCGACCTTTACCCGCGCCTTTACCTGCCGGTGCGCTACAAGGGGTATTTCACCTTCGAGCCCTCCGTGGGGCTGCGGGGTACCGCCTACCATGTGACCCAGTTCGAAGACGAGCTGAACAATCCCGGGCGCGATCAGACCCGCGGCATATTTGACGTGGGCGCCGACCTGAAAACCGAGTTGTTCCGGATTTTTGAAATCAACGGCAAACGTGTGGAGCGCATCAAGCACCAGTTCCGGCCGCGCATCGTTTACGGTTACATCCCCAAGGTGAACCAGGACGACCTGCCCGATTTTGACAGCATCGACCGCATCGGCAAGAAGAGCCTGCTGACCTACTCGCTGACCAACACGCTGACCTCCAAGATCCGAAAGGCCCCCAGGAAACGCAAGAACGCCAAGGGCCAGGCCGAAGAGGCCGCAAGCGACTGGGACTATGAGTATCGCCGGGTGCTCTGGTTCTACGTCGAGCAGTCCTACGACTTCAACGATGGAAACGACGGGCTGACGTCCCAGCCGGACGACGAATACATCGGGCCTTTTATGCCGCTGCACGCCGAGCTGGAGTTGACGCCCTTTAAATACCTGGCATTGCAGGGCCAGGTGGATTTCGATGTTTACGAAACCGATTTCATCAAGAACGGCATCGCCCTCCGGCTGTCCGATTACCGCCGTGACCGGCTGTACGTCGAGCACCGGCGCAAGAAGGATGATTATAACTCCATCTACACCAGCCTTCTGGTCAACATCAACGACAAGCTCTGGCTCAACGGGGAGTGGGAGCAGGATCTGGAGCAGAATGAAAAGGTGCGGGTGGGGGGCGGACTCCTGTACCAGGCCCAGTGCTGGGCTTTGCGCTTCAACTACACCAGTGAGCAGGACGAGGACCGTTTGTCTTTTATGGTTGACCTGACCGGTATCGGCGGTTTCGGAAAAACCTTCGGGGTCAGCGGAGCCGGCCAGGAAGACTCCATCGTGCAATAGCAATCTATCGACTCCGGCGGCGGACCCGCCCAGTACAGGGTGCGCCGCCCGCACCCCCGTGCCCAGCATCGACTGGATCCGGCCGCGTGTGCCTGTGCCGCCGGGTCTTTTTTATTGGAAAACGTACCCATGACGACAGCAGACATTCTAAAGCCGGCGTGGTACGTGCTGCACACCCGCAGCCGTTTTGAAAACGTGGTCAGCGAGGGCCTCTCCAAGAAGGCCTTCGATGCTTTTTTGCCCAAGGTGCAGGTCCAAAGCCGACGGCGGGATCGTCGCATGCTGATCCGGGTCCCGCTCTTTCCAGGGTATGTTTTCGTCAAGACCGACCTCAACCCGTACCGGCATTTGGAGATCCTCAAGACGGTGGGGGCGGTGCGGCTGATTGGCAACCGGCAGGGCCCCATCGCCGTTCCCGAAGACACCGTAATGTCCATCCGCATCATGGTTTCGGGGGATCAGCCCGTCATCACGGGCAACCGCTTCCGCAAGGGGGACCGGGTAATCGTGGTGCGGGGCCCTTTCGAAGGTGTTACCGGAACCTTCGTGCGTTACCGCGGCCGGGGGCGTGTGGTGGTCAACGTGGAAGCCCTCGGGCAATGGGCGGCGGTGGAGGTGGACGAGGACGATGTCGAGGTTTTCCGGGGGCTCGTTCCATAACTACTTGACTTATTATAATCTTCTGGTTTATACACTTTCCGTTGAACCGATCGCGGCTCCAGGGGTACCACGGGGCCCGAACCCGGTGGCGGGGATTGCGCGGGCCGGGGGAGGCCGGCGTACTTTCTGCAGTTCCCTCTGGGGGCTCGCGGAGGCGCGATCAGCGGTTTCTCAGAATGCAAATTTCGAAGTTGCGGGCAACGCCCGCGTCAGCCATTTGAGGAGGCTCGATGAACAAACTGGAGCTGATTGCCGCCTTGAAAAACGAAGCCGACATCTCCAAGGCGGAGGCATCGAAGGTGGTCCAGATATTTTTCGATGATATGGCCGAGGCCATGGCCCAGGGCGACCGGGTGGAAATCCGGGGGCTCTGCAGTTTTTATGTCAAGGAATACAAGAGCTATACCGGACGGAATCCGAAAACCGGTGAGAAAGTGGCCATCAAGCCGAAAAAATTACCATTTTTTAAGTCGGGCAAAGAGCTGAAAGAACGGGTCGACTACTAGTTCGTGGCTGGATTCGCGGCCATCATCGGCCAGGATAAACCCGTTGCAGCTCTCCGAGCCCTCTTGCGTCGCCAGACCATCCCCCACGCGTTTCTCTTCACCGGCATTGCGGGAGTGGGAAAGTCACGTGCGGCGGTGGAATTCGCCAAGGCCTGCAACTGCCGGAAACGCCGGCCTTCCGAGGGCGGTACCCCAGCCGGCGGGACGCCCGAGAACGGAGCCATACCTTGCGGCAGCTGCGGAGCCTGCCGGAAAATCGAGGCCGGCGTCCATCCCGATATCCTGCGGCTGAAACCCACCCGCACGTTTATCCGCATCGACAGTATCCGTTCCCTGCAGCACACGCTCTCCATGCGACCTTACGAGGCCCGTGTGCGGGTGGTGATCGTGCAGGAGGCGCAGCATATGAGACCCGAGGCGGCCAATGCGTTTCTCAAACTGCTCGAAGAGCCGCCCCCCGACACGGTATTGATCCTGATCGCCGAGAGGGTGTCGGAGGTGATGCCGACGGTGGTCTCCCGTTGCCGGAGGCTTCACTTCAACCCCATTCCGCAGGGGCAGTTGGCTGGCCTGCTGGTCGACGAGGCGGATGTGACGACCGAACAGGCCCGCACCGTAGCGGCTTTTTCCGGTGGCAGCCTTTCGCGCAGCCTCGAGCTGCTGGCGGGCGGCTGGTTCCGGCTGCGGGATTGGCTGGTGGATGAATTTGAGCGACTGCCACAGATGCCCGTCGGGCGGATCATGGCGCTGGGCGAACGGCTGTCGGCCGACCGGCGGCGGTTCGAAGAGGCTCTCGACGTGCTGGTTTCCTGGCTGCGGGATTTGATGATCGTGGGGGACTACCCTGAGGGCGTGGTGCACCGGGACCAGCAGTCGCGGTTGCGGCGCCAGGCGGCGCTCTGGCCCCTGGCGGACCTGTCGGCGGGCATCCGGGCGGTGCGGCGGGCCCAGACGGACCTGCGGGCCAACGTCGGTCCCCGGCTGATCGCGGAGACCCTCCTGCTGCAGCTGGTGCCCCGGCAAGACGGGCGGAAAACCCTGGGCTGAGCGATTTGCGCGTTTGCCGCAGGTACCGGGAAAATGTTACTGGAATAGCGCGCTATGCCCAACGGCGGTTGACCTCCCGCCTGCGGCGGGATGAAATTGATAATCCCGATGGGCCGGGAAAAAGTGAAACGGTTGGCATGACCATGAAAAAAATAGTGGGTATCCGGTTCAAGCCCGCCGGCAAGGTGTACGATTTCGAGGCCGGCGCTTTCGTGCTCAATCTGGGCGACTACGTAATCGTCGAAACTTCCCAGGGACTCGGTTTCGGGGTGGTCGCCAAAGCGCCGGTCAGCGTGGAAAGGGCGGCCATTGACAAACCGCTCAAAAAGGTATTTCGTCTGGCTACCGAGAAGGACATCCGGCAAAAGAACGCCAACGCCGATACGGAAAAATCCGCCTACCGCTTTTGCCTGGGGTGCATCAAGAAACTGGGCCTGAAGATGAACCTCTTCTCTGTGGAGAGCACCTTCGACGGCAGCAAGCTGACCTTCTTTTTCACCGCCGACGGCCGCGTCGATTTTCGGCAACTGGTCAAAATGCTGGTGCGTGAGCTAAACGTGCGCGTGGAGATGCGCCAGGTCGGTATTCGCAACCAGGCCAAGCTGTGCGGGGGGCTGGCGCGCTGCGGGCAGCAGATCTGCTGTTCGACTTTCATGGAGAAGTTTGTGCCGGTCTCCATCCGCATGGCCAAGGAGCAGAGCCTCTCGCTGAACCCCACCAAGATCTCGGGGCAGTGCGGCCGGCTGATGTGCTGCCTGACCTTCGAGTACGACACCTACCGCGAACTGCGCGGCAAGCTGCCCAAGATCGGCAGAACCGTGGAAACGCCCAAGGGCCGGGGCCGGGTGGTGCGCCACAACGCCCTGCGGGGCACGGTGGCTGTGCGTCTCAGGGACGGCGAGGAAATTGAGGTGAAAACCGAAGATATCGCAAAACCCCAGAACAGGAAGAAAAATGCTTGATCCGTTTTACATCACCACGCCCATTTACTACGTCAACGCCCGCCCCCACCTGGGGCACGCCTATACCACCACCGTTGCCGACGTGGCTTTCCGCTTTCACGGCATGCAGGGGCGCCAGTGCTTTTTTCTGACCGGCACCGACGAGCATGGCGACAAGATCGTCGAGGCGGCCGAGAGGGAAAAAATGAGCCCGCGCAGCTACGTGGACATGATCAGCGCCGAGTTCCGCCGCCTCTGGCCGGAACTCAACATCCACCCCAGTGATTTCATTCGCACCACCGAGCAGCGCCACATCGCCGTGGTGCAGCAGGTGCTGCAGAAGATTTACGATGCCGGCGACATTTATTTCAGCGAGTACGAGGGACTCTACTGTTTCGGCTGCGAGCGTTTCTACACCGAACGCGAACTGGTGGACGGCAAGTGTCCGGACCACGAGAAGGCCCCCGAACGCATCCGCGAGGCCAACTACTTCTTCAAAATGAGCCGTTACCAGGACTGGCTCATCGACCACATCGAGAAGCACCCCGATTTCATCCGTCCCGAGCGCTACCGCAACGAGGTGCTGGCCTTCCTGCGCGAGCCGCTCGAGGACCTGTGCATCTCGCGGCCAAAAACGCGCCTGCGCTGGGGCATCACCCTGCCCTTTGACGAGGAGTACGTCACCTACGTGTGGTTCGACGCCCTGCTTAACTACGTATCGGCCCTGGGCTATCCGGACGGCGAGCGCTATACCACCTTCTGGCCCCACGCCCAGCACCTGATCGCCAAGGACATTTTGAAGCCCCACGGCATTTACTGGCCCACCATGCTCCGGGCTGCCGGCATCCCTGTCTATCAGCATCTCAACGTGCACGGCTACTGGAACGTGGACCAGAGCAAGATGTCCAAAAGCTTGGGAAACGTGATCGAACCCCTGGAGTTGAAAAATATCTATGGACTGGACGCCTTCCGGTTTTTCCTGATGCGGGACATGACCTTCGGCCTGGACTCCAGTTTCAGCGAGGAGGCGCTGGTGGAGCGCATCAACGCGGACCTGGCCAACGACCTGGGAAACCTCTTTTCCCGTGTGCTGGCCATGGCCCATCGCTATTTCAAGGGGCGCGTGCCGGAGGTGGATCCGGACCTGGAGCCCAAGCTGCGTTTCGGCCTGAAAGACGAAGCCCTGCAGGCCATTGACGATTTCGAACGCCAGATGGAAGGTTTCGGCTTCAACACGGCCCTTGCCGCCGTGTGGAAATTCATCGGCCAGATGAATCGCTACGTGGATTACAGCATGCCTTGGGAACTGGCCAAGAACGAGGCCAGCGCCCGGCAGCTGGCGGCGGTCATCTACAACCTGCTGGAGGGACTGCGTGTGGTCTCCGGCCTGATTTACCCGGTCATGCCGGACACGGCCGCAAGAATGCAGCAGCACCTGGGGCTGGATGCCGGGGAGCCTTTTTACCTGCTCGAGCGCCTGCGGGCCTGGGGCGGACTGCCGGCGGGAACACCCCTGCCCAAGGCCGTGGCGTTGTTTCCACGCATCGACACCCGGAAAAAAGAAAAACCGCAGCCCCCGCCGGAATCCGCCGGGCTCCGAGACCTCAAGGAAGAGATCTCCATCGAAACTTTCGGCCGGGTGGACCTGCGTGTGGCCACCGTGCTGCACGCCGAACCCGTGCCCCGCGCCGACCGGCTGATACGACTGGAGGTCGACTGCGGCGAGCGGCGCACCATCGTAGCCGGCATCGCCAAACACTACGATCCCGCCGACCTGGTCGGCCGCCAGGTGATCATTGTGGCCAACCTGAAGCCCGCCAAACTCATGGGCGTTCTGTCCCAGGGTATGCTGCTGGCTGCCAGCAGGGGCAAATCGCTGGCGCTGTTAACCCCCGACCGGGAAATGAAACCGGGAACCCCCATTCGCTGAAGAGCCGCCGGGATGCTTTTGCACAAGAAGGATATTATCGACGGCCGCGGCGGCTACCGCTCGTGGCAGCTCAGTCAAAGGGGATTCCAGCGCCGCCGCAAGCGCCGCAGGCTGGTGCGTTCGGTGGCCAGGTACGTACTGGCGGCCGCCGTGCTGGCGGCCCTGGCGACGGTTTTCATGGGGCTGTGGACAGACGCCGACAGGGATCACAATACGCCTTCGACCACGGCTTCGGTGACCGGAAAGGGGCAGCGGGAATCCGGTGCACCCCCGGCCGAGATCATGATGGATAAGGCCCGGGTGCGTACCCTGCTGGCCGGGCAGACCCTGTACAACCTCCGCCGACGTTCGTTTCAGGTCCAGTCCCCCGACGGGCCTCTGCGGGTGGACACCAGCCTGGATCCCTCGCTGCAAAACTATTTGATGGGCAAACTGGACCGCGACCACTCGCGCTACGTCGGGGTGGTGGTTATGGATCCCAGCAGCGGCAGGGTGCTGGCCATGGTGGGATACAACCGGGTGGACGCCGCTGAAGACCCCTGCACGCGTGTGCTTTACCCGGCTGCCAGCATTTTCAAGATCGTGACAGCGTCCGCCGCCATCGAAAAACTGGGCCTTAACTCCGGATCCACCCTGCGCTACAACGGGCGCAAGCACACGCTCTACAAGTCACAGCTCAAGGATCGCAACAACCGGTACACCCGGCGCATCACGTTGCGGGATTCCTTTGCCCAGTCCATCAACCCGGTTTTCGGCAAGTTGGGCGCCAACCAGCTCAAGGGAGACACCCTGGCAGCCTATGCGCACCGTTTCGGTTTCGGCCGCGGCATCGACTTCGAGGTTCCCGTGACGCCCAGTACGCTGGTGGTTTCGGACGAACCCTACCAGTGGGCCGAGGTGGCCAGCGGCTTCAACCAGACCACGCGCATCACCCCCCTGCATGGCGCCATGATCGTCAGTGCGGCCGTCAATGGCGGTCGCCTGCTGGATCCCACGGTGGTGGAGCGTATCGTGGGCCGCGACGGCCGCACCCTGTACCGCGGGGCGGCGACAGTGGCCGACCGGGCCATCTCCGAGAAGACTTCGCGCACCTTGCAGCAGCTCATGGCCACGACGGTCCGCAAAGGCACCGCGCGCAAGATGTTCCGCGGGTGGTCGCGGGACAAGGTGCTTTCAAAACTCACCCTTGGCGGCAAGACCGGCAGCATCAATGTCGATCCACGATACGACTGGTTCGTGGGCTTCGCCCGGGACAAGAACGGCGGCCAGAGCCTGGTCGTGTCGGCCGTGGTGGCCCACCACAAGCTCATCGGTCGCCGGGCCGGGCAGTACGCCCGCATGGCCATGATCTGTTATTTCGGCGATTATTTCGCCCGCCGCCCGCCGGGGGCCGCCAAGAGCAGCGGGTAGCTTTTCACCGGTTCATCGTGAATGCCCCCGCCAACTACGCCTTGACAGGGTGCTGGGGATAAATTAAAATTCCAAACTTTTATGCCGATGAAACCGGGTCTCCCCGGTCGCGTGAAACAGCCGCCGAAGGGCGGGGCTTTTGCAAAGGGGGGCTCAGAGGCTACCGGCTGTTTTTCCACACCGCACCAAAGAAGAAAACGGTCTGCAATGAAAACTGAAAAACCAACCGACATTATCGCCCGTCGTCGGCAGAAGCTTGCCGAGATGAAACGGGCCGGCGTCAACCTGTATCCCAACGGCTTCGAGGTGCCCCACACCGTGGCCCAGGTCCAACAGGCCACGGCGGACCTGCCGCCCGACAGCGACGAAGACGATCGCCGCTGGACCGTGGCCGGCCGCATGATGGCCATCAACCGGTTCGGCAAGAGCGCTTTTATCCGCTTCCGCGACCGCAGCGGCCAGATGCAGGCTTACATCCGCAAGGACCGGGTGGGCGACGAGAGCTACAACCTTTTCAAGCAGCTGGACATCGGGGATTTCGTGGGACTCACCGGCCACCTGTTCAAGACCCGCACCGGGGAATGGACCCTGCTGGCCGAGTCGCTGACCCTGCTCAGCAAGGCGGTTCGCCCGCTTCCCGAGAAGTTCCACGGGCTCAAGGACCCTGAAAAGCGCTACCGGCAGCGTTACCTGGACTTGATCATGAACCAGGAGGTGCGGGAGATTTTCATCAAGCGCAGCCTGATCATCGACACCATCCGGCGCTTTTTCCTGGAGCGCGATTTCCTGGAAGTCGAAACGCCCATGATGCAGGTGCTGCCCGGCGGGGCCGAGGCCACGCCCTTCGTGACGCACCACAACGCCCTGGGCATCGATCTCTACCTGCGCATCGCCCCCGAACTCTACCTCAAGCGTCTGGTGGTGGGCGGCTTTGAGCGCGTCTTCGAGATCAACCGCAACTTCCGCAACGAGGGCATCAGCACCCGCCACAACCCCGAGTTCACCATGCTGGAGTTCTACCAGGCCTACGCCACCTACGAAGACCTGATGGCCCTGACCGAGAAACTGCTGCGGCAGGTGGCGCAGGCGGCCAGCGGCGACAGCCGTTTCCACTACCAGGGAAACGAGATCGACATGTCCGCCCCATTTGCGCGCTACACGCTCTTCGAGGCCCTGGAGAACATCGGCGGTATCGATCCGGCGCTGTTGGAAGACCCCCGCGGGTTGCTGGATTTCGCCGCCACCAGGGGCATCCAGGTGGCCAAGTCCCGGCGTCACGGCAAGGTCATCACCAAGCTGTTCGATGTGCTGGTGGAGCCCAAACTGATCCAGCCTACATTTATCACCGGTTACCCGGTGGAGGTGTCGCCCCTTTCACGGCGCAGCGACAGGGAGCCGGGAATCACCGAGCGTTTCGAGCTGTTCGTGGCCGGCCACGAGATCGCCAACGGTTTTTCCGAGCTCAACGACCCGGAGGACCAGCGGCAGCGCTTCGAGCAGCAGGTAGCTGACAAGGACGCCGGAGACGAAGAAACCCACAGCATGGACACCGATTACATCGAGGCCCTGGAGTACGGTATGCCGCCCACGGCCGGTGAGGGCATCGGCATCGACCGGCTGGTCATGTTGCTGACCGATGCCCCCTCGATCCGGGAGGTCATCCTGTTCCCGCATCTGAAACCGCAGTCCTGAGGCTTTGGTGGCATGTCTTTCGAATGGTTCGTCGGCGGCCGCTATCTGCGGGCCAAGCGCAAACAGACCTTCATCTCGGTAATCACGATTCTGTCCATCGCCGGGGTGACGGTGGGCGTGATGGCGCTGATCGTGGTGATTGCCGTCATGGCCGGCGCCGTGACTGAACTCAAGGCCCGCATCCTGGGAGTGGAGGCCCACGTGGTGGTCATGCGGCACGGCGGCGCCATCACGGATTACCCGGAAGTGATCCGGCGTATCGAGGGCATCGACGGGGTTGTATCGGCGGCGCCTTTCGTGTACTCCCAGACCATGATCCGGTCGCGCTACGGCGTGTCCGGCGCGGTCATCCGGGGGATCGATCCCGAGGCCCGCGGAGAGTCCGTCCCCGGCCTCTCGCGTGAGGTGCTCAGGCAGGACCTGCGTTCCGCCGCCGGGAGCGGCGAGGACGGCCGGCGCGTGCCGGGTGTGGTGTTGGGCAGGGAACTGGCGCGCACCCTGCGGGTGGTTCGGGGCGACTGGGTGTATTTGCTTTCGCCGCGCGGCATGCTTTCGCCCATGGGGCACCTGCCGTCCATGCGGCGCTTCCGGGTGACGGGGGTGTTTTCGTCGGGCATGTACGAGTATGACGGCTCCTTCGCCTATATCAACCTGTCCGACGCGCAGCAACTGCTGCGCCTGGGAAAGGGGGTTACGGGAATCGAGGTGCGTGTCAAAGACGCCTACAAGGCCGACCGCGTCGCCGCCGCCATCGCCAAGCGCCTGGGCTTTCCTTTCTGGACCCGGGACTGGATGCGCATGAACCAGAACCTTTTTTCGGCCCTGAAGCTGGAAAAGACCGCCATGTTCATCATCCTGACGCTCATCGTGCTGGTGGCGGCTTTCAACATCGCCAGCACCCTGATCATGACGGTCATGGCCAAGACCCGCGATATCGCCATTCTCAAGGCCATGGGGGCCACCAACCGCAGCATCCGCCGTATCTTCGTGCTCAACGGCATGATCATCGGCGCCGTGGGGACCTTTCTGGGGGTGGTGCTGGGGGCTTCGCTGTGTGCGCTGCTGGACCGCTACAAGTTTATCAAGCTGCCCGGCGATGTCTACTATTTCACCACCCTGCCGGTGAACCTGAGAGCCACGGACGTGCTGGTGATCGCGCTGGCCGCTATGCTGATCTGTTTCCTGGCGACCCTGTACCCGGCCAACCAGGCATCGCGGCTCAACCCGGTCGAGGCCATTCGTTATGGTTGAAGCGGCCGCCGGAATGCAGACGTCCGCCGCAGTCGATGCAGAGGACTGCCTGATGCGGGTGCGCGGCATCAGCAAGAGCTATGAAACCAACGGCAACCGCATCGAGGTCCTCAAGGGCATTGATTTCGACCTGCAGGCCGGCGAGAGTGTCGCCGTGGTGGGGGCCTCGGGGATCGGCAAATCGACGCTGCTGCACATCCTGGGGGGACTCGACCGCCCGGACAGCGGCCGACTCCTCTACCGCGGTCAGGATATCCTGGCCTTCGACGCGGCCCGCATGGCGGCTTTTCGCAACGCCTCCATCGGGTTCGTGTTCCAGTTCCACCACCTACTGCCGGAGTTCAACGCTTTGGAGAATACCATGATGCCGGCCCTGATCCGGGGAGACAGCCGCCAGGACGCCCGCCGGGCGGCCGAGGAGATCCTGGTGCGGGTGGGGCTGGCCGAGCGTCTGCGGCACCCGGTCAGCAAACTCTCCGGCGGTGAGCAGCAGCGCGTGGCCCTGGCCCGGGCCCTGGTGCTGCACCCGCCGCTGCTGCTGGCGGACGAGCCCACCGGCAACCTGGACCGCCGCAACAGCGATCAGATTCACGATCTGTTGATGAAGCTCAACGCGGAATTGTCCATGACACTGGTGGTGGTGACCCACAACATGGAACTGGCAGACCGCATGTCACGGGAATTCACCATAACCGACGGTAAGCTGACGGAAAGAGATTAAGGACGGTCTCATGCGAAACCACCTGTCATATCTGGTCGTGGCGCTGATGCTGGCGTTGGCCGTGGTTCAGGCCCATGCCGTGGAGCAGGTTCGGATCCTGGTGCTGCCCTTCAGCGTTTACTCCGAACAGAATCTGAGTTACCTGGAAGACGAGATCCGGACCGTCCTGGGCGGAGATCTGCAGGCCCAGGGGGCTGGCCTGGTCTCGTGGGAGACCACTGCCGCGGATGTGCGAATGCTGGTGGACCAGGGCAACGAGGCACTGCGGAGCCTGGGGCGGGAGCAGGGCGCCGACTTCGTAGTGTGGGGCAGCCTGACCCGCGTGGGCCAGCACTTCAGCCTCGACGCCAGTCTGCTCGGCGTGCATACCGGGGGACCGCCCGAGCACTTCTACGTGGAGGGCCGGGGCATGGAGAACCTGCCGGCCAGCCTGGAGAAGCTTTCCCAGGAGATGGGGCTCAAGATTTTCAAGCGCGAGAAGGTGGTGGAAGTCAAGGTTGAGGGAAACGTGCGCATCGAGGCCGACGCCATCAAGCGGGTGATCAAGACCAAGCCCGGATCCGTTTTCCTGGCGCGCAGCATATCCCGTGATCTCAAGGCCATCTATGCCATGGGCTACTTCGACGACGTGCGCGTGGAGTCCAAGAAGAGCGGAGACGGACAGGTCATCATTTTCCACGTTAAAGAAAAGCCCACCATTCGTCATATCCGTTTCGAGGGAAACCACGTTTTCGAAAACAACGAGCTCATGGATGCCCTGGACATCAAGACCGGCTCGATTCTCAACACCTTCAAGGTCAAGAGCAACATCGAGGCCATCAAGAACATGTACCGCGAGAAGAATTATCATAACGTGGAGGTCACCTATAAGGTCATCCCGCGAGAGCACAACCAGGCCGACCTGGAGTTTGATATCAGCGAGGGGGAAAAGATCCGCATCAAGGAGATCACCTTCGTGGGCAACCACGCGTACAGTTCCAAAAAGCTCAAGGGCCTGATGAAAACCTCGGAAAAGGGCTTTTTCTCCTGGTTGACGTCTTCCGGTGACCTCAAGATGGAGGACCTCAAGCAGGACGTCGCCCAGATCGCGGCTTTTTATCACAACAACGGCTACATTGACGCCCGTGTGGCTGAGCCCGAGATCAAGTACAGCGGCAAGTGGATTTACATTACCATTAAAATCGAGGAGGGGGCGCGCTACAAGGTCGGACGGGTCGACCTGAGCGGAGACCTGATCTGGCCCAAACCTTCCCTGCTGGCCAAACTCAAGATTCCCTCCCAGCGGTATTTCAGCCGTGAAGTGCTTCGCAACGATGTACTGGTGTTGACGGACATCTATTCGGATGCGGGCTACGCTTACGCCGAGATCAACCCGCTGGTCAAGCGCAACAAGCAGGACCTGACGGTAGACATCGACTTTTCCATTGATAAGGGCAAGTTGGTTTATTTCGAAAAAATCATTATTGCCGGAAACGACAAGACCCGCGACAAGGTCATTCGCCGCCAGCTGCCCATTTACGAGCAGGAGCTGTACAGCGGCGGCCGGTTGAAGCAGGGCATCCGCAACCTGTACCGCCTGGATTATTTCGAGGACGTCAAAGTGGATACCAAGAAGGGCCGCGGTGACGACAAGATGGTCGTCAAGATCGACGTCACTGAGAAATCCACGGGGTCGTTCTCCATGGGGGCCGGTTACGGGACGGTGGAGAAAATGTTCGCCACCGGCTCTATCACCCAGCGCAACCTTTTCGGGCGTGGCCAGATTCTGAACCTGCGGGGCATGGTCGGCGGCCGGACCAACCGAGTGGACCTGAGTTTCACCGAGCCGTGGCTCTTCGACATTCCGCTGTCCGCCGGGGTGGATGCCTTCGTCTGGGACCGCGACTACGACGTCTACCAGCGTACCAGCTCCGGCGGCGCCCTGCGGGCCGGATACCCGGTCTGGCGCTACACCCGCCTGACCGGGCGCTACCTGTTCGACAGTTCCAACATTTACGATATCGATGCATCTGCCGCCCAGTCCATCAAGGATCTGGAGGGCACCAACGTCACCAGCAGCCTTTCGGCCATTCTGACCTACGACAGCCGCAATAACCTGTACAACGCCACCAAGGGCATGCTCAACCGCATCACCCTGACCTATGCCGGCCTGGGAGGCGATGTCGGCTTTTACAAGGCCGTGGGCGAAGTGGGCTGGTATTTCCCCATTATCTGGTCCACCTCGGGGTTCCTGCGGGGCAAGGCCGGCTACGTCAATGAGGCCGGCGGTATCCTGCCGGACTACGAGCGCTTCTACCTGGGCGGCATCACGTCGGTGCGTGGTTACGATTTCCGCGATATTTCGGCCTACGACGCCGACGGCAACAAGATCGGCGGCAATTCCTTCGTGCAGTTCAACGCCGAGTACCGCATGCCGCTGCTCAAGGATCAGGGCATCTTCGGGGTGGTTTTCTTCGATGCCGGCAACGTATACGGGCAGGGACAGAGCCCGGATCTTTCGGACCTGCGCACCAGCGCCGGCCTGGGGGTGCGCTGGCTTTCGCCCATGGGGCCCATTCGCCTGGAATACGCCTTTATCCTCAACCCCGAGGATGATGGGCCTTCCGGCGGAAAGTGGGAGTTCGGCATGGGGGCAGCGTTCTAGAAGTTTGAAGTGTGAAGTGAAAAGTGAGAAGTATGACCTATAAGTGGGAGGTTTGAAGCGAGGGGTAAATCATTTTATCTGAGGGAGAACACTATGAAATGGAATAGAATAGTCGTTTGCGTGACGGCGCTCGCTTTTTTTCTCGTGGCCCAGTCGGCCCTGGCGGCGGACGTGGCCAAGATCGGAATCGTCAACGCCCAGCGGGTGCTGATGACTTCCAAGGCCGGCAAGGCGGCCCAGGCCAAGATCAACGCCGCCGGCAAGAAGATGGAGGCCGAACTCAAAAAGAAGGGCAAAGAGATACAGGATCTCAAAAACCGCCTGCAGCGCGAGGCCATGGTGCTGAGCAAGGAGGTGCGCGACAACCGCGAGCGCGAAATCCGCATCAAGATCAACGACCTGAAGTCCTCCCAGGTCAAGTATCGCCAGGAGCTGCAGAACATGGAGAAGAAGCTCTTGGGCGAGCTCAGAAAGGAGATTCTGAAGGTGGCCAACGAACTCGGCAAGAAGGAGGGCTACCTGATGATCATCGACCGCATGGGCGTGCTATACGCCCCCAAGAAGCTGGACATCACAGACAAGCTGATCAAGGAATTCAACCGCACCTACGCCAAGAAGAAGAAAAAGTAGGATCCGCGGACGGAGAACGCAAACATGGAAGCAAAACTGCGGGACATCGCGGCCCTGCTGCGGGCCGAACTGGCCGGGGACGGGGAAGTGCTCATCCGCGGAGCGGCCCCCTTTGAGACGGCCTCCGGCGACCAGCTTACCTATGCCGGCAGCAGCCGTTTCCTGAGACGCATCGATGAGACCGATGCCGGCGCCATTCTGGTGCCCAGGGGTTTCGAGGCGCCCGGCAGGAACCTGTTGCGGGTGGACAACCCGGAACTCACCTTTCTGAAGCTGCTGGACCGCTTTGTGCCCAAGGCCCCGCCCAGGATCGGCATCGATCCGACGGCCTGCACGGGACAGGACGTCGAGATGGGCCGGGACGTGTACCTGGGGCCCCACGTGGTCATCGGGGACCGGGTGCGTCTGGGCGACCGGGTCAAGATCGCCGCCGGCACCTTCATCGGCGACGACGTGCAAATGGGCGACGACGTGGAGATCTGGCCCAACGTCACCATCCTGGAGCGCTGCCGCATCGGCAGCCGGGTGCGCATCCAGGCCGCCACCGTGATCGGGTCCATCGGGTTCGG
The DNA here is from genome assembly GCA_027061725.1 of Desulfobacteraceae bacterium. GTDB lineage: Bacteria > Desulfobacterota > Desulfobacteria > Desulfobacterales > JALSRD01 > JALSRD01. The sequence goes on from JAMOVG010000392.1 coordinate 20,688, forward strand.
GTACGTCAACGATGGGGAGCGTTACCATCCCATTCCCCACACGGGCATCGTGCAGATCGATGACGACGTGGACATCGGCGCCGGCAACACCATCGACCGTGCCACATTCGGCAGAACCTGGATCCAGAGCGGCGTCAAGACGGACAACCAGGTGCACATCGCCCACAACGTCACCGTCGGGTCGCACACCGTGATGGCAGCCCAGGCCGGCGTTTCCGGCAGCGTGACCATCGGTAGCCACTGCATCCTGGCGGGCCAGTCGGGCGTGTCGCAGCACCTGACCCTGGGTGACCGGGTGATCGTCGGCCCCCAGGCGGGCCTGGCCAAGTCGGTGCCCGAAGGCCAGATCGTGTCCGGTTCACCGGAGATGCCCCATCGCACCTGGCTCAAGGTGCATCGCATCATCCCGCGCCTGCCGGAATTCAGGAAGCAGATGGCCGACCTCGAAAAGCGCCTCAGAGCGCTGGAGGCAGCCGCCGCATTCGCATCGGGGGAGAAGCCGGATTGAGTCAGGCCGGCGCAAACGCCCCGCAGAGCGGTGGTGGACTCCGGCGGTCGTCTCGCCTGAAAAGAGGAATATCACCATGGAAAAGCCTTTCGATATCCAGAAGATTCTGTCGATGCTGCCCCACCGCTATCCTTTTCTGATGGTGGACCGGGTGCTGGAATTCGTCTCCAAAGAAAAAATCGTGGCCCTGAAGAACGTCACCATCAACGAGCCCTTTTTTCAGGGCCATTTCCCCGGGCAGCCCATCATGCCGGGCGTTCTGATTATCGAGGCCCTGGCCCAGGCCGGCGGGCTGTTGGTCTGCGCCTCGGCCGATGAAGCCTCCCCAGAGGCGGTCTACTTTCTGGGAATGGACAGGGTCAAATTCCGCCGGGCGGTGTATCCGGGGGACCAGTTGATTCTGGACGTCACCCTGGGGCGCACCCGCGGAAACGTGGCCAAGATGAAAGGCACGGCCACGGTGGACGGCAAGGTGGTGGCCGAGGGCGAACTGATCGGACGTTTTTAGAAAACGGCGGCCGACCATGAACCGGATCGTCGGCATGCCACACCACAGAACCTGCAGAGAAACGCTTGCACCACGCAGCCGTTGCGGCCGCGGTGATCTGCGCGAATTCATCATTGAGGATTGGAAATGATACACCCCACAGCCATCGTGGACAACCAGGCCGAAATCGGGGCTGATGTCACCATCGGACCATACAGTGTGGTGGCGGCCAATGTAAAGATCGGCAAGGGATCCGTCATCGGGCCCCACGTCACTATCGAACCCTTCGTCACCATCGGCGCCCGCTGCTATATTTTCCAATATGCCTCCGTGGGCGCCATTCCCCAGACTATTGACTGGGGCGGCGAGGAGAGCTACGTCGTCATCGGCGACGGCACCGTCATTCGTGAGTTCGTGACCATCAACCGGGGGACCGCGTCCGGCGGCGGCACCACCCGGGTGGGGGAGGAGAACTTCCTGATGGCCTATTGCCACATCGCCCACGACTGCCAGCTGGGCCGCCGCGTGATTCTGGCCAACAACACCACGTTGGCCGGACACATCACCATCGGCGACTGTGCCACCCTGGGCGGCCTGACCGCCGTACACCAGTTTTCGCGCATCGGCGAATACGCTTTCGTGGGGGGCACCTCGGGCGTGGACAAGGACATCCCCCCGTACACGCTGGCGTGGGGCAACCGGGCCAAGCTATACGGCCTCAACACGATAGGCCTCAAGCGCCACGGCTTCCGCCCCGAGACCCTGGCGGCGCTCAAGAAAGTCTACCGCATCGTCTTCCGCAGCAGCCTTTCGCTCAGGGAGGCCATCGAAAAGATCCGCAGCGAGGTCGAGGCGCTGCCAGAAGTCGAAACTTTCATCGCCTTTGTGGAGAGTTCCCAGCGGGGAATCACCCGCTGAAGAGACCATGTCATCACCAACGGATCACAGCGGCGCCCCTGCGCAGCGGAAAATCGGCCTGATCGCCGGCAACGGGCAGTTTCCCCTGATCTTTGCCCGCGCGGCACGCGACAGGGGGCTGTCCGTGTACGCCGTGGCCCACATTGGTGAAACGGTTGAGGAACTGGCGCAGCAGGTGGATGCCATCCAGTGGCTGCACGTGGGTCAGATCAAGAAGCTGATTCGGTTCTTCAAACGCAGCGGGGTGGGGGTGGCCGCCATGATCGGCGGCATCCGCAAGACCCGCATGTTCACCGATGTAAGGCCGGACACCAAGGCCATCGCCCTGTTTGCCGCCATGCGTCACACCCATGATGACGGTATCCTGCGTGCCTTTGCCGGGGTGCTCGAAAAGTCGGGCATCCGGGTGCTGCCGTCCACGGAACTGGTGCCGGAGCTGCTGGCACCGGAGGGTTGCTGGACGCGCCGCAGACCCAGCCGGGCCGAAAGGGACGACATCGAACTGGGCTGGAAACTGGCCAAGGACATCGGTCGCCTGGGCATCGGCCAGTGCGTAGTCATGGGCGGCGGCAGCGTGCTGGCGGTGGAGGCCATCGATGGAACCGACGCCACCATCGCCCGGGGGGGCGGCCTGGGGCGCGGCAACGCCGTGGTGGTCAAGATCTGCAAGCCCAACCAGGACCTGCGCTTCGACATCCCCGCGGTGGGCGTGGAAACCATTGAGACCATGGCGGCCCACGGCGCCACGGCCCTGGCCGTGGAGGCCGGGCGCACCGTGGTTTTCGACCGGGAGAAAATGGTGGCGGCAGCCGACAGGGCCGGCATTGCCGTCGTGGCCCTGAAGGGAGTGGACGACTGAGATATGAATGCGGATCGCTCGGACAAACGGTTGCGGGTCGGCGTGGTGGGCGTCGGTTACCTGGGAAAATTTCACGCCGAAAAGTACGCCCGCATGCCCGAGGTGGAGCTGGTGGGTGTGGCCGATATCGATGCCCGCCGGGCAGAGGAAGTCGCCCGGCAGCTTGGCACGCGGGCCTTTTCGGATCACCGCCGGCTGCTGGGAAAGGTGGACGCCGTCAGCGTGGTGGTACCCACTCCCGAGCATTTCACGGTGAGCATGGACTTTCTCAACCATGATGTGGACGTGCTCATTGAAAAACCCATCACCACCTCGCTGGCCCAGGCCGACGAACTCATCCGGGTGTCCGACGAACGCGGCCTGATCGTTCAGATCGGACACCTGGAGCGCTACAACCCGGCGGTCATCGCCCTGCGCGACTACATCCGGCAGCCCATGTTCATCGAGTCCCACCGGTTGAGCATCTTCAAGCCCCGCTGCACCGATGTCAGCGTGGTGCTGGATCTCATGATCCACGACATCGATATCATTCTGAACTTCGTCAAGTCGGAGGTCAGGGAGATACGGGCGGCCGGCGTACCGGTGATATCGGGCCAGGTGGACATCGCCAACGCGCGCCTGGAATTCGAATGTGGCTGTGTGGCCAATGTCACGGCCAGTCGCATTTCCCTTAAGAACCAGCGCAAGATCCGCCTGTTTCAGAAAGATGCCTACATTTCGGTGGATTTTGCCAGCCGACAGATCACCGTCATTCACCGCAATGCGGAAAAGAAGGGCGGCCTGATCCCGGGCATGGAGGTGGAGCAGCTGTCATTCACCGAATCCGACGTGCTGGAGGACGAACTGGCAGCTTTTGTGCGTAATGTCCGCGGTCGCCGGGCACCGCGTGTATCGGCGCGGGTGGGGCGCGACGCCCTGGGCGTCGCCCTGGACATCATGCGGCAGATCAATGCCGCCGCCAGGGAATGCCTGATCTAGGCGTGCCGTCATGTCCACAGCCCAGCCAAAGAACGTGATGATCATCGCCGGAGAGGCCTCCGGCGACCTGCACGGCGCCATGCTGGTCCAGGCGCTGCACCGCAAGACGCGGCGGCTTCTGGTCTACGGCATCGGCGGCGAGGCCATGCGGGCGGCCGGTGTGCGCATCGTGATCGACGCGGCGACGCTTTCGGTGGTGGGTATTACCGAGGTGTTTTCCCGGCTGGCGGTCCTGAAGAGGGCCGTGAACACCGCCAAGCAGATGCTGCGTCGGCTGTCGCCGGATCTGCTGATCCTGATCGATTTTCCCGACTTCAACCTGCACGTGGCTGCCGAGGCCCGGCGGCGGGGAGTCCCCGTACTGTACTACATCAGCCCGCAGCTGTGGGCCTGGCGCTCCGGGCGGGTGAAAAAGATCCGGCGACGGGTGGACCACATGGCGGTGATCCTGCCTTTCGAGGCCGACTTCTACCGCCGGTGGCGGGTGCCGGTCAGCTTTGTTGGGCACCCGCTGCTGGACCATGGCGCACCGCCCGTGGCCGAAGTCCAACACTGGCGCCGCAGCCGGGTCGTCGGTCTACTGCCGGGATCCCGGGATGGCGAGGTGGCCCGCCACCTGCCCATCATGCTCCAGGCCGCGAAACGGTTGGCCGCCCGGGAGCCCGACCTGCGTTTCCTGGTCTCCATTGCCGCGGGCGTCGGCGATGACGTGGTGCGCGATGCCGTCGCCGCCGGGGGCATGCCGCCGGGCACCGAGATGCTCGACGGCGGCATGCGGCGTATTTTGTCGGAAAGCCGCATGGTGATGGCGGTCTCCGGGACGGTGACCCTGGAAACGGGTATCAGCGGCATGCCCATGGTCATCATCTACCGTGTCTCTCCGGTGAGCTACCTGCTGGGAAAGCTGCTCATCCGGGTGGAGCACATCGGGCTGGTCAACCTCATCGCGGGCCGCAAGATCGTGCCGGAACTCATCCAGCATGAGGCCAACCCGGAAACCCTCGCCCGCACGGTGGCCGCCATGCTGGCCGATCCGCGGCGGCTGGAGGAGATGCGGGAACAACTGCTCAACACCCGCAGCCTGCTGGGAGGACCCGGTGCTTCGGACCGGGTGGGCGACATCGCCCTGGCGCTGCTGGCAGGAGACTGCCGATTATGAAAATACTGCCCCGATTCAAGTTTACCGCCCGCCACCGCCAGCTGCTGGGCCTGATCAAGAACCAGCGCCTCAAGCTGGCCGGCGGCATGCTGTGCATGCTGGTACTGGCGGCCTCCACCTCGGCTTCGGCTTTCCTGGTCAAGCCGGTGATGGACGACATCTTTGTCAACAAGAACAGCAAACTGCTGATGATCATCCCCCTTGCCGTGGTGCTGCTCTACCTGCTGCGCGGTGCCGGCATGTACGGCAAGGAATACCTGATGAGCTACGTGGGCCAGGAGATCATCATGCAGCTGCGCTGCCTGCTCTACGAGAAGATCCAGAGCCTGCCGCTGTCCTTTTTCCACAGCGAACGCACCGGCGTGCTCATGTCGCGCATCACCAACGACGTCAATATCGTGCGCGAGATGGTCTCCACGGCGGTCACCAGCGCCCTGCGCGATGTCTTCACCATCATCGGGCTGACCTTCGTTATTTTCTACCGTGACTGGAAGATGGCGCTGTTCGCCATGGTTATCCTGCCGGTGGCCTTTTTCCCCATCGTCGAGTTCGGGCGGCGCATCCGGCGGGTGAGCACCGGCTGCCAGGAAGCCATGGCCGACCTTAACGCCCTACTGCATGAGACCTTCGCGGGCAGCAAGATCGTCAAGGCCTTCGGCATGGAAGAGTACGAAAACCGGCGCTTTCGCCGCCGGGCGCGGGAGCTTTTTGACCTGGAGGTTCGAAGCGCGCGCATCAAGTCCCTGTCGTCACCGGTGATGGAGTTCCTGGCCGGGCTGGGCATCGCCTTCATCATCTGGTACGGCGGTTACCGCGTGATCAACGGCACCTCCACGCCGGGGACCTTTTTCTCCTTCCTGGCGGCCGTGCTGTTTCTCTACGACCCGGTCAAAAAGCTGACGCGTCTCAACAACGCCATCCAGGAGGGCCTGGCGGCGGTGGACCGCATTTTCGACATTCTGGAGCGGGAAAACGAGATTCGGGATCCTGAAGAACCCCGGTTGCTGGAGCCGGGGCCGCACGCGGTGCGTTTCGAACAGGTGAATTTCAGTTATGACGGCCGCGAGCAGGTGCTGCAGGACATCAATCTGGAGGCCCGCGCCGGGGAAGTGCTGGCGCTGGTGGGCATGAGCGGTGGCGGCAAGACGTCGCTGGTCAACCTGATCCCGCGCTTCTACGATGCCACCGGCGGACGGGTATGCGTAGACGGCATCGACGTGCGCGACCTGGCGGTGCAGTCGCTGCGCAGCCAGATCGCCATCGTGACCCAGGAGCCTATCCTGTTCAACGACAGCGTGCGTAACAATATCGCCTACGGCAACCCGGAGGCCCGTATGCAGGACATCGAGGCGGCCGCCAAGGCCGCTTACGCCTACGACTTCATCCGGCAGTTTCCCAAGGGGTTCGAGACCAACATTGGTGAACTGGGCGGCCGCCTGTCGGGGGGGGAAAAACAGCGGCTGTGCATCGCCCGCGCGCTGCTCAAGGATGCGCCCATCCTGATCCTGGACGAGGCCACCTCCTCACTCGACAGCGAGTCGGAGATGCTGGTGCAGAAAGCCCTGCAGAACCTCATGCAGGGGCGCACCACCTTCGTCATCGCCCATCGTCTCTCTACCACCGCCTATGCCGACCGCATCCTGGTGATCGTGGACGGCCGCATCGTGGAGCAGGGCCGGCATCAGGAACTGCTCTGCGCGGATGGGGAGTACTGCAAGCTTTACAGAATGCAGTTCGACAACGGCGTATAAAAGGATGCCGGATGCGCCTCAACACCACCATCAACCGCTACCTGCTCAAAGAGATGCTGGCGCCGTCGGTGCTCAACATGATCTTCTTTACGTTCGTCTTTCTGATGACGCAGATCCTGGAGATCACCAACCTGATCGTCAACTACCGCATCAGCATTTTCATCCTGTTTAAGATGCTGGCTTATTCCATGCCCTACTTCCTGGTCTTCGTGATGCCCATGTCAGTCATGATGGGTGTCTTGCTGACCTTCCTGCGGCTGTCCAACGACCGGGAGATCCTGGCGCTCAAGGCCGGCGGTGTTAGCATCCTGCAACTGGTGCCGCCGGTATTCGTCTTCTGTCTGGCCGGCAGCCTGCTGACGGCTTTCATGGGCATCTACGCGTTGCCCTGGGGGCAGCTTTCGCTCAAGAGGCTCACCTACCAGGTGGCCGCCCAGCATTTCGACGTGGGGCTCAAGCCGGGCACCTTCAACGACAGCTTCAGCGGCATCACCATGTACGTCAGCGCATTTGACCGGCAGAGCAAGCTGCTCAAGGACGTGTTCATCGAAGACCACCGCAACGAAACCTCGGCCCAGACCCTGGTGGCGCCGCGCGGCCGGCTGTTGCGGGACCCGCGCAGGCTGCGGGTGCAGCTGCGTCTCTACGACGGCATCATCTACCAGGTGGACATCGACAGCCGTTCGGTCAACACGGTTCATTTCGAGCGTTACGACGTTAACCTGGACATTCAGCGCGCGGCCTCACAGGCCAGCGCCAGGGAGGAAAAAGATGATATCGAGATGAGCCTCCCGGAACTGCGGGATTTCCTGGCCCACTCCCCCCACGACTCCCGCTACTACCTGGCGCTCATGCAGTACTACAAGAAGTTTTCCATGCCCTTCGCCTGCTTCGCCCTGGGGTTGCTGGCCATCCCGCTGGGCGTGCAGACCCGCTTCGCCAAGCGATCTTTCGGGCTGGCCCTGGGGTTGCTGGCATTCCTGTTCTACTATCTGCTGCTTTCGGCCGGGCAGGTTTTCGGGGAAGCCGGCAAGTATCCGCCCATCATCGGCATGTGGGTGCCCAATCTGGTGGTGGGTGCCATCGGGCTGTGGCTGTTCGTACGCACCCTGAACGAGCGGCCGGTGAGTTTCGATTTTCTTTACCGGGTAACCCGCCGGCTGCGGCGGCGCAGGAGCGGCTGACCGTCATGTCCATCATCTCCCGATACATCGTGCGCGAGATTCTGCGATACTTTTCGCTGATCCTGCTGGCTGTGGTGGGCATCTACCTGATGGTCGATTTTTTTGAGCGCATCGACAACTTCATGGAGTCCGGGGTCCCGCTGATTCGCTCGGTGCCCTATTTCCTCTACAAGATTCCCTTCATCGTGGCGCAGATCCTGCCGGTTGGGGTGCTGCTGTCGGTGCTGGTGGTGTTCGGCATTATGAAGCGCAACAACGAGATCGTGGCCCTCAAGGCCAGCGGCCTGAGCGCTTTCTACCTGGTGCGCATTGTGGCGCTGGTGGGCCTGGCGGGCAGCCTGATCCTGTTCGTGCTTTCCGAGGTGGTGGTGCCCGTCACCATTGCAAAATCCAACCGCATCTGGCTGGGTGAAGTGCGCAAGAAACTGCCCGCCAAAGCCGAGAAGAAAAACATCTGGTTGCGCGACAAGGGCCAGATTTCGCACATTGTCTACTTCAACCCCGTGAGCAACACCATCTACACCCTGAAGGTCAACTATTTCGACAAGTGGTTCAATCTGGTGCGCCGCATCGACGCCAAGAGCGCTGTTTACAAGGGGGACCACTGGGTTCTCGAGGATGTTCTGGACCAGCACCTGGACGAAACCACGGGCACATACAGGGCCACGTACCACCGGCGGCAGGCGGAAAAGCTCAGCTTCGTGCCCGCCGACCTGCGGCGCATCGTAAAGCCCGTGGAGGAGATGGGGTACCTGGAACTGCGGGCCTACGTGCGCAAGCTGGAATCGGAAGGCTATGACAGCACCAAGTACCGCGTGGACCTGCAGGCCAAGATCGCCTTCCCGCTGGTGTGCATCGTGCTGTGCCTTATCGGAACGGGGATCTCGCTGGGAACGCGGGGCAGCCGCAAGGAAAGCCTGGCGATCATTATCGCCGTGGGTCTGGGGCTCTCCTTCCTGTACTGGGTGTTCTATAGCTTCTGCGTGTCGCTGGGTTACGGCGAGATGCTGCCCCCGGTGGTGGCCGTGTGGCTGGCCAACGTCATTTTTTCCTGCCTGGGATTGTTCACGCTGCTCAACGCGGAGTGAAAAGTGTCTGACCAAAGCGGCGACAGAGGGACAACGGCGCCGGGTTCCGCCGGCGCGGACCGGCTCAGGCGGCGACTCGTTGCACTGATGGACGACGGGGGGCGCCGCGGGCTGGGCCCAGCCGTGCTGACCCTGTTGTCCCGGGTCTACGGCGGTGCCATGGCGCTGCGCGCGGATTGCTACGCCCGACGACTGCTGGTCAGGCCCCGGCGCCTTCCGGCCACCGTCATCTGCGTCGGCAACCTGGCCGCCGGTGGCACCGGCAAGACGCCCATGGCGGTGTGGCTGGCCCGCCGTCTGCAGCGGCGCGGCCTGCGCGTGGCGGTGGTCAGCCGTGGATACGGGGGGCGGGCCGAAAAGCGCGGCGGTGTGGTCAGCGACGGCCGGTGCCTACGCATGGATGCCGCCGCCGGCGGCGACGAGCCGGTTCTCATGGCCCGCAGTCTGCCCGGCGTCCCCGTGGTGGTGGGCGCCGACCGCTACCGCGCCGGCATGCTGGCCATCCGTCGACTGGACGCTGCCGTGCTGGTGCTCGATGACGCCTTTCAGCACCTGGCGCTGGAGCGGGACTTCAACCTGGTGCTGATGGACGCCGCCCGTCCCTTCGGAAACGGACGGATCCTGCCGCGCGGCACCCTGCGGGAGCCGCTTTCGGCCCTGGGCCGGGCCCACGCGGTGGTCCTCACGCGCGCCGACGGCCTGAACGAGGCGCTTGTCTCCCGCCGCGTCGCCGCGGTGGCCAAACGGGCCGCTCCGGCGCCGGTCTTTACGGCTGCGCATGACAGCCGGCCCTGCGGCCTGGTGCCCGTGGGAAGGCGCGAAATCACGCCCGGCGGTCGCACCGCCGATGCGAAGGGCCTTCGTGCACTGGCCTTTTCAGGTATCGCCCGCAACGACTGCTTTTTCCAGGGCCTGGTCGGGGCGGGGTACCGCCTGTCCGGACGACTGGCCTTTGCGGACCATCACCGCTACGCCGATCAGGACCGCACCATGATCTCCGAGACCGCCCGGCGCCTGGGAGCCGAGTTGCTGGTTACCACCGAAAAAGACTACGTACGTTTTGCCGGCCGCTTCGCATGGCCGTTGCCGCTGCTGGTGATGGGCGTGGAAATGCGCCTGTTGGCGGGCGAGGACCGGTTGCTCCGGCTGTTGGACGACTGCCTCGCCAGCAGCGCCCCGGCGCACGGCGGCGTCTGAAGTGCCCTACACGGCGTCTGCCGGTACGGCCCGGATGTCGAACTCCGGCGGGTCGAAGAGGTGCTTCTTGACGCTGCACATGCCGGCGATGCGCACCACGGTGTCACGGTACTTCTCGGGAAAACCGTCCGGCAGCAGGATGCGGATGTCGATTTTTTCGATCATGTGTTTTTTTTCGTTGCGGGTGAAGGAGAGCCGCAGGCGGATCCCCTCGGTGTCGATATTGCGCTCGCGGCAGAAATAGAGCACATACACACCGGCACAGGTTCCGATGGAGGCCAGAAAGAGCGTGAAGGGTTCCGGAGCACTGGCGTCGCCGCCTTCTTCCTTGGCCTGGTCGGTTTCGATGGTGAATCCCGCGTAATCGGCGTTCACCCGCAAATTGCCCGGGAAATAGACTTCCATGTCCATGGGTTTGGGTCTCCTTTTGTGGTGTTGAGAAAAATGCGGGACATCCCCCGGCCGCCTATTGGGCCGGCGGTCGCCGCGGCACGCGGCGCGGTCCCGGCGTCTGGTCAAGATAATGCCGGATCACGCGCGATGCAAGCCGGCTGCCGCCACGGCGTCGCCGGATGTAGGCCAGCGCTTCGGAGCGCACGGCCTCGCGCGGGGGCGGGTCCGCCAGGTCGGCGGCCAGACGGCGCGCGGCACTGGGCCAATCGGGCACCATGCGCACCAGTCCACGGGTGACCACTTCCGCCCCCACCCAGTGAAAGTGGTCCCAGAAGGGGCCCATGACCGGTTTTACGCCGCAGACCATGGCCTCGAGGAAGTTCTGTCCCCCCAGCGGCTTGAGGCTGCCGCCCACGAAAGCCGCCGCGGCCAGGGCGTAGGCTTGCTTCAGCTCTCCGAAAACGTCCCACAGCACCACGGCCGGCCCAGCCAAGGGGGCCGTGACCTGCGAACGCAGCCGCCAGGGCGGCCCGAGGCGGTCCAGCCGCCGTTGCCAGGCTGCCAGGCGGTGCATGTGCCGGGGAAACAGCCCGATCAGTGTGTTGGGGTGCTGTGCCAGCACGGCGCGCATCAGGCGGGCCGTATCCTGCTCCTCGTCCCTGCGGATGGAGCCCAGCACCAGGAAGCCGGTCCCGGGCGCCGGCAGCGAGCGCAGGGGATTCGGCCGGCCGGCGGGTCCCGGGTCGGTCTCGATGCAGTCGAACTTGATGTTGTGCATCACCTCGACGGGGCAACCGGGGAACAGTCGGCGGAAACGGGCGGCGTCCGCAGCGGAGATGGCCGCCACGTGGTCAGGCGCCAGTTCGCGCCAGAAGCCGGGCAGCAGCCGGTAATGCCGCAGGCTGGTTGCCCGCAGGCGGCCGTTTATGATAAGAATGCGTGTCCCGGCAAGGCGCGCCGCCCGCAGCAGTGCGGGCCAAATCTCGGCCTCCAGCAGCACCAGCACGCGCGGCCGCACCTGGGCCAGCGCGCGCTGCATGGAGGACGGGCGGTCGAAGGGGAAGTAGGCGGTGGTAACGCGGGCCTTCGGTGACGAGTCGCGCATCGCGTCGGCCGCCTGCACCAGGATGTCCAGCCCCTGGCGGGTAGTGGACGTCAACAGCACGTCCGGGGGATTTGCGCTCGACAGCAATTCCCCTGCCAGCGACCAGGCCAGGTAAGCTTCACCGGCCGAAGCGGCCTGGATCCAGACGTCCGCGCAGGGCAAGGGGCGTGCGAGCACACGCTGGTCGAATCCTTCGGCCAGGCGGCGGTTGCGCCGCAGCAGCGGCAGTGCCGCCTCCCAGGCCAGTTCGTAGAGTTTAAAAGCGGTTCGCATAAGGGGCCGGTGATGCCAACGATTTCCAGAGCCGTGCCGCGCAACGGTGACCGCTTTCCGGTCGACGGGTCGGTCTCTGCCGGTGAACGGGGGCGTACAAAAGGGTTTTACAAATCCGGTAGACCCTAGTAATCGGAATCAGTCCCTCTCTATTCCATTTTTAGCGGGCAACCGTCAATCGCAAAATTTCGGTCACGGCGCACCATGGCATCCAGAGTGCTCGGTTCTGAAGACATCGTTTACCATCTGATTCGCGGCGTGTTCCGGGCCATGGGCCAGATGCCCCTTTCCTGGACAGTGCGGGCCGGAAACCTGTGCGGCGACCTGTGGTGGGCCCTGGATCGCCAGCGTCGGCAGGTGGCCCTGGACAACCTGCACCGGGCCTTCGGAAACGAGAAATCCGGGCGGGAGATCGAACAACTGGCCCGCCGCGTGTTCCGGAACCTGGGGCGCATCGTTTTCGAGGTGGGCTGGTCCACCGGGATCGACCTGAAGAAATTCAAGCGCCACACCACCATGATTCACCTGGAAAATTATCGACGCGCCATCGCCAAGGGGCGGGGGGTGCTGATGATGACGGCGCACTACGGCAACTGGGAACTGCTGATCTACACGGCGGCTGTCACCAACCACCCCGTCAGCGTCATCTATCGGCGACTGGACTTCAAGCCCCTGGACCGCTTTTTCCTGGAGTATCGTTCCCAACTGGGCGCCCGCATGATTCGCAATGCCCACGCCATGCGGTCCATCCTGCGACGCCTGCGGGCCGGGGACGCGGTGGCCATTCTGTTTGACCAGAACGTGGACTGGTACGAGGGCGTGTTCGTGGATTTTTTCGGGCACCGCGCCTGCACCAACTCGGGCCTGGCGCTGCTGGCGCTGCGCACCGGGGCGCCGGTGGTGCCGGTCTGCATGTCGCGGGTCGACGGCGGCTTCACCATCGAGTTCGGCCCGGAGATTCCGCTGGTCCGCAGCGGCGACAAGGTGAAAGACGTGGAGGAGAACACGCGGCGTTTCAACCGGGTGCTGGAGGAGTTCATCCGCCGCCGGCCCGACCAGTGGATGTGGGTACACCGGCGCTGGAAAACCCGGCCCTATCACCCCTGGCCGCGCGAGCCGCGAAAAGGGAAATAGAGGTGCCGCTGTCCCGGCGGGCGAAGATGATGGAAAAATGGATGCAGCGGTAATCGTTACCACATACAACCGCCCACGTGCGCTGGCGGAGGTGCTGCGGGCGCTGGTCCGGCAGACGCGCCTGCCGGACCAGGTGGCCGTGGCCGACGACGGTTCGGGACCGGAGACCGCGGCCGTGGTGGGGCAGGCCGCCGCGGCGGCCCCCTTCGCGCTGCGACACGTTCGGCAGCAGGACCGCGGTTTCCGTGCGGCCCGCATCCGCAACCGCGCCATCGCAGCCTGCCCCCAGGCTTACATCATCCTGCTCGACGGGGACTGCATTCCCGGTTGTCATTTCGTGGAGGATCACCTGCGGCTGGCTTGCCCCGGCTATTTCTTCCAGGGCAAGCGCGTTCTGGTCGGACCCCGGCTTTCACCGCGCTTTACGGCCGAAGACGCCGGGCGCCCCTGGAAGCTGGCCTTCGAGGTGTTGCGGGGACAGCTGGGCAACTGGCACCATCTGCTGCGGGTGCCGCTGGTCAAACCCGTGCGTACCCGGCGGCTCGGAGGCGTGCGCAGCTGCAACATGGGCATTTTCCGCCGCGACCTGGTGGCGGTCAACGGTTTTAACCAGGATTTCGAGGGCTGGGGAAGGGAAGACACCGAACTGGTGGTGCGGCTCTACCGTCTGGGGCTCAAGCGCCTGGAGCACCCCTTCATGGCCGTCTGCTACCACCTGTGGCACGCGGAGCACGACCGCCGCAGCCTGGCCCGCAACGACCGGCTGCTGGAGGCGGCCCTGACCTCGGAGAGCTATTTCTGCCCCAACGGCCTGGTGAGCGGCGGCGGGCTGCGGGATTCATCCGGAGGTGCCACGTGACGCCGCCCCTTTCCATTGCCATCATCACCCGCGACGAGGAGCGGCGGCTGCCCCGTTGCCTGCGCAGCGTCGCCTTTGCCGATGAAATCGTGGTGGTGGACGCCGGCAGCCGGGACGGCACTGTGGCCATCGCCAGGGATTTTGGCTGCCGCGTGCATGCGCAGTCCTGGCTGGGGTTTGCGCGCCAGAAGCAGTTGGCCGTAGACCGTTGCTCCCACGACTGGGTGCTTATTCTGGATGCCGACGAGCAGGTGCCGGCAGAAACCGCGGCCTGCATCGCGGGACTGACGCTGGACGACCGGGGGCCGGCGGCTTACAGCTTCACACGGCGCAACATTTTTCACGGGCGCTGGATCCGGCGCTGCGGCTGGTGGCCGGACCGTGTGACGCGCCTGGTGGACCGCCGACGCGGCCGCTTCAGCAGCCGCCTGGTGCATGAACAGTGGCGGACCGACGGCCCGCTGCAGCCTCTGGACGCCAGCCTGGAACACCGCAGTTTTGAGGGGTATAATGACCTGGTGACCAAGATGCAGCGCTACTCGACCCTCAGTGCTCGCGAGATGCAGGCCGCCGGCGCGGCGGCCCGCTGGTGGTCGGCACCGGCCCACGGGTCGTGGATGTTTTTCAGCACCTACGTGTTGCAGCTGGGGGTGCTGGAGGGATTCGACGGGTTCATGATCTCGGCGCTCAATGCCGGCGGCTCGTTCATGAAATACGCCAAACTTTACGAGCTGCAGCATTACGGGGAAGGGGAGTAGAGAATGTCCGGCGCCGTATGCCGGTCACAGCAGATCGATTGGCGTCTGGCTGTCGGGGTCGCATACCGGGCGGATTCTTTTCGGCATTGTTTTTTGGCCCGGTGTGGGTTAGAAGATGCTTGCGCAAAGGGCAACTGCGGGGGCGTTGGATACGATTCATGGGGCGCTATGAAGAAATAGACCCGACCGGGGTCAGGACCTATTCGGCCGCCGAGCGGCGGTCGCTGGTGAAAACCGCGGCCGAAGCCGTGCCGCCGCGGGCCGGGATGCGCATGCGCGACTTTCTGGCGGGGCTGCCGGATGTTCTCAAGGCCGCAGACCTGAAGGCCGTGGCCCGCGCCGTTGTCACGGCCCGCCGTGCGGGCCGGCCGGTCATCGCCATGATCGGCGGTCACGTCATCAAGACGGGCTGCAGCCCCGTACTGGCCGACCTGGTGTCCCGCGGTTTCATCACCCACTTGGCCTCCAACGGCGCCGCCGCCATCCACGACACCGAGCTGGCCCGTTTCGGGCACACCAGCGAAGACGTGGCCGAAAGCCTGGCGGACGGCTCCTTCGGCATGGCGCAGGACACCGCCCGCCTGGTCAACGAGGCCGCCCGTGAAGCCGTGCAAAACGGCGAGGGTTTCGGCGAAGCCGTCGGGCGCCTCTTGCTGGCGGAAAAACCGCCTTTCATCGAACGCGCCCTGATCGCCCGCTGCTATCGGCAGAAAGTGCCTTACACGCTGCATGTGGCACTGGGGACCGACATTGTCCACCAGCACCCCTCCGCGGACGGCGCCGCCATCGGCGAGGCCTCGTTGCGCGATTTCCGCATTTTCGCGGCCACGGTGGGCCGCCTGGGCGGGGGCGGGGTGGTGCTCAACTTCGGCAGCGCCGTGATCATGCCCGAAGTTTTCCTGAAAGCCCTTTCGCTGGCCCGCAACCTGGGCCGCCGCGTGGTGGATTTTACCACCGCCAATTTCGACATGATCCAGCACTACCGCCCGGTGACCAACGTGGTGCGGCGGCCGGTGTCGCCCGGCGGGGCCGGGTACGCCCTGACCGGTCACCACGAGATCATGATCCCGCTGCTGGCGGCGGCCATCTGCGAGGAGGATGCCCGGTGAGCCCGTTTGCGCTGCCGCCTTTCGGAAAGGCTCGTGTGCTGGTGGTCGGCGACTGCATGCTGGACCGTTACCTGTGGGGCGAGGTGCGCCGTATTTCCCCCGAGGGCCCTGTGCCGGTGGTGCGACTCAGGGAACGCTCCGAAACCCTGGGCGGGGGCGGCAACGTAGCCGCCAACCTGGCCGCCCTGGGGTGCCCGGTCACCCTGTTGGCGGTGCGCGGAGATGACGGCGCCGGCCGGCGCCTGGCGGCCCTGGCGGACGAACGCGGCATCGACGCCCGCCTGCTGACCGACTCCGGCCGGCCCACGGTCACCAAGACCCGTGTGATCGCCGGCGCCCAGCAGCTCCTGCGCCTGGACGAGGAGGACACCGGCCTCGTCGGTGACAGGGTGCGGCGCAAACTGCTGGCCTGGGTCGAAGGCCACCTTGATGGCTTCCAGGCCCTGATCCTGTCGGACTATGGCAAGGGTGTCCTGGGGGCGCCGAGCGTGTGCCCGCAGCTCATTGAAATGGCCCAGCAGCGGGGCATTCACGTGCTGGTGGACCCCAAGGGGCCGGACTGGCAGCGCTACCGGGGCGCATCCTGCATCACGCCCAACACCGCAGAGCTGCGGCTGGCCGCCGGCTTGGCGGAAAATGCCGACCGGGATCGGTTGCTGGCCGCGGCCGGGGATGTCTGCCGCCGGCTGGCGCTGGAGCGGTTGCTGCTCACGCGGGGGGCCCGGGGGATGTGCCTGGTGGGCGGCTCCGGCGAGCCGCGCATCATCCGTGCCCGGGCACGCGAGGTCTTCGACGTTTCCGGTGCGGGCGACACGGTGGTGGCTGTGATGGCGGCCGGTCTGGCCGTTGGCCTGGCATACGAAGAGTCCGCGCGCCTGGCCAACCTGGCGGCCGGGCTGGTGGTGGGCAAATTGGGAACCCAGCCGGCGACCTCCCGGGAACTGGAGGCCGCCCTGCGGCTGGAGGCCGACCGAGACGGCGCCATGCCGGCCAAGGAGCTGTCCCTGGATGCGGCCCTGATGCAGGTCAAAGCCTGGCGGGCGGCGGGGCATCGCATCGTCTTTACCAACGGGTGCTTCGATTTGTTGCACCCCGGCCACATCAACCTGCTGCACCGGGCCCGGTCCCTGGGGGACCGCCTGGTGGTGGGGCTCAACACGGACGCGTCGGTGCGGCGGCTGAAGGGGCCGCAGCGGCCCATCCTGTCCCAGCAGGACCGCTCCGCCCTGCTCAGCGCGCTGGGCAGCGTGGACCTGGTGCTGCTGTTCGACGAAGACACACCGCTGAACCTCATCCGCGCCATCCGGCCGGACATTTTGGTCAAGGGCGCCGATTACCGGCGCGAAGACGTGGTGGGCGGTGACGTTGTGGAAGGTTACGGCGGCCGGGTGCGGCTGGTGCCCCTGCTGGCGGGATACAGCACCACGGACATCACGCAGCGGATCCTGGCGGCCGACGGCAAAAACAAACGGGAGAAACGGTAGATCATGGCGATTTCCAAAGAGCTTCTGGAAATACTGGCCTGCCCCAAATGCAAGGGGGAGGTTCACCTCAACGACAGCGGCGATGGCCTGGTGTGCGAGGCCTGCCGGCTGCTCTACGAGATCCGGGACGATATCCCCATCATGCTCATTGACGAAGCGCGGCCGCTGGAGCAGTCGGACAAAAGATGAGCCGGCCCGCAGCACCCGTGCCGGCCAAACTCGTGGTGGGGGTTTTTCTGAAACGGCGCGCCCTGCTGGAGCCCGTGGCCGAGGCGCTGACAGTGCGCTTCGGTGCACTGGACCTCGTGGGGCCCTGGTTCGACTTCGACTTTACGCGTTATTACCGGGCGGAGTTCGGAGAGCCCCTGTACCGGCGCATGCTGGCCTTCAGGGACCCCGTGGACCAGGGGGGCCTGGCGGCGGTCAAGGGGGATACCAACGCCATCGAGGCGCGCTTTGCGCAGGGAGGGCAGCGGCGGGTCAACATCGACCCGGGTTACCTGGTCCGGGAGCGTTTCGTGCTGGCCAGCGGCAAGAACTTTACGCACCGCATCTACCTGGACAGTGGGATCTATGCCGATCTCACGCTGGTTTACTGCAAGGGAGATTTTCAGCCCCTGCCTTGGACCTATCCGGACTACACCCGTCCCGAGATGCTGGCTTTCCTGCACCGGGTACGACGCAAGTACATCGCCGACCTGCGCGGTCCATGGACGGCGACGGGCCTGCAACGGGCCGCACAGCCACCGCGGAGGAACCGCAGATGATCAACAGTATGACCGGTTATGCCGCCGCCGCTTCAGAGGGGGAGACGTTCTCCGTCTCGGTGGAGATTCGCTCCGTCAACAGCCGCCACCTGGATACGGTGCTGCGGCTGCCCCACGCTTGGCAGGCGCTGGAGGGCCGCATCAAAGCGGCTGTCAGCGACCGCTTGGTGCGCGGCCGCGTGGAAGTTCGCGTAGATATCCGGGACGTGTCCGAGGCGGCCGAGCGATTCGACGTGGACACGGGCCGAGCGCGGGCCTACGCCGAGGCCCTGGGCCGCCTGTGCGCGGCCGTCGGCGTACAGGACGCCGTCCCCCTGGAGCTGGTGGCGCGGCTGGACGGGGTGATCCGGCCGGCCGAAGCGCCGGCAGATCCGGATGCCTGCTGGCATGAACTGCAGCCTTGCTTGCAGCAGGCGCTTAAAGACCTCGAGGACATGCGTGCCCGCGAGGGGCGGTTCCTGGCCGAGGATTTCGAGCGGCGGCTGGCCTTTCTGGAGGCGCGCGTCGAAAAGGTCGCCCGGGCCTCCCGCGACCTGCCCGACCTTTACCGCCGGCGCCTGGAGGCCCGCATTGGTGAACTGACCCAGGGCGTGATCGAGATCGACCCGGCGCGTATCGCCCAGGAAGCCGCCTTCCTGGCCGACCGCAGCGACATTTCCGAGGAGATCGTGCGCCTGCGCAGCCACATCGATCAGTTCCGGCACCTCATGGACGGCCCCGAGGCGGCCGGGCGGCGGCTCAATTTCCTGCTCCAGGAGATGAACCGCGAGTTGAACACCATCGGGTCCAAAACAGAAAAGGCCGCGGTGGCCCACATGGTGGTCGAGATGAAGGCCGAACTGGAAAAAATCAGGGAGCAGATACAGAACGTGGAGTGAGGACCGTTATGGAACAGAAACTGCTCAACATCGGATTCGGCAACACGGTGGTGGCCGAACGCATCGTGTCCATCGTCTCCCCCCATTCTTCTCCCATCAAACGCCTCAAAGACGAGGCGCGCGACGAGAAGCGCCTGGTGGACGCTACTCAGGGGCGGCGCACGCGCTCGGTGATCGTGATGGACAGCAACCATGTGATTCTGTCGTCCATCCAGGTGGAGACCATTGCCCAGCGCTTCGAAATGCTCAAGAATGGAGACCGCGGAAATGGTGCAGACAAGCGGCGCAGATAGCGGCGGCGTCCGCTCCCCGGCAAGGGGCACGCTGTTTGTCATTTCGGCACCTTCGGGTGCCGGCAAAACAACGCTGGTGCAGGCCATGCGCACCCGTTTCCCGGAGCTGATCTACTCGGTTTCCCACACCACCCGTCCGCCACGGCCGGGGGAAGTCAACGGGGTGGATTATTTCTTTATCACGGCGGACGAATTCCGGGCCGGCATCGCCTCCGGCCTGTGGGCCGAGTGGGCCGAAGTGCACGGGAATTACTACGGCACCAGCGCGCGTTTTCTGGAAGAGGCCCTTTTGTCGGGAAAAGATGTGCTGCTGGACATCGATGTGCAGGGGGCCTGCCAGATCGTCGACAGGTTCCCCGGGGCGGTGACCATCTTTATCCTGCCGCCCTCGATGGAGGTGCTGCGCCGGCGCATTGAATCGCGGGGCACCGACAGCCCTGAGGTCATCGCTCTGCGCATGGAAAATGCGCGCCGCGAAATGCGGCAACAGGACTGCTACGATTACCGCATCGTCAACGACCGGTTGGAGGACGCCGTCGAGGCCCTGGCGGCGGTGATCGAAAAACACCGGCGAAAGAAGTTTGCAGTGTGAAGCGAGAAGTCAACGGGCCCGGAAAGCGTGGGGAACGGCCGGAAAAGACGCTGTGCGGGATGAACGCGATGGATGTTGGAAATGGACAGGCGGGTGTCTGAACGGTGACCACTGACACCGAGATTCTCTACGGCTTTCACCCGGTGGCCGAGTGTCTGCGGGCCGGCCGCCGGCGGGTGCTGGAGATCGTTGTAGCGCGGCAGGCCCGCGGGCAGCGGATTGAAGCCCTGATGTCGCTGGCGGATGAATGCAACGTGCCGGTTCGCCGACGCGCCCGCGAAGAAATCCGGCACCTGGCCGTGAGCGAGGCGCACCAGGACATCTGCGCCCGGGTGGCGTCGTACCCGCTGGTGGATCTCGCCGTGTTGCTGGACAGCACCGCTGCGCCGCTGCTTCTGTTGCTGGACCAGGTGGTGGACGTGCAGAATTTTGGCAGCCTGGTGCGCACCGCGCTGTGCGCCGGGGTGAAGGGGGTTGTGATTCCCCGGCGGCGTGCGGCCCAGCCAGGCGCGGCGGCGTGCAAAGCTTCGGCCGGCGCCCTGGAGCATATGCCGGTGGCCCGGGTGGCCAACATGACCGCAGCTGTCAAGGACCTGAAAGCCGCCGGTTTCTGGATCGCAGGGCTCGACGGCCGGGCGGAACAGGCGGTTTTCGATGTCGACCTGACCGGTCCCCTGGCCATGGTGATCGGTGGCGAGCACAGGGGCATTCGCCCTCTGGTTCGGCGTCACTGCGATCTGTTGGCGGCCATCCCCCAGCAGGGGCCGCTGGATTCGCTCAACGCATCGGCCGCCGGGGCGGTCGCCCTCTTCGAGTCCGTCCGCCAGCGGAGGGCCGGAAACATCCCCGATTGACGGCCGGACAGCAAAGCCGTCCGGTATTGATAATCAGAAAACGGATCGAAAAAACGTACGATTGTTTCGCCGGCCTGCTTGGCAATACCGATACAATGGCGTCGTTTTTTTTATTTGACACCTGAAATTTTCTGAAAAAAGGAATCGAACACCATGGCAGATGCCAGCGTCATCAGGAAGACCGAGAACGGAAAACTCGACGTGCCCGATACGCCTATCATTCCCTTTATCGAGGGCGACGGCATCGGGCCGGATATTTGGCGGGCTGCCCGGCTGGTACTGGATACCGCCGTGGCCGCGGCCTACGGCGGCCGGCGCCGGATCGCCTGGCGGGAGATTTTCGCCGGTCAGAAGGGATTCGAGCAGACCGGCAACTACCTGCCGGACCAGACGCTGGATGCCATCCGGCGGTACGTGGTGGCCATCAAGGGGCCCCTGACCACCCCGGTGGGCAAGGGCATTCGCAGCGTCAACGTGGCCATCCGCCAGCGGCTGGACCTGTACTCCTGCGTGCGGCCGGTGCGCTACATTCCCCCCGTGCCCAGCCCGCTGAAACATCCCGAGAAAATCGACATGGTCGTCTTCCGGGAAAACACCGAGGACCTTTATGCCGGCATCGAGTGGGCTGCCGGCACCAGCGAGGCCCGCCGTGTCGCTGCGTTCCTGACAGAAGAAATGGGGGCGCGCCTGCCGCCGGAGGCCGGCATCGGCATCAAGCCCATCAGCGCGGTGAACACCAAGCGCCTGGTGGCCCGCGCCATCGCCCATGCCGTCGAGCACGATCTGCCCAGCGTGACGCTGATGCACAAGGGCAACATCATGAAGTACACCGAGGGGGCCTTCTGCGCCTGGGGGTACGAGGTGGCCGCGGAGCGCTTTGCCGACCGGGCGATCACCGAGAAGGCGCTTTTCGAGGAGTTCGGGGGGCGGCGGCCGCAGGGCCGGGTGGTGATCAAGGACCGCATCGCCGATATGCTCTTTCAGCAGGTACTGCTGCGGCCCGAGGAGTACAGTGTGATCGCTACGCCCAATCTCAACGGGGACTATATCTCCGATGCCCTGGCGGCCCAGGTGGGGGGGCTGGGCATGGCCCCCGGCGCCAACATTGGCGATGATTGTGCCGTGTTTGAAGCCACCCACGGCACGGCGCCCAAGTATGCCGGCCAGGACAAGGTCAACCCGGGGTCCCTGGTCCTGTCGGGGGCCATGATGCTGGATCATATGGGCTGGAAAGAAGCCGCCGAAAGCATCCGGCGGGCGCTGCAGCAGACCATTGAGCAGGGGCGCGTGACCTACGACCTGGCCCGGCAGATCGAGGGGGCCACCGAGATTTCCTGCTCGGACTTCGCCCGGGCCATTGCCGACAATATCGATGCGCTTTAGCGCCGCCGGACGGGTGCTGGCACACGCGCTGGCGGACGCCTTGTTCCCCCCGCGCTGCGCAGCCTGCGGCGTTTTCCTGGGGCATCCGGGACGGCGCCCGCCCCGGGCGGCGGGGGACCGGTCCGACATGTACCGCGTTTTCGACGCCTTGCTGGGCGGCATGCTGTGCCCCGACTGCCGCAAGGACTTTGAAGCGGTGACCTCGCCGCTGTGCCCCTGCTGCGGCGTCATGTTCCCCAGCCGTCGGGGCGCGGATCACCTCTGCGGGCGCTGCGCCGTTTCGGGCCACTGGTTCTCCGCCGCCAGGGCGGTGGGTGCCCACGAGGGATCGCTCAGGGAAATGATCCATCACCTCAAGTACGGCGGCTGCGTGCAGCTGGCGCGCCCCCTGGGGCGGCTGCTGTACGCGCTTTTCCGGCGGGCCTGGACGCCGGAGGATGTGGATCTGGTGATGCCCGTGCCCCTGCACGGCCGGCGCCAGCGTCGGCGCGGCTTCAACCAGGCCTGGCTGCTGGTGCGCCACTGGCCGGGCTTTGCAGAGGCCCCGGCCGCTGGGCATTCGGGCCCGCTTTTTGTCCGCAACGCATTGGTGCGCCGCCGCGCGACGCGCCCCCAGACCGGCTTGGGGCGAGAGACGCGTTTGTCCAATCTGAAGGGGGCTTTCGCACTGGCGCCGGGTGCATCGGTGGATGACCGGACGGTGCTGCTGATCGATGATGTCATGACCACCGGCACCACGGCCGACGCGTGCGCGCGGGTGCTGCGGGCCGCCGGCGCCCGGCGCGTGGACGTGTTGACCTTGGCGAGAGCCATGGGGTGACCGGTATGGTGCTCGCGGGGGTGGAAAAGAACGGGCTCGTCGCTTGGCAGTTTGCGAAGCTGGCCGCTTTCGAAGGGCTGTGCCACGGCGTGTTCGGCCGCCGCGGCGGAGTCAGCACAGGCCCCTTTGCCAGTCTGAATGTCGCTTTTAGCTGCGGCGACGTGCCGGAGAACGTGGTGCGCAACCGCACCCGCGTCGCCCGCTGGACCGGCCTGCAGAAGGCGGTTTACCTCAACCAGGTGCACGGCGACACGGTGCAGGTCCTTACCCGGGAGACGGTCGCAGGCGGGCTGACGACGGTTAAGGCCGATGCCGTGGTGACCGATGCCCGGCAGCAGCTGCTGGTGATCCAGGTGGCCGACTGCCAGGCGGTGATGCTGTTCGACCCCGTGCGGCGAGTGATCGCCAACGTGCACAGCGGCTGGCGCGGCAGTGTGCGCAACATCTTGGGAAAGACCGTGGACATCATGGTGCGGCGCTTCGGCTGCCGTGCCGACGACCTGCGGGCCGCCATCGGCCCCTCGCTGGGACCCTGCTGCGCCGAGTTCGTCCACTACCGGCGCGAGTTGCCGCGGCCTTTCTGGCCCTACCAGGACCACCGCCACCGCTTCGATTTCTGGGCCATCAGCTGCGATCAGCTGACGGCCGCCGGGTTGCGGCCCGATTTCATCGTCCACAGCGGCATCTGCACACGGTGCCGCAGCGAAGAATTCTACTCTTACCGGGCCAGCCACCGTACGGGGCGATTCGCGGTGGTGATTGGTTTGAAATAGCGATACGGTGGTTTTCCGCAGGCCGCTCTCACGGGTATAGAGACGAAGAGGCTTGCGGAAGCGCTGCGTCGGGACTTTTTATGAAATCATCAAAAGTTGAAAGCGCTCCGCAAAATGAGATCAGGGGGATTTGCAGGCGGTTTGGCAGGTTTTGAACTTTGTGCCTGTCCATCCGGACCGTCGCCGGGCGTCGAAGCCGTGCCCGTCTTCGATGAGAACCTCACCGGGACGGGGGGCTGACCGATGCGCGCCTGTCGGCAGGAGGCAGAGATTCTTTGGAACCGGGAGATTGCCCCCGGACGCTACCGCCTGGGGCTTGAAGCGCCGGCCATTGCCGCCGGGGCCAATCCGGGGTGCTTCGTTATGGTGCGTGCCTCCGGCACCGGCGCCCCGCTGCTGCGGCGCCCGTTCTCGGTGTACGGCCTGATCGAGGAACGCTCCGGGGCCATCGGGATCGAAATCCTCTACCGTGTGGTGGGGCCGGGCACCGCCCGGATGGCGGCGTGCGCCGGCGGCGACCGCCTGGATGTGGTGGGGCCGCTGGGGCGCGGCTTCCGGCTGGCCGAACCGTCGGAGCGAGTCGTCATCGCGGGCGGCGGAATCGGTGTGGCGCCCCTGGTCTTCCTGGCCCGCCGACTGGTCCGGAAACGGGGTGGCGCCGAGGGAGTGGTCGCCGTTGTCGGGGCAGGCTGCGAGAACGAGGTGCTCGGCGTGGACGAATTCCGTGCGCTGGGCATCGAACCGGTGGTCACCACCGACGACGGCAGTTGCGGGCTGCAGTGCCGGGTAACCGATCCGCTGGGCGGTTATATCGAACGACAGTGTCCGGATATGGTGTACGCCTGCGGGCCGACGGCCATGCTGCGGTGCGTGGCGCAGCTGGCGTCGAAGCACCGCATCGCCTGCCAGGTGAGCGTGGAAACCATGATGGCCTGCGGCATGGGTGCCTGCCTGGGGTGCGCCGTGGAAAGTACGGAGCCCGGCGTGTACCTGCACGCCTGCACCGACGGGCCGGTGTTTGACGCCG
Source organism: Desulfobacteraceae bacterium (assembly GCA_027061725.1). Lineage (GTDB taxonomy): Bacteria > Desulfobacterota > Desulfobacteria > Desulfobacterales > JALSRD01 > JALSRD01. Next base: position 45,319 of record JAMOVG010000392.1, read on the forward strand.
GCCGTCTGCGCCTGTAGCGAGACCTGCCCCTCGAACCCTGGGGCACGCGATCCGCGAAGGACCCCGGCTTCAACATGCCAGGCGTTGTTTGCGACAGCCCTCAGGGCCCTTCTTTTGGGATTGACTTTGAAGGGGGGGTGTGATAGGAATTGATCCCTTAAAACTACAAGCCCCGGTGTTGCGGGGTGCCGTCGGTGGCGTTCTCGATGCAAGCGGGCAGATGAGGTTTGGGCATTGCGAAGGTCCCGGGAAACCAGACGCACCCTGCGAGAGCTCGCCTATTACAGTAGCCTGGGGCTGTCGGTGGCGTTGGCCATCTTTATCGGCGTGGGGATCGGCGTATACCTGGACAGGCGCTTTGGGACCTCGCCGTGGCTGATGTTCGCCGGACTCGTACTGGGAATTGCGGCCGGATACCGAAATATAGGACTTGCCATAAAGAAAGCCAGAAAATTTTGAGCCTGTTTACAGCGTAACGTTCAGAACCGACCCTTAAAATCGGGCAGAAGTAAACGTGAAAATCCAACAGCGCCTACTGGCCTTCGTGATTCGCACCAACTGGATTTTGTTTCTATCCCTGAGTCTGCTCGCGGTATGGCTCAGTTCGCCTGCCTTCACCCGCGGTGTCGTCTGCGGCGGACTGCTGGTTCTCGTCAACTTTCACCTCCTGGCCCGCACCCTTAAGCGCGCCCTTACCCCGCCCCACCTGGCTTCCACCGGTTCTGTGCTTGCCAAGTATTATATCCGCTTTGTTATCAGCGGTGTTATTATTTTTTTCCTGATATCGACCCATTTCGTCAACCCCCTCGGACTGCTGGTTGGACTTTCGGTGGTCGTCGGCAGCATCATGCTGGCAACCCTGTGTGAACTGACAAAACTCATCATCAAGGAGGCGGCATAAGGATGGAACATCCCTACCTTTTTTTCGTCAAGTTGTTTGAGCTGATCGGGCTGGGGCATTTCGCCCACGCCTATCCCCATGTCATTTACACGTGGGTTGCGATGATCATCCTCATCGTGCTGGGCGGCCTGGCGGCACGCAGCGTGACCCTGATTCCCGGCAAGGGGCAGAACGTTTTTGAAATGATCATCTCCGGGCTTGAGGAGTTCATGGTCGACGTGACCGGCGAGGAGGGGCGCTGGCTGTTTCCGCTGGCGGGCACTATTTTCATCTATATCCTGACGTGCAACCTGCTGGGGCTGATCCCGGGATTCATGCCGCCCACGGCCAACCTGAACACCACCCTGTCCTGCGCGCTGGTGGCGGTTATTTTTACCCACATCATCGGCATCAAATACCATGGTGCCAAGTACATTAAGCACTTCCTGGGGCCGGTGTGGTGGATGGTGCCCATCATTTTCCCCATTGAAATCATCGGACACCTGGCCCGGATTCTGTCGCTGTCCTTCCGGCTTTTCGGCAACATGATGGGCCATGAGCTGGTGCTGGCCATCCTGTTTTTCCTGGCAGGCGCCTTTTTCGCCCCGCTGCCCATCATGGCGCTGGGCATTTTCGTGGCTCTGGTCCAGGCGCTGGTGTTTTTTCTGCTTTCGGTCATGTACTTTACCGGTGCCATGGAGCACGCTCACTGATAGCCGGGCGCCGCTGAGTCTGTTTTTCGAGCGATGTTAATGGGAGATGGAAGAAGCCCTTTTTAATTCTCAACAAAGGAGGTAGAGGCTGGTATGGAAGGATTACAGTTTTTCATCGCGTGTGTCACGGCTGCAGGTTTTGGAATCGCCATCGCCGCCTTCGGGTGTGGCCTTGGACAGGGGATGGGGGTCAAGTCCGCTGTGGAGGGCATTGCCAGAAACCCGGAATCTTCCGGTAAGGTGACCGTTACACTGCTCATCGGTCTGGCAATGATCGAGTCGCTCTGTATTTACGCATTGGTTATTTCACTCATCCTGATCTATGCCCACCCGCAGGCCGAAGCCATCGCCAAGCTTCTCGGCGGATGATCCGTCTGCACTGACGACAAACCTCACCACGGGCGCATGCCGATCGGGCGTGCGCCTTTTTTCCTTCCGCGCCGGGTGCGCTCAGCGGTTTTTTCGCCAGCGGTGGTGGGTGATACCGAATTTCTTGATCTTGTAGATCAGCGCGCGCGGACTGATGCCCAGGAGTTTGGCGGCGTCTTTCTGGATCCACAGGCTCTTTTCAAGCGCCTCCAGGATCATCTCCTTTTCGGCATCCTTGAGGGATTTGGGGGCCCCGGCGGGTTCGGGGGTAGAGGGGCTTTCCGGCCTGCTCGGCTGCCGGTGCAGCATGGGTTCCAGCATGGCCACGTGCTCCTCCTGGATGACGGGTTCGTCGGTCAGGATAACGGCGCGTTCAATGGTGTTGGACAGCTGGCGAATATTACCCGGCCAGTCGTAGGATTTGAACCACTCCACAATGGCGGGCGAAAATCCGTCCACCCGCTTTTTGAGGTTGCGCGATACCTTCTGCAGGATGGCGTGGGCCAGCGGCTCGATGCACTGGCGCCGTTCCCGCAGCGGCGGCAGGTTCACCGACAGGACGTTGATGCGGTAGTAGAGATCCTCCCGGAACTGGCCCGTTTCGGTCAGTTTCTCCAGGTTGCGGTTGGTGGCGGCGATCACCCGGGCATCGGTGTGGATGGTGCTGTTGCCGCCCACGCGCTCGAAGCATTTTTCCTCCAGGAAACGCAGCATCTTGGCCTGCAAAGCGAGGCTCATTTCACCGATTTCATCCAGGAAAAGCGTTCCGCCGTCGGCCTGTTCGAAGCGCCCGATGCGCTGTTTGGTGGCCCCGGTGAAGGAACCCTTTTCATGGCCAAACAGCTCGCTTTCCAGTAGCGTTTCGGGAATGTTGGCGCAGTTGACCTTGATGAACGGTTTGCGGCGGCGGTGGCTGTTGAAATGGATCGTCCCCGACAGGAAACTCTTGCCGGTGCCGGTTTCGCCGGTGACCAGCAGTGTTGCGTCCGTCCGGGCGAATTTCTTGAGCGCCTTGATGACACGTTTCATCGAGGCGCTGACGGCGATGATCTGGCTGAAATCGTAGACGATGTCCTGCTGTCGCCGCAGGTAGTCGATTTCGTTCTTGAGACTGCGTTCGTTGAGGGCCTGCCGGACGGCCAGGCGCACCCGTTCGTCTCGGAACGGTTTGCTGAGGAAATCGGAGGCGCCGCGTTTGATGGCGTTGACCACGTTTTCGGCGTCGTCCACCCGACCCGTCATGATAACCACGGTTCCCGAGGCGTGGTTTTTGACCCACTTCAGCAGATCCAGACTGCCGCCGTTGCTCACCCCCCAGTCCAGCAGCAGGACGTTGTACTGGATCTTCTTGAGATGTTCGAAAACATCGTCCCCGGGAGGATGGGCCTCGATTTCGTAGGATCCGGCCAGGGCTCGCGTCAGCTGTTGGCGCGCTTTTTTGCTGCGGTCTATGATGAGAATACGGTGCATCGGGCAGTCAGGTGTTCACTTTTCAATGGTTGTAAATCGGTTCGATCGCGGCTGCCGGGCGCCATCCGCCCGTGTGCAGCATCGGCCTTGCATCTTGCGCACCTTTGCGGTATCTGACGTAGGGGCGGATTGAGGGACTGCCCGGGGCCGGATCGGGTAAAGTGCCTGCCAGAATTCCGTACAGAAAAGGGGCCGACCACAGGCTGCCCGGTTACGTTTCCCGACACCCGCCCGGCAACGGTTGGCGTGTAGTATGTTCCGGAGACAGGAGAAAAAGGAATCGACTAGTCGAATTGTCCCAGCGGTCGCTTGAACGTGAATTTGGCCGGTTTCGTAACCAGTGTGTCCCAAGCCTCGTCCACGTTGCCACCCGAAGCGGTGAAGGGGATGGACACGATAAAAGCCGCGGCCCCCAGAATCATGGAGGCGATGCCCAGCGGCCTGATCAGTACGACATCGGCGATCATGGCGCCGGCTTCGGGCTGAGTGTCGTCCAGAAGCTGTTGGCCCTGCGCCAGCGCTACCCCCACCGGCAGCAGCACCAGCGAGGCCACGGTCAGAAAGACGATGGTGCGTTTTCCCAGTTTGGTCATCTGAATCTCCTTTACAGTCGGGGGGTTATTTTGAATCCTCGATGATCAGACTAAATAATGCCCGAAAGGCTGTCAAGCAAAAAGACGAATTGTCGGTGACTTAGCTGCTTTTCAGGGGCCTTCGCCCGCCTCCCCGTCAGCCTGCCGGGGGCTTTTCGGAGCGGGCTTCGAAAAGTCGAGCAGGCTTCAGGATGCTGTCTCCTATTATCGGACACAATCGCCATTTCTACAACCCGAGTTGAACGATTTTCGCGTTTGCCGCGGAACCTGGGAGAATGTCGTTGGGCCATCGTCCGCCATGCCCAGCGGCATGTAGCGTCCCTCCCGGCGCGGGATGAAATCTGATTGGATCTAATGCATGCTATTTACAGGGAGGAGATCTGTTTTGAAAAAGATCGCGGGACTGTTCATCTGTCTGTGGGTCATTGCAGGGTGGGGCTGTGCGACACGCACGCCGGCCCCAACGGCCGCCGCCATTAACGAGGCGGCCGTGCGCCGGCTGGTGCTGGACGTCATTCGGGACAACCCCGATGTGGTTTACGAGGCGGTTCGCAAACGCGCCGACCAGCTGAAAGCGGAGGCGCGTCGGCGGGAACTGGAGCGCAGTTTCACAGAGCGTGTCGACATCAAGGTGAGGCCCTCGGATCCCGCCAGGGGGCCGGAGGATGCCCCCGTGACCATCATCGAGTTCACCGATTTCCAGTGCCCCTACTGCGCGCGTGGGGCCAGCGTGATGGACGATCTGCTGGAAAAGTATCCCGGAAAATTGCGGCTGGTTTTCAAGAACAACCCGCTCAAGTTTCACAAGCATGCCATAGGCGCGGCCCGCGCGGCGCTGGCCGCCCATCGGCAGGGAAAGTTTTGGCCGTACTATGACCTGCTCTTCGACAATTACGACAACTTGAGCCCCAGGCTATTCACTACCATCGCCGAGCAGCTGCAGCTGGACATGGCGCGCTTCAATCGGGACCGGGCATCCGAGAAGGTCGCGCAGCAGATCGAGGCCGACCGGCGGCAGGCCCGCAAGCACGGGTTCACTTCGACGCCCACCTTCGTGATCAACGGCGTGGTGGTGGTCGGCGTCCGCCGGCTGAACTACTTTGAGACGGTCATTGAGCGCCTGCTGCGCGAGTCACGGCAGGGCTGAAACGTGCCCGGCGGCAAACCACGAAAAGGGTTGCCAAAAGCGGTTTTATTTTTTTTAAAAATTAAAGAAATCCAAAGAAAAATGAAGATTTCAGGAGTGGAGTGGTGTGTTCATAACTTGTCAAAAACGGTCGATCTGCTTAAAATCCTTACCAAAATGAAGCACTTGAAAATCATTGTATTTAAAGCCGGTTGAGGCTGTAATGAATATTATATTTTGTTAAAACAATGTGTTGTACAATGTTTAAAACTGATCCCCGATTTGTTTTAAAAACGCCTTTCTTCAGGATTGACATCTCGGGGCCGATTCTATAATTTTCCGCCAGCTGAGATCACTTCGGCTATTTCCAGTCTATTTCCTCTAAACCCTTGGAAATCATTCGTAGGCCCTGCTCCAGAGCCTGTTTTTAGCCTGTTTCCGGAGCGTCTGTATTCTGAAAGAAATGTTGCCGAGAGAGAGTTACGCCTGATGGAAGCCGTTTGGGAAAAGGTGAAATCCGCAATCAAGGAAAGAGTGCCGGGGCACACTTTCAACATGTGGATCGCTCCTTTGAAATTCGGTGGATTCGATCAGAAGACTTTCGTTTTGTACAGCCCCAACTTTTTTTCGAGAAACCGCGTCAAGACCCACTACGCTGACCTGATTCGCGACCAGCTCTGCGATGCCCTCGGTAAAAGGGTGTTTTTGGTCATCGAGACCGGCGGGCGCTCAGGCGGCACGGCATCCCGTGAACTGGCCCCCCGCCGACAGCGCAGCCTGCCCAACATGGGCATCCGGCCCCACAGCGGCCGTCTGCTGCGGCGGGACTTTACCTTCGACCAGTTCGTGGTGGGGGGCAACAACGATTTTGCCTACACCGCCTCACTGGCCCTGGCCTCTCGCCGCAAACGCAAAAACGGCTGTGAGAACGCCCTCTTCCTGCTGTCGAAACCCGGCATGGGCAAGAGTCACCTGTCCCAGGCCATCGGTCACTACATTCTTTCCGAGTTTCCCAACGAGAGCGTTTATTACGTGACGGCCGAGGACTTCAGTGCCGAGATGGTCAGCGCCTTTCGGGAAGACAGCGTGGAGCGTTTCAAGGAGAAGTACCGGCGCAACTGCGACGTGCTGCTGCTGGAGGATGTCCACTATCTGAGCGGGAAGGACCGTACGCAGGTCGAACTGGCCATGACCCTCGACTTCCTGCTGGAGTCCGACAAGAAGATTATTTTTTCCAGCTGTTACCGCCTGTCGGATATTCCCAAACTCAACGACAAGTTGCGCTCCCGCCTTTCCTACGGCCTGACGTCCATCATCGAACCGCCGGACTTCAAAACCCGAGTGCGGATTCTCAAGAAGAAAGCCTCGGCCTATGGCAGCCAGGTGCCTGTCGATGTCATCGGTTACCTGGCGTCGGAGCTCACCGAAGATGTTCGCCAGCTGGAGAGCGGGCTGGTAGGCGTCAGCGCCAAGTCCTCCCTGATGGGCATTCCCATCGATCGCGATCTGGCCGAGAGTGTGGTCCGCAACATCATCCGCCAGCGCAAACGCATCACCATCGATGCCATCAAGAAACTGGTGTGCGCCCAGTACAACATCACCCTGGCCGATATCGTGTCGCGTTCCCGTCGCCAGGCCGTGGTTCGGCCGCGCCAGATTGCCATGTACCTCTCCCGGCGCTACACCGACTCCCCGCTGCAGGTGATCGGCAAAAGCTTCAACCGCTACCACGCCACCGCCATGCACGCCATCGCGGCCGTGGAAAAGGGCATACGCCAGAACGGTGCGGTCCGCAAGCAGGTGGAATACCTGCAGAAGAAGCTGGAAACAGGGGATTTCTAGAGCGCTGTCCCCCGTGAGGGTCACTGCTCCACAACGAAAAGCGGCACGGCCCCGCCGCCCACCCGCATGTTGATGATGAATTCGCCGGCCAGCCGGCCGACGCATCCGTCGGCGTCCGTGTTGGGTTTTATCTTGTCAAGAAAATCTCTCAGCCGTGCGTAAACAGAAAAAGCCCGCCACCGGACGGGGCGGGCTTTTTCTCGGCCGATCGGTATGTCGCCGTTGGTCGGCGCAGTTACTGGGTAGTGGAGAACGGTTCTTCGGCGGAGATCAGCTCTTCGAGCAGTTCCATCCGACTGTTGCGTTCATACTCGATGGCGCAGCGCAGACGCAGGGCGCACAGCTTGGTGCATACCCTCTCCTGACGGTTGTACGCGCCGAAACAGCTATCCGGACCGGTTCCGAACATGGGATAGTTGAGATTGATTTCCATAAAGCATCCCTCAAATCTGCAGTATTGACATCAGTTGACGGTGAATCCGTCCATTGGTGGCCAGTATTTCCCTCTTCTCGACATGGTACGCCACACCGGCGAAATCTGTCACCATGGCCCCGGCTTCGGAAGCAATCAGGGCACCGGCGGCCGTGTCCCAGGGGTGCAGGTTCTCCTCCCAGTAGCCGTCGAAGCGGCCGCAGGCCAGTTGACACAGATCCAGCGCCGCCGAACCCATGCGGCGTACGCCTAACGCGGCGAGGGAGCAGGCCCTGAAGCGAGCCAGCAGTCGATCCAACTCCCCGGTGCTGCCGTAGATCAGCCCCGTCGCCAGGAAACTGTCGGCCAGACGCGCGACCCCTGACACCCGGATGGGGTGTTCGTTCAGGTGCGCCCCCTTTCCGGAAACGGCGCTGAAGAACTCTCCCGTAGCCGGGTTCAGCACGACACCTGCGACGATGCGGCCGTCCAGTTCGAAGGCAATCGATACCGCGAAGTAATTCAGCCCGTGGGCGAAGTTAATGGTGCCGTCCAGCGGATCGACCAGCCAGCGGCATCCCGTATCGCCGCGGCTCAGCCCGCCCTCCTCGGCGAGGATACTGTGCCCCGGGAAAGCCCTGGCGATGGTTTTTGCAATTATCTCCTCGGAAGCCGTATCCGCCTCGGTGACCAAATCGCGGGTGCCCTTGGGGCGGACGTCGCAGCGGCCCCGGAAATAGGACTGCAGCAGGTGGGCGCTCCTGTAAGCTGCGTCGGTGGCCACCTCCATGATACGTTCCAGGTCCATGCGGCTTGTGTTTTAGCCCCAACGCGTCTGCGTGTCAAGCTCCCCGTGGGGCGGCGGGGAAAGGCCGGTGCCTCCTGCGTGCGGCGGCTCGGCGGTGATTTCCGAAATGCGGCGTGCCATTTCACGGATCAGCGGCTTGAGAGAGGCGCGCTCCAGGGCCGACACGGCGATGCCGTTCAGCCGCTCCTGCCGCTGCGCCGTGGCCTGGGGGGACAGCCGGTCCTTCTTGTTGAGTACGCGCACCAGCGGGATGCGGTCGAGCTGCAGGTCGGTCAGCGTCTTTTCCACCGAGCGGATGTGATCTTCGTGGCGCGGATTGCTGATGTCGATGACGTGCAACAGCAGGTCGGCACCCTCGAGTTCCTCCAGCGTGGCGCGGAAGGCCACCAGCAGGTCTTCCGGCAAGTCCTGGATGAAGCCCACTGTGTCGGTGATGATGACCTCCATGTCACGGGGAAAGCGAAGGCGGCGGCTGGCGGGGTCCAGGGTGGCGAAGAGGCGGTTTTCGACGGTCACCCGGCTGTGGGTCAGGGTGTTGAGAAGGGTGGATTTGCCGGCGTTGGTGTACCCCACGATGGAGATCACCGGCAACCCCTGGCGGCGGCGCAGGGCCTTCTGGCGCCCGCGGTACTGCCGCACCCGCTGCAGGGCCTCTTCCAGCTGTCGGATGCGCTGCCGGGCGCGGCGCCGATTGATCTCCAGTTTGGTTTCGCCGGGGCCGCGGCCTCCGATGCCGCCGGTGAGCCGTGACATGGCGGTGTTCTTGGTGACCAGCCGCGGCAGCAGGTACTTGAGCTGCGCCAGTTCCACCTGCAGTTTGCCCTCGCGGCTTTGGGCGCGCTGGGCGAAGATGTCCAGGATCATCTGGGTGCGGTCGATGACCTTGAGCTCTGTGCTGTTGGTGATGGACCGGATCTGGGAGGGGTTGAGCTCCTGGTCGAAGATGATTAGCGAGGCCCCCTTCTGCAGGGCCTCCAGGGTGATTTCCTGCAGTTTGCCGCGACCCACCAGGAAGCGTGGATCGGCTTTGCGGCGCTGCTGCAGCACGCTGCCGACCACTTCGATGCCCCCCGAGGCCGCCAGCTCCCGCAGTTCCGCCAGCGATTGCCGGGCGGTGCGGGTTGGACCGGTGGCCACACTTACCAGCAGGGCGCGCTCCGATGCGGCGTCACCCCGGGGCTGCGACGGACGCACGAAGGCCATCTCGTCTTCCAGGGCGCGGATCAGCTGCAGGCACCCGATGTCCAGCTGGTGGGGCAGGAGTGGGTCCAGTTCCTGGCAGGCTTCGCCGGGTTGCGGCCGGGGCAGAACGTGGGCGGCATGCACGCGCGTCGGGGCCCCGGCGCCGTCCATGGCCACGGCTGCCATGAGATCCAGGCGCAGCAGGGCCAGGTCAGTGAGGTCGTCGGAGGACAGGGACTCGCCCTTCAAATGGGTGTGCACGCAGCGCAGGCCCCGCAGCCTTCCGGGCGCGGCACGGTATTCGCGGGTGTCCGGGATGACTACCTTGTGCTGGTCGCCGGCGATGACGTGGGTGACGCGTCCCTGGCGGTTGATCAGGACGGCCACCTGGCGCCGGATGCTGTGGGACAGCGCCGCCAGTTCGCGCACCTGCTCGGTGGTGGCCAGATACTCGGGCGGTGTGCGCCGGCGGTAGAGCCGCTCCAGGCGGCGCAGCTGGCTGGGCTTGAGGCCCGCCGTGTGGCCGAAGATTTTCTTCACCGTGCGTCCGCTCCGCAGCGCACTTCTGCGCCGCTGTCGGGTGCGCTCACGATGGCGGACGGAGCTGTGGCGGGATCACCGGGGCGGCATAAGACGGCCGCAGCGGCCACCCCTTTCCTGGCACGACGGTCAGGGCTGATGGAACTCCTCCAGGTTCTCGAAGCGGGTGTAGGCCCCCAGAAAGGCCAGGGTCACCTCCCCGGTGGGGCCGTTGCGCTGCTTCTTGAGCAGGATTTCGGCAGTTCCCCGCTTGGGGTTGTTCTCTTCCTTGTTATAGACCTCGTCGCGGTAGATGAAAGCCACCACATCGGCGTCCTGCTCCAGAGCCCCGGACTCCCGCAGGTCCGACAGCTGTGGGCGCTTGTCACTGCGCTGCTCAAGCATGCGGTTGAGCTGCGACAGGGCGATCACGGGCACGTCCAGTTCCTTGGCCAGGGCCTTCAGGGCACGTGAGATCTCGGAGACTTCCAACTCGCGGCGCTCCGATGTGCGCCGGGACTGCATGAGCTGCAGGTAGTCGATGATGATCAGTCCCAGGCCCTTGTCCATCTTGAGCCGCCGGGCCTTGGTGCGGATCTCCAGCACCGATATGTTGGGCGTGTCGTCGATGAAGATGGGGGCCTCGGACAAGGTGCTGGCAGCGTCGGTGATCAGGTTCCACTCCTCGTCGCTGAAAAGGCCGCCGCGCAGCTGCATGGAGTCTACGCTGGCTTCGGCACACAGCATGCGCAGGGACAGCTGCTCCTTGGACATCTCCAGCGAGAAGATGGCCACCGGAACGCCTTCCTCCACAGCCGCGTGCCGGGCGATGTTCAGTGCCAGGGCCGTCTTACCCATGCTGGGCCGCGCTGCCAGGATGATCAGGTCGCTTTTCTGGAAACCGGCCGTCAGGGCGTCGAGCCGGGTGAAGCCCGAGGCCACGCCCGTGATCAGGGCCCGCTGTTTCTGGCGTTCCTCCAGGGTGTCGATGTTGCGCAGGATGATCTTGCTGATGGGGGAGAAGTCCTGCCGCGACTTGTTCTCGGAGATCTCGAAGATGGCGCTTTCCGCGAAATCGATGATTTCATCGACGCTGCCCATATCCTCGTAGCATCGCTGGGTGATAGCGCCGGCTTTCTGGATGAGGCGCCGCAGGGCGGCCTTGTCGTGGATGATCTTGGCATATTGCCGGGCATTGGCCGCCGCCGGGACGGTTTCGATCAGCTTAGAGAGGTAGCTGGCGCCGCCGGCCTTTTCCAGGTTTCCCTTCTCCTTTAGCGCTTGGGTCAGGGTGATCAGGTCGACGGGCTCGCTCTTCTCAAAGAGGTCCACGACCGCATCGAAGATCATCTGGTGTCCCGGCCGGTAGAAATCCTCGGGCTGCAGAACCTCCAGCACGTCGAACAGCAGGCCGTTGTCGAGCATCAGGGCGCTCAGCAGGCGCTCCTCCGCCTCCACGGCCTGGGGCAGCACGTGGGCCAGGGAGGGATCCCGGCCGGGTGCGGCGGATTCCTCGGGGCGGTTCATGCCGACCCCACCCGGCCCCGGCTGGCGAAACGCCGACCGTCGCCGCGGGGATTCCTGGTGCTGCTGACGACGGCGGTCATTCCGGTACGATTTCCACGGTGATCTCGGGTTCGACGTCCTTGTAGACGCGGATGGGCACCTTGTGGGTGCCGACGGTCTTAATGGGGGCGCTCAGCAGCACCTGGCGCTTTTCCACCTCAATGCCCTGCTTCTTGAGGGCCGTGACGATGTCGCGCACCGTGACCGAACCATACAGGCGTTCGCCTTCGTGCACCTTGGCGGGGATCTGGCAGGATACGCCCTCTAGTTTGGACGCCATCTCCTGGGCCAGGCTCTTTTCCTTGGCAATCTGCAACTCGAACTTGGCACGCTGCTGCTCAATGATCTTGCGGTTCTGCTCGGTAGCTTCCACCGCCTTGCCCTGAGGCAGAAGGTAGTTTCGGGCGTAGCCGTCGGCTACGCTCACCTCGCTGCCGATGATGCCCAGGGACTGGATGGTTTCCTTGAGAATGACTTTCATACTGGCCTCCATGTTTATCGATATAGCGGTTGTGACCGGTGGGTCACTTCGTCAATAGCCGTTTGTTAGAATCAAAACCATCCCGGCCGGTGTCCGAACCTCACGCGGTGCCGGGGTCCTGCGATCCGAGTTTTCGGAAGTTGAACCAGGTGTCGAAAAGCCCCAGGGCGATGACCAGCAATACCAGCATCTGCTGCACCGCCACCAGGCTGTAAATAAATACCCGCAGCAGCCGCGGAAAACCCTTCTTCTCAAAGAAAAAGGCCACGATGGCGATTCCCTGGAAGAAGTAGACCACCAGCAGGACGAGTAGACCGTTAAGCCCCAGGAGCTTCAGCGCTCCGCCTGCAAAGGCCACCATCACCCCGCAGGCGATAATGCCCCACACCAGGTGCTCCGGGGACCGCCAGCGGTTCAGGGGGCCGTAGGCCGGGAAGGGCAGCCGGCGGGCCGCCAGCAGGGGGCGCGCCAGCAGCAGGTTGGCCCACACCACCAGCAGGGTCGACATGATGGCCAGCGACGGGAGCAGGCGCACCAATACATATCGGATGCGGTCCAGCGAACGGGCCAGCAGGTCCACGTTTTCCGGGGACACACCCATGCGCTTGTAAAGCGCTAGGGTCAGCTCCAGGTTGCGTCCCACGTACCCCGTCACCAGGTCGATCACGCCGGTGCCGGAAGCCAGGCTGCTGACCATCAGAACGGCCAAGCCGCAGAGAAAAGCCGTGCCGGCCGTGAAGAGCACGGTGGGCTCCAGCGGCATGTTGAGCTCGAACATCTCACCCAGGACGAGGCCGATCACCAGCAGTTCAAAAAAGAACCACAGGTCGATGGACACGCCGCCGATCACCAGCAGCATCAGCAGGGCCGACAGCAGTGCCACCGTTAGTCCGCCGTGGCGCCCCAGTTTCAGGCGGTAGAACAGCACCGGCAACGGGATGAACACCGCACTCATGAACCCAACGATGGGGATGAACGCCGCCAGCGCGAACACACCGCCGGTGATGGCGACGCCCCTGACGATGTCTCTGACGGCATTTGCGGTGGCTACCGGTGGCACGGGCGGCTCTCCCTGTACCGGGCCCCAGGCGGGAACCCCTCGACCGGGCTAACGGTAATCCAGCGACCCCACGAAAGGCAGCAACGCGAGGATGCGGGCGCGCTTGATGGCCAGGGTCAGTTCGCGCTGGTGCTTGGCACAGGTCCCCGAAATGCGCCGTGGAATGATTTTACCGCGTTCGGTGATGTAGTATTTCAGCGCTTTGGGGTCTTTGTAGTCGATCTTCAGGCTGGTGTCGGCGCAGAAGCGGCAGACCTTGCGACGGTGGTAGACTCTTCTTCTCTTGTAGCCGGGGCGGCGTTTGGTATGACGAGGCGCTGGGGCCATGATGTCAGCTCCTTATTCAGATGATCCGGTTTCGTTTTTTTCAGGATTCTCGCCGGTGGAAGCTTCGGTTTTCGGAGCACTCGGGCTCTCGGCGGCTTCCGGGGCCTTTTCGGCCGGAGGCGCAGGCGCCTCGGCAGGAGCCGCTTCGGCTTTTTCAGCCGCCTTTTCAGCCGCAGCCGCGGCCGCTTTGGCAGCCGCTTCCTCGGCCGACTTCTTCCTGGCGGCGGCCTCGGCCTCGGCCTGGGCGATCTCGGCTTTCACCTGCTCGATGTCCACGTCCCCGTCCAGCAGTACCGTCAGGTACCGCATGAACCGGTCGTTTATCCTGAAAAATCGCTCCATCTCATCGACGAGGTCGCCGTCGCCGCAGTATTCCATGCGGGTGTAAAAACCGCGGTTGAGCTTGCGGATACTGTAGGCCAAGTGCTTGACTCCCCACTCGTCGCGTTTGATCAGAAGCCCCTTGTACTTCTCGAAGAGCTCGTCAAGCTTGTCGTAGAGCGGTTTGCGCTGCTCCTCCGAGACGTCGGGCTCTAGAATGAAAATGGTTTCGTACCTTCGCATCGAACCTCCTTGTGGGTCTAAAAGCCCTGGTGCGACCAGAGCAAGGATCGGGCCGCGCGTTTGGACCGCAGACGGCCAACTCGAAAAATGAAATCATCTATCTTTTTGCCGGGTCGCTGTCAAGCAAAATATTCCAAAATCCCGTGCTCCTTTTATGCCCCGGGATGCCGGAACCATTCATTTCAGTTTGTCAAAAGGCACGTTTTCGGTGGTGCTGTCCACGTATTTTACCACCCCCGTGACCGTGTCCACGATCATGGCACCCACGAACTGGCCGCGCGTCTAGGCGGATATCTGGTAGCGGCCCACCTGGGGGGCACTTGTCATACCGGTGAGCGTCAGGGCCCCCAGTACGGCCAGTGCGCCGCACACGAAACCGATCAGTCGATCTTTCCATTTCCGGTTTCCCATGTTTTCCCTCCCTTGCTTGTCTGCAGCGGTCTATGGCCGCCGGCGTGCTTTGCGGCCGCTGACAACGTATGTCCGCAGACTCGGACAATCCACGGCAATTGTCAAGGCGGAGCGCCTCAGGCCGCTGCCATCGTAGGGGACCCGCTGGTGTGCGTGTTTCGGATTCCCCTGGTGATCCAAGTCCGTTCGTGCGTGAGGGGCGGGAGGGGTGCGGCGGTACGCCGCCAAGGGCCCTGGCCTGTTCCTATCGGCTTGAATCCCCGCTCGGTTTGGCGTATGAACGGAGAGGGCGGCAGGACCGGGCGGTATGGCTCGGGAAAATAGCCGCATTTTTTGCCACAACCATCAGATAGCGGAAGGGGCCCGTGAATATGGATGTTGTGACCATCGGGTGGGACGGTTTCGGTCTTCGGGAACTGGTGGCCATCGCCAGGCAGGGGAGCCGGGTGCGCCTGAGTGCCGGTTCCCTGGAGCGCCTGCACAAGAGCCGGGGGCTGATCGAAGAGTGGGTGCGGCAGGAGCGCACCGTGTACGGCATCACCACCGGTTTCGGGGCGCTGAGCAGCGTTAATATCTCCCGCCGAGACGCCCGCCGGCTGCAGGAGAACATCCTGCGCAGTCACGCCGCGGGAGTTGGGGAGCCCTTCGACCGGGAGACCGTGCGGGCCATCATGGCGCTGCGCATCAAGGACCTCTGCCGCGGCCATTCGGGCATCCGGGCGCAGACCGTTCAGTTGCTGGCGGACATGCTCAACGCCGACATCTGTCCGCTGGTGCCCAGCCAGGGATCGGTGGGCGCCAGCGGTGACCTGGCGCCCCTGGCGCACCTGGCTTTGGCGCTCATAGGCGAGGGGGAAGTGTTTTACCGTGACCGGCGCGTTCCGGCTGCCGCTGCTCTGGAGGCTTGCGGCCTGAAGCCCGTACGCCTGGAAGCCGCCGAGGGCCTGGCGCTGGTGAACGGCACCCAGGTGATGACCGCCGTGGGCGGGCTGTGCGTATACGACGCCATCCAACTGGCCAAACACGCCGACATCGCCGCCACCATGAGCCTGGAGGTGCTGCTGGGCAGTCGCACCGAGTTCGACGCCCGCATTCACCAGGTACGGCCCCACCCCGGGCAGATCGCCACCGCCGACAACATGGACCGCATTACCCGCAACAGCGAGATTATCTCCTCCCACAAGGACTGTTCGCGGGTGCAGGACGCCTACACGCTGCGGTGTTCCCCCCAGGTCCACGGCGCCAGCCGGGATGTGATCGCCCACGCCCGCCGGGTGCTGGAGACCGAGATGAACGCCTCGACCGGCAATCCGCTGATTTTTTCCGATTCCGACACGTTCCTGCTGGGCGGCAATTTTCACGGGCAGCCCGTGGCCCTGGCCATGGATTTCCTGGCCATGGGGCTGTCGGAGCTGGCCAACATCTCGGAGCGCCGTATCGAGCGCCTGGTCAACCCCAAGCTCAGCGGCCTGCCGGCTTTCCTGGTCAGCGACGGCGGCCTCAACTCCGGCTTCATGATCGCCCAGTACACCGCCGCCGCCCTGGTCTCCGAAAACAAGGTCCTGGCCCACCCCGCGTCGGTGGACTCCATTCCCACCTCGGCCAACAAGGAGGACCACGTTTCCATGGGCACCATCGCCGCGCGCAAGTGCCGCGACGTGGCCGAAAACGTGCGCCACGTTATCGCCATTGAACTGCTTTGCGGCGCCCAGGCCATGGATCTTTTTACCAATTTAAAGGCCGGCGTGGGAACGCGGGCGGCCTACGCGGTCATCCGCGAGGTCGTGCCCTCGCTGGAAAAGGACCGCCGCCTGTCCCCGGATATCGACATCCTCGAAGGGCTCATGGCCGACGGCGGCATCATCCGGGCCGTGGAGAACCAGGTGGGACCGCTTCAGTAGGGTTGGGGGGTGCCGGACGCCGGCGGTGGTCGGCCGTCATCTCTTCACGTCCGACAGGATGCGTTTCGCGGCCTGGGCCAGCATCAGGGCGTCCACGCCCACTGTGATCAGTTGGTAACCCCGACGGATGTACGCACCGGCGGCCTCGGGGGCCGCCACAAAGATCCCCAGGGGGATGCCTGCCTCGCGGGCGCAGGTCTCCACGCGCCCGATGGCCGCCTGGACGTCCGGATCGTTCACGGCGCCGGGTTTTCCCATGCTGGCCGACAGGTCGTAGGGCCCGATGTAGAGCCCGTCGATACCCTCCACCGCCGCGATGGATTCGATGTTGTCCACGGCGTCGCAGTGTTCGATTTGCAGCACGATGGCCACCTCGTCGTTGGCCCGCTGCAGGTACTGTTCGAAGTGCAGACCGTAGCCCTGGGCCCTGGCGATGCCGATGCTGCGACCGCCCAGCGGGGGGTACCTGGTCAGGTGTATGACGCGCCGGGCCTCGTCGGCAGTGTTGACGTGGGGCACGATGAGCCCTGCCGGGCCGATGTCCAGGCTTTTTTTCAGCCAGCCCTCGTCGGCAGCCGGCGGGCGCACCAGGCAGGGGGTGGCGGGAGCGGCCGCCTGCAGAATGGACTGCACCGCACCGATTCCCATGGCGCTGTGCTCCATGTCCACGAAGAGCCACTGCATACCGCTCAGACATAGCGCTTCGGCCGCCTCGGGCGACCCCATTCCCACCAGGGTGCCCACCAGCACCTCACCGTCCTTCAGTCTTTTGTTCAGCATCGGCATACCCGCCTCCTTTTCAGCCGGTTTCGCGGTGGTTGGCCGATGGGGCCAGGCGCACCGACACGACCCTTTCGTCGATCAGGTCGATGGCCAGGTTGAAGATCAGGCCGCGCAGCAGTTCGAAGACCTTGCGGGCGCGCTCGGTGCTTTCGAAACGCCCGTCGATCAACCCATCGCCGCTGTCGAAACTGATTTGCCCCTCGAAACCCATGATCATGCCGCGCACCAGCCGCAGTTTGTCGTCCAGCGGCAGCCGGTCCGTTCTGCGTTTTCCCGGTGAGGATGTTTGCATGTCTTCTCCCGTAGCATCGGTATCCATCATCCTCGGTGCTAAGCAAGAAGCATGCCGCTGGGCTGTTGTGGCTTATCGTATTGAAATCAATATGTATAATAATGGAAGAGAAGGTCTTGCACCCTGGGAAATAGGTAATTTTTTACTCAATACAGATTGATTTTTTCACTGGACTAGGGAAAAAGTATCCTATGTGTCGATGCCGGGCGGCTCCCCGTGGTCAGATGGAACAGTAACGTTCATATTCCTTGTCTGACAGCTCCTCGATGGCGCTCTCGTGGCAGACGCTGCCCTGGTGGATGATGTAGGCCCGGTCGCATATAAAGCGCGAAAAGTTCAGATTCTGTTCGGCCAGGAAGATTGACACGCCCTCCTGCTTCAGCCGACGGATGGTGTCGGCCAGCTGCTGCACGATCACCGGGGCCAGCCCCTCGGAGGGTTCGTCCAGGATGATCATCTCCGGGTTGCCCATCAGGGTACGCGCGATGGTCAGCATCTGCTGTTCACCGCCGCTCAGGGTGCCGGCATCCTGGTTGCGCCGTTCGGCGAGATTGGGAAACAGATCGAAGAGCCGTTCGAATGTCCAGGGTACGAATCCTTCGCGGGGCGGCTGGCGGCCCACCTCCAGGTTCTCCAGGATGGTCAGCTGGGTGAAAATGCGGCGGTCCTCGGGAACGTATCCCAGCCCCAGGTTGCATGTCTTGTGGGGTGGCAGGTGGGTGATGTCCCGCCCTTTGAACCGGATTTCGCCGTCGGCGGGCGGCAGAAGGCCGATGATGCTTTTAAAGGTGGTGGTCTTGCCGGCGCCGTTGCGCCCCAGCAGTACCACGATTTCCCCGCGCCGGATCGTCAGGCTCAGGTCGAAGAGGATCTGCGCCTTGCCGTAAAAAGCCGTCAGCCCCGACACTTCCAGCATGGTCTCGTGGTTGGGTTCAGTCATGGGCCTCGCTCCCGTTTTTCTGAAGCCTGGCGGCCTCCTCGGTTCCCAGGTAGATTTCCTGCACCTGCCGGTTGGCCCGCACCTGGTCGGGCGCTCCGCGGGCCACCAGGCTGCCGCGGTTGAGGACGATGATCTCGTCGGCATGGGTGAACACCACGTCCATGTCGTGCTCGGTGAACAGCACCGCGATATCGCGCGAGCGCACAATGTCGGCCGTCAGCTGCATCAGGTGTGTGCGCTCCATGGCGCCCATGCCGGCCGTGGGCTCATCCATGAGCAGCAGCCGCGGGTTGTTGGCCAGGGCCATGGCCAGTTCCACGCGCTTGAGGTCGCCGTAGGCCAGCACGCCGGCCGGCCGGTTCCACTGCGCTTTAATACCCACCAGTTCCAACAGTTCCATGGATTCTTCTACATACATGCGTTGCATTCTGCGGGTCAGTGAACGGGTGCGCCCGTGATGCGAGAGCTTGACCATCTGGACGTTTTCCAGCACGGTCATGGAGGCGAAGGTGGCGGTGATCTGAAAGGTCCGGCCGACCCCCATCTTCCACACCTCGCGGGGTTTGCACCCGTTGCTCGTACGGCCCAGGATCCGCACGCGGCCGCTGTCCGGCTTCAATTGGCCGTTGATCAGGTTGAAGCAGGTGGACTTGCCGGCGCCATTGGGGCCGATCATGGCCAGCAGGCGTCCGGCGGACAGGTCAAAACTGACGTCGTCCACGGCCCGTACACCGCCGAAGGACTTTCGCAGATGCTGTACTTCAAGGATTTTGGGCATGATTCGGTAGTGTCCTCATCCTTGCGGTTCGGCGCCGAAGTAGCGGCCGAAACGGTTGTTGAAAAAACCGGCGATCCCCTGGGGAAAGGCGACCACCAGGACGATGAAGATCGATCCCAGGATCAACTGCCAGAAAGCCAGGCGCGAGATCTGGTCATGCAGCCAGGTAAAAGCCGCCGAACCCGCCACCGGCCCGAACAGTGTCTCCACGCCGCCCAGCAGCACCATGAGCAGGAAGTCAAATGATCGCGAAATAGCCATTTCATCCGGAAAGACACTTCCCTTGGAGAAGACGTACAGTCCCCCGGCCAGACCTGCAAAGGCACCGGCCAGCACGAAGGTCAGCCACTGGTGGCGGCGCAGATCGATGCCGATGGCGTCCACCCGCAGGGGCGAGTCCCGGCAGGCTCGCATGGTGTATCCGAAGGGCGTGAACACCATGGCCCGAAGGGCGAGCACCCCGCCGATACAGATGACCATGGTCAGGTAGTAGAAAACGATCTTGTCGTCGGCCCAGGCCGAGGGCCAAATGCTCAGGATGCCGTCGTCGCCGCCCGTGAAGCTTCCCCACTGAAAAACAATGGACCAGCAGATCTGGGCGAAGGCGAGCGTCAGCATGGCCAGGTAAACGCCGGTCAGACGCACGCAGAACCACCCGATGATCAGGGCCAGCAGCCCGGTGGCCAGTGGGGCCAGCCCCAGGGCCAGCTCCATAGGGGTCTGCAGGTAGTGCACCAGCAGGGCCGCGGCGTAGGCGCCGCCTCCGAAGAAGGCGGCGTGACCGAAGGACACCATGCCGCCGGGCCCCATCATGAAGTAGAGACTCATGCTGGCCAGCGACAGAATGGCGATCTCGGTGAGCAGCACCAGCTGGAATTCGCCGGCCACCAGCGGCAGCAGGGCGATGACGGCCAGCAGGGCCAGGCCCAGCATCTTCAGGCGCGCCGGAGCCGGCCGCAGTGTGGCCGAGGGTTCCCCGGCGGCCTCGTGCACCATGGATTCGGGCTTGCCGAACAGGCCGTAGGGCCGGATGACCAGCACCACGGCCATCACCAGGAACATCATCACCAGGGTGCTCTGGGGCAGCACCAGGATGCCGAAGGAGCTGAGTTCGGCAATGATCAGGGCCGCCAGGTAAGCGCCCTGGATGCTGCCCATGCCGCCCACCACGACCACCACGAAAGCTGCCGCGATGACGTTCAGGTCCATGAGCAGGTCGGCACCGCCTTTGGGCAGCTGCAGCGCCCCGCCCAGGCCGGTGAGAAACGAGCCTAGGAAGAAGACGCCGGTGAACAGCCGGCTCT
The DNA here is from genome assembly GCA_027061725.1 of Desulfobacteraceae bacterium. Classification (GTDB taxonomy): domain Bacteria; phylum Desulfobacterota; class Desulfobacteria; order Desulfobacterales; family JALSRD01; genus JALSRD01. Next base: position 65,640 of record JAMOVG010000392.1, read on the forward strand.
GGTTGACCCCCAGGGCCGCCAGCATCTCGCGGTCCTCGGTGGCCGCGCGCACCAGAATGCCCCAGCGGGTGCGGTTGAGCAGCAGCCAGATGAGGCCCAGGATCAGCAGGGCCACCGCGATCAGCACCAGGTCGTACTGGGGCATCAGGGAGCCCAGGATGCTGATGCTGCCGCTCAGCCCCGGGCACTGCGGCCCCAGCAGGTCCTCGGCGCCGAACAGCCAGCGTGAGAGATCCTGGATGATCAGGATGATGCCGAAGGTGCCCATGAGCAGGAACAGCTCCGGCGCGTGGTAGAGCCTTCGCAGCAGCAGTACTTCTACAACGATGCCGATGGCGCCCACCACCAGCGCCGCCACCAGGATGCTGCCCCAGAAGGACATGCCGGTGGCGGGCAGGTGCGTGATGAGCGTGTAGGCCACGTAGGCGCCCACCATGTAGAAGGAGCCGTGCGCGAAGTTGACGATGCGCGACACCCCGAAGATCAAGGTCAGCCCGCAGGCCACCATGAACAGTCCCGAGGCGTCGGCCCAGCCGGTCAGGAATTGGACGAGATAGAATCCCAAGGCTCTTTTCCCCTTACTTTGCCGGGCGCAGTTTCCGGACCTCGGCGTCAGATGGCAGGAAGTCCTTGCCGTCCATGTACTTCCAGTCGACCATGATGCCCTTGCCGTCCTTGAGGGCCGTGTAGCCCACGTAGGCGCCCATGGTGGACTGGTGGTCGATCTTGCGGTAGGTAATGGGGCCCACCGGCGATGCGAAGGTCAGTCCTTCCATGGCGTCTACCATCTTCTCGGTGTCGGTGCTGTTGGCCTTCTTGAGCATGTGGTAGACGGACATCATGGTGCAGTAGCCCACCAGCGACCCGGTGCGCGGGTAGTCGTTGTACTTCTTGCGGTATGCGTCCAGAAACTTGGTGTGCGCCGGGGTCTTGATGGCGTACCAGGGATAACCGGTGACCAGCCATCCCACGGGCGCCTCGGCTTTGAGCGGATCGAGGTATTCGGGCTCGCCGGTCAGCAGGCTGACCACGAAACGGTCCTTGAAAAAGCCGCGCAGTTTGCCTTCGCGCACGAACTTGGCCAGGTCACCGCCGAAGGTGACGTTGTAGACGGCCTCAGGGTTGGCTTCGGTGAGCGCCTGGATCTCGGAGCCGGCGTTGATCTTGAAAAGCGCCGGCCACTGCTCGGCCACGAACTTGGCGTCGGGATTCTTGGCCAAAAGGACTTTTTTAAACGATTTGACGGCGTCTTTGCCGTAGGCATAGTTGGGGGCGATGGTGGCCCAGCGCTTGGCCGGTTTTTTGGCGGCCTCCACGGCCAGCATGGCGGCCTGCATGTAGGTGGAGGGGCGCAGCCGGAAAGTGTAGCGGTTGCCCTTGGCCCACACCAGGGCGTCCGAGAGGGGTTCGGCTGCCACGTAGAGCACCTTGTTGCGCTTGGAAAAATCCGTCAGTGCCAGTCCCACGTGGGAAAAGAAGGAACCCATTATCAGGGCCACTTTGTCCTTGCGCACCAGTTCCTCGGCGATCTTGACGGCCTCGCCCGGTTTGCCGGCGTCGTCGCGGGAGATGACCTCGATCTTTTTTCCCATCACACCGCCGGCGGCGTTGATTTCGGCAAGGGCCAGCTTCCATCCGTTGCGGTAGGGAAAGGTGAAGTTGGTCAGTTTACTGTAGGTGTTGATCTCGCCGATCTTGATGGTGTCGCCGGCCGTGGCGGTCACGGCGGGCACCAGCATCATCAGGGCGGCAAACAGCAGCAACAGGGTCAATGGTTGACTTCTACGCATGGGTTTCCTCCTTGGTTGTTAGGGGGTTTTCGGTCCGAGGTCCGGTGCCGGCTGCTTGCCGGCACGAAATCCTCACGGTTTTGTTAGTAACGCTTCGATTCCGCCGGCCGTGGCGCTCAGCCCACCCAGGGAGATGACAGCCCCCCGGATGAGGCCGGCTTCGCACAGGGCCTCGGCGTTTTCCGCGGCCCGTGCCAGGGCCCGCCGCTGCCGGGCGGGATGAATCGGGCCCACCCGCACGGTGACGGTCAGTCCGGCGATGTCGGTGTCGGGGTCGAGCGCTTCAGCCGGCCGGCGCATGATGTTTTCGTCCTCGACGTTACAGGCGTTGGCGACGGCCGTGGCGGCGGCGTCGGCCACCGCCGTGCGTTCGGCCACCACCGTGACGGCCGAGGCGATACCGCGGGTGAAGCTGCGGCCGCCAAGCCCGCTGGTGGCCACCCCCCAGTCGGACGCCCGATCGTCCAGCGTCAGTACCCCGGCGATGCAGGGGTCGTCGATGGCGGAGCGCAGACCCACGCGCACCGATTGGCCGTCTGCCAGTCGCACGGCGATGTCACCGCCGTTGTTCACCACCGCCCTGTGCATGCCCATGGCGGCCAGGCGGTCGGCCACGGCGTCGGCGATGGTGCCGGCCACGGCGGCCATGGGGGTCAGGTCCGCCGCCCCCACGGCCGCGACCGCCGCCACCATGGTCGCGGCCAGCGGGTCGTCCGGCGGTGGGGTGAACGCCAGCGCCGGTCGGCGAAAGGCCCCCCGCCAGGCGGCCACGCGCGCCAGGCAGTCGAAGGCCGTTTGCGCTGCCTCCCGGGCGGCGTCGATCTGCGGCCGTCCGTTTTTTTCGGCCTTTATCACCAGGTGCATGGGGCCCCAGGCGGCCGTGACCGTCTCGCCGGACGGATCTGTCATAATCTGGCGGTCCTGCACAGTCTATATCGTTCGCCTTTGTCCTATTTTCGGGGTTCGCGTGCGTGGAAGGGCCTCATGGCCTCCACGTGGCCGCCCATGGCCTCGTAGTCCTCCCGCGTCATGGTATACTCCAGCGGACAGATGGTGGCCGGCGTGGGCGTCCAGTAGAAAGCGCCCGCCGCGACCCGCTGGACGTCCACCATGAAGGTGATGCCGCCCCCGGGCCATATGAATCCCGGTGCGCCGCCCACCGTCAGGTGAGCCTTTCCGGCGTGCACGGCCCGCGTGAGCTTCACCGGCTGGCGCGTGACCCCGGCCCGGGCGCTGCCGCCGGCGCCGCCGGTGTATACGGCCGACACCAGCGAGGGTTCGCAGGCCTCCGAGATGGCGGTCAGTGCCCGGCGTGCCGCCGGCGTCAGCGGCATCGGCTCCAGTTCGCCACCGCCGGCCACGCGGAACAGGCGACCCTGCTGGCCGGTGGTCTCGGTGACCAGGATGGTCATGCCCGGCCGGGCCACCGTCATGTCGATGTCGGCGATGATGTCCGCCGGGTCGGTGATGGAGGTGCCGCCCCATCCGTCGCCGTGGTCTCCGAAGCAGCGGCCGGGCGTGCTCTCGGGAAACACCAGGCGCACCCCCGAGGGCCGGGCGCCGGCGTATTGTCCCGCCACGTGACGGCTCATCTGCCCCGTGATGTGCGAGTCGATGATGATCACCTCGTCGGCGGCCTGCACCAGCAGCGGAGCGAACAGCCCCATGGTGGCGCTGCCGCAGCCCACACGCATACGGGCAGCCTCGCGGCCGTTGATCACCGGCGGGCAACCCACCTGGATCTCCAGCCGCGTGTGTTTCTCGATCCGGAGGCGCACGCGCCGGCGGTTGGCGATGTCCGTGACGGCGCGGGCGGCCGCGAAGCCGTTCCGCCCCGTCAGCCGGTTGACACCGCCGACGTGCAGCATCTTGGAGCCATACTGCTCGGTTTCGACCATACCGATCTCGCGCCCGCCGGCGAAAATGCGGTCTCCCTCCCGGCCCATGTCGATGTCGGTGTCCACCTTGACGACCACCGAGCTATAGCTCAGCGGCACTTCGGTGACCACCGTGACCACGTCCACGCCTCCCTGCCGGCCGCTGACGATGCGCGGCGCCGGCTTGCAGTCCGGGTAGGTGGTGCCGGCGCCGATGGCCGTCACCAGCGGGCGCCGGATGGGCTCGGCCGGGTCGGGACCCACCGTGTCGGAGACGTCGGCGTAGGTCTGCAGCGGCGTGGTGCGCACCAGCTGTCCAGAGGTGTTGGCGTAGCGTCGGCAGGCCCCCTCGTAGCCGGGGCGGATGCGGCAGCGGATGGGACAGGCGTCGCATACCACGGCGTCCGGGGCCGGCGCTTCGGGAGGTGTGACGGCCCCGTGTTCGCACACCCGCAGGCAGACCCCGCAATCCGTGCAGCGGCCCGCGTCGACGACGGCCTTTTTCTTCACCAGGCGCACCGCCTCCAGCGGGCAGTCCCGCACGCAGAAACCGCAGCCTACACAGTCGTCTACAGAGATGTTCACGCTCATGGTGTCCGTACCTTACGCAGGCGGTGCCCTTTTTCAGAAAGCTTCGGCAGTCCCGCGCCAAGCGCTTTTCCGAGAACCCGCCAAGTCGGTTATTCGAGATTTACGGCTACAGCACCTTCGGTTTCCGGACCGGCGGCGGCGTGTTGCGGCTCTTGGCGACCACCACCTCGCCGTCCACCAGCACCATGGCTACACCCGGCACGTCGCCGGCGGCGATGGCCGAGAGGGCGTCGCCGCCCACCGACCCCATGGGGGCGTCCATGATCACCAGGTCGGCTTCGCGGCCCGGCGCGATGACGCCTCTGTTGAGTTTGTGAACGCGCGCCGTGTTGCCGGTGGCCATGCACAGGGCCTGCTCGGGTTTGACCGGCGCCAGGCTGGCGATGTGGCACACCACGCGCAGCACGCCCAGGGGCACCACCCCGGTGCCCGAGGGGGCGTCGTTGCCGATGATGACGCGGTCCAGGGCTCCGTGCTCGGCGCACAGGCGGGCGGCCTCGACGGTCATCTTGGGGTTGCCGCAGTGCACGATTTCGATGGCGTAGCCGGTCTCAGCGATCAGGCGCTGTACCTCCGCGGGGGCCACCGCCGTGGGGCCGCCGTTGATGTGCGAGACGATGTCCGGGTCGGTCCGGATGACCATCTCGGCCGTGACCGTGCTGCTGCCCGGAATGGAGGTGCCGCCGGTGTGCATCATGACGGTCATGCCGGCCTCCCGGGCCCACTTGACCATGGGCGCCGCGTCGGCCGGGTCCTTGACCGAACCCAGGCCGATTTCCCCCACGGTGCGCACGCCCTGGGCCGCCATCTCCTGAAAGTCTTCGCGGGTGAGTCCCTTTTCCAGGATCACGGCCCCGCCCACCACCTTGGCCCCGCCGGGCCGGAAAGCGGCGAAAGACTTGGCCGCCAGGATGGCCAGGGCCTTGGTGCCGGCGGGGTCCTTGGGGCGCCCCGGCAGGTGCACCTCGCCGGCCGAGATGAAGGTGGTCACCCCGCCGTGAACCTCGCTTTCCATGAAACCGCTCTGTTTCTGGCGCGGCGTGTAGTCGCCCAGAACGTTGTGGCAGTGGGAATCAAACAGTCCCGGCGTCACCGTGGTGCCGGCGCAGTCGATAATCGTATCGGCGTCCTGCATGTCGCCTTCGCGGCCCACCTGGGCAATGCGGCCGTCTTCGATGCGCACGGCGTCGGCCGCCAGGACCGGTTCATGGATGTCGCCGCTGACGAGGGTTCCGATATTTTTCAAAAGGACAGTGGACATGTTACACCTCCCTGGGCCCGAAATGGCCCGTTGCGATACTGGTTTCGAGAACGCTTTCCAGGCTGGCCGGCAGCGTGTCGATGCGTTTGCCCAGGGCGTCGGCCAGGGCGTTTAAAATGGCGGGCGCCGTGGGGATCAGGGCCGGTTCGCCCACGCCCTTGGCGCCGAAGGGGCCGCTGGGCTCTTCGGATTCCACGATGATGGGCACGATTTCCGGCATGTCGGCGCAGGTGGGAATGTGGTAGTCCTTGAGCGACAGGGTGCTGCCGGGCACGAACTGCTCCATCAGGGCGAACCCCAGGCCCATGGCCACGCCGCCGCAGATCTGACCACGCACGTTTTCCGGGTGGATGGCACGGCCCACGTCATGGGCCGCCACGATGCGCGCCACGCGCACCTCTCCGGTGAGCGTGTCGACTTCCACCAGGGCCAGCTGCCCGGCGAAGGCGTAAGTGGCATAGGGAACGCCCTGGCCGGTCGCCGGGTCCAGGGCCGTGGTGGGCGGATCGAAAAAGCCCTCGAATTCCAGAGAGACCCCCTGGTCGTGCAGCATCTGCGCCAGTCGGGCGAAAGAGACGCAGCCGGTCTTTTCCGCCCCGGTGATCACTTCCCCGTTCGACAGCGCGAGGGACGCCCTGGGCACCTGCAGCTGATCGGCGGCCGCCTCGAGCAGGGCGGCGGCCAGTTTTGCGGCGGCCGTCTGGACGGCGTTTCCCGAGATGTAGGTCTGTCGGCTGGCCGAGGTGGCGCCGGCATTGGGGGTCAAGCCGGTGTCGGCCACCACCAGGCGGATGTCACCGGGCGCCAGGCCCAGCACCTCGGCGCAGATCTGGGTGAGCACGGTGGAGGAGCCCTGGCCGATGTCGGCACACCCCGTGAAGAGTGTCACGCGGCCCTCGCGGTCCATGGCCACCCGTGCCGTGGCGGGGTTCTTGGTGCCCGTGTTGCCGATGCCGTACCACATGCAGCCGATGCCCACCCCCCGGCGAATGTAAGGTGAGGAAGGCTCCTGCCGCCACTGACGGCGCGCCTGGTCGTAATGCGGCGTCAGGGCCTGCAGGCACTCTCCGATACCCACGCTGGCCGAAAGCTTCTGCCCGGTGGCGGTCACCGAACCGGTACGCAAGGCGTTGATGCGCCGGATTTCCAGCGGGTCGATTCCCAGCCGCTGGGCCAGCAGATCCATCTGCCCCTCGTGGGCGATGGCCGCCTGGGGCGTGCCGAAGCCGCGCATGGCCCCGCAGAAGGGATGGTTGGTGTAGACGCAGCGGCTCTCGATCTCCACGTTTTCAATCTTGTATGGCCCCGTGGCGTGCACTGCCGAGCGCGAGGTCACGGCGATGCCGTAAGAGCCGTAGGCGCCGGTGTTGCAGGTGATCAAAACCCGGGTGGCGAGCAGCCGTCCCTTTTCGTCGGCGCCGGTGGTAAAATGCATCTCCAGCGGGTGGCGCTTGGCCGTGGCCAGAAAAGCTTCCTCGCGGCTGTAGACCATGCGTACGGGCTGCCGCAGGTGATACAGCGCCAGGCCGATGAAGCCCTGTACGTTCAGATCCAGCTTGGAGCCGAAGCCGCCGCCGGTGGCGGCCTGGATGATGCGAACGCGCCATTTTTCAACCCCCAGCAACCGCGTCACTTCGGTCAGGTCATAGTGGGGGTTCTGGGTGGAGGCGTAGATCACCAGGGTGCCGTCGTCGTCCACGAAGCCCGCACCGGCATCGGGCTCCAGGTAGGCGTGTTCGATGAAGGGTGTGCGGTAGGTGCGCTCCACCACTACGGCGCAGCGGGAAAAGGCCGCCTCCACGTCGCCGCGGCGTATGCGGCGGGCGAAGAGCAGGTTGCCATCGGGGTGGATGGCGGGGGCTCCCGGGGCCAGGGCCTCGTCGGGGGTGAACACCGCCGGCAGGTCCTCGTAGGTCACCTGGATGGCCGCCACAGCCCGCTCGGCCGCCTCCTCGCTGCGCGCGGCCACCAGGGCTACGGGGTCGGCCGAACTGCGAACGCGCCCGTCGGCCAGCAGCGGCTGGTCGCGGTTGATGATGCCCATGCGATTCTCGCCGGGAATGTCGGCTTCGGTGAAGACGCGCACCACGCCGTCCACCGCCAGGGCCGGGCCAACGTCGATGTCCTTGACGACGGCGTGGGCCCGGCCGCTGCGCAGTACCTTCAGCACCAGCGCGTCGTCCAGGGAGAGATCGGCGCTGAAAACGGGCCGGCCCTGCAGGCGCTCCACGGCCCCGATTCTGGCGATATTTTTCCCCACGGTTCGGCAGTTGTCAGGCATGGCTTTTCCTCCCGGGTTGCAGCAGCGGCGACATCATGCGCAGGAACAGGCCCTGCACGGCGGGCTGTTTGTAGGCCGCCGAGGGCCGGGTGCCGGTAATGGCGATCATGGTGTCGGCGGCCAGGCGTCCGGCCTGCCACAGCAGGCCTTCGTCGGGGCGCCGGCCCAGCAGGAAGTCCTCCACTTCCCGGAAACGGTGGGGTGTGGGGGTGCAGGCGCCGACGGCAAAACGCATGAAGTCCACGCCGCCGTCATCGTCCAGCCGCACCATGGCCGCCATGCTGATGCGCGAGATGGCCAGTTCCCGGCGACGCCCGATCTTCTGGAAATCGGCCAGGTCCACACCGGCGGGGCAGGGTTTCAAGCGGAAGCAGCGGATCAGTTCGCCGGGCGCCAGGATGCACTGGTAGGGGCCGCCGGCCATCTCTCCGATGTCCACGGTGCGGGTCCCGCCCGGTGCGGCCACCACGGCTTGCGCTTCGTGGACCAGCAGCGGGGCGATGGTGTCGCCGCACGGGGCGCAGTGCGCCACGTTGCCGCCGATGGTGGCCACGTTGCGGATCTGGCGGCTGCCGAAACGCCGGGCGCACCCGGCCAGCACAGGGGCCATGCGGGCGATGGTCCCGGAGGCCAGGAGTTCCGAGATGGTGACGGCGGCGCCGATTTCCAGCACGCCGTCCCGCGTTCGGATTCGGCGCAGTTCCGGCAGGCGGCTGACGTCCAGCAGACAGCGGGGGCGGATCTTTTCGCTGCGCCGGTCGACCATGAGGTCCGTACCGCCGGCCAGGATAGTGACGTCCTGCCGCTCCTGCAGAAGGCCGAGCGCCTCGTCGAGGCCTTGCGGCCGGATGTATTCGGTTGACATGCTTCGCTCCTGAAAAGCCCGCGTTGAAACGGTTTGCCGGGCGCCGGGGCGCTGCCCCCCACGGAGGTATCCTCCTGTGGCGCCCGTTATTTGTCCGTACGGCGGTCGCGGGCCGCCTCGATGGCGGCCACCATGTTGCGATAGCCGGTGCAGCGACACAGGTTGCCCGATATGGCCGTGACGATCTCCTCGCGCCCGGCCCGCGGATTCTCCTGCAGCAGGGCGTAGGCGCTCATCAGGGCGCCCGGTGTACAGAATCCGCACTGCACCCCGTGGTGATCCACGAAGGCCTGCTGCAGGGGGTGCAGGCCGTCTTCGGCCCGCAGCCCCTCCACCGTGAGCACCTCGCGGCCGTCCAGCTGGGGGGCGAACATCAGGCAGGCGTTGACGGCGCGGCCGTCCACCACGATGGTGCAGGCGCCGCACTCGCCCATACCGCAGCCCTCCTTGGTGCCCTTAAGGCCGAGGTGCTCGCGCAGCAGGTGCAGCACCGAAACGTCTGCCGCCGCCTCGACCGTCGTGGGTTCGCCGTTGAGCGTAAATCGGATGGTGACCGTGTGGTTTTTCATAACTTTTCCTAGCGCAGGCCGTCTTCGCCCTTGACCTCTTCGACCTTCAAACCGCCCACGCGTGCCAGGGGACGCCCGGAGTCGGTGACGGCCACGATGAGCACCAGTTCGTCGGCCCGCGGCGCGTCGGGCAGGCGCACCTCCATGGCGTCGAAATGCGAGCGCACGAAGGCCGCGTCCTTGTAGTGCAGAGGCACGTCGATGGTTACCCCCGGATGGCCGATTTTTTTGGCCGAGGGGATGATGGCCTTTCCGCCGCCCACGTTGTCGCGCATGGGTTTTCCCAGGGCCGGGTGCATGATGGCGGCGCAGTGCTCCAGTTCGCCGTCCGCGCCGGCGATGGCGGCCTTGCCGTAGCTGTGGACCTTGTCCGCTGCGATGCCCAGGGCGGCCACGGCCCGCCGCGTAAGCATCTCGCCCAGGCCGACACTCCAGTCGATCAGCTGGCCGAGGTCTTCCTGGAAAGTGCCGGCAAAGGGGTTCTGGAAAACCACGGCAGCGGCCGCCTTGCGGCAGGGGTTGTCCAGGTCCACCGTGCCTTCCCGGTGGGTTTCGTCAACGAAGGTGTAGATTTTGCGGATGCGGGGTTTTGTGTCGGTCATGGGGTACCTCCTTTTCTATTGGCTCCACCGCTCGGTGACGGTCTTCTGGTCCAGGAACAGGCGCATGGAGTCGATCCTGGATTTGGCCACGCCCAGGGCGGAGGCGTTCTTGGACCCCAGCGGAAAAAAGGCGTAGGGCTGGGGCACGGGCACGTTGATGCCGATGTTGCCCACGTCGGCCTCCTTGGTGAAGCGCCGGGCCACGGCGCCGTCGCCGGTGAAGATGCAGGCCGAGTGGCCGTAGTCGTCCTTGTTGTTGATCCAGTCCAGGGCCTCGTCCAGATCCGCGGGCCGCATGAGATTGGCCACCGGCCCGAAGGCTTCCACCCGGGCGATGGTCATGTCGGGGTGTACTTCGTCGAAGATGGTGGGCGCCAGGAAAAACCCCTTTTCACAACCCGGGACCTTCACCGAGCGGCCGTCCAAGAGAATCTTGGCGCCCTCGGCGATGCCCTTTTCGATAAAGTCCAGCACCTTCTGTCGGCCCCTTTCGGACACCATGGGACCCAACTGGGTGGCCTCGTCCAGTCCGTAGCCCAGCCTGCGGGCCGCCGAGGCTTCGATGAAGCGGTCCTTGACCTTGTCGTAGGCCTCTCCCACGAAGAGCAGGTTGTCGGTGCCCAGACAGCGCTGGCCGGCCATGCCGTAGCATCCGCTGAGCAGGCCGGTGACCACGGCATCCACGTCGGCGTCCGGCATTATGACGACATGGTTCTTGCCGTTGCCGTTGATGGAGGCCTCCTTGCCCAGTTTGCCGGCCTGGGCGAAAAGCTTCTGGCCCACGGGCGTGGACCCGATGAACCCAACGCCCTTGACCAGGGGGTGGTCCAGGATCTTTTCGTTGATGTCGCTGCCGCCGTAGAGCAGGTTCACCAGCCCCGGCGGAAACCCCTCCACCTCGGCGGTCACCTGGAACACGGCGTCCAGGCACACGGGGTCATACTTGCTGGGGCTGACCACCACCGGGCAGCCACTGGCGATGGCGTAAGGTACGAAGGACGACCAGGCGTGCATGGGAATGTTGCTGGGCGTGATGATCAGAAAGACGCCGCGCGGTTCCCACACCAGGGCCTGGTCCAGGCCCTTGGCGAGATCGAAAATGTATTCCCCCTTGGTGAGCAGCAACAGTGCCGAGCAGGCGGATTCGATGTTTTCGATACAGCGCCGAATGGTGCCACGGGCCTCGCCCAGGGTGCGGCCGTGGTCCTGCACCA
>JAMOVG010000393.1 GCA_027061725.1 Desulfobacteraceae bacterium
GTTTTTCCGGGCAGCTGACGGCCATCTTCCCGGGCGACGGCGGCTTTGACGTGATCTACGGTCCCCGTGACCCCGACCAACCCACCAAAGGGGTGGAAACCTCGCTGGGCACCATTCCCAGTACGGTGACGCTGATGTCGTCCCTGGAGGTCAACGAGGCGCTCGCCATCCTGCTCACCGGCGACAGCGCGCTGCGCCACCACCTTCTGGTTGTGGATCTGACCACCTACAGCTTTGAGCGCTTCAAGCTGTCTTGACGCCCGCTGCCGGTCCGCGGGGTTCGGGTGCTCTCAGATTTATACGCCGTATTCCCTCTCCAGGAAGGCGATGTTTTCGCGAGCGTTTTCGTACTTCTTGCGGCCGTAGTCGTAGAAGTCGAACTCGATGGTCGAGATGTTGAGCTGAATCAGGCTCCATAGGAACCAGAAAATGTCCGGAAAGGGCTTGAACAGGTCGATATAGCGCAGGTTCCGGTCGTAGTCGCGGCCCTGGCAGTACTCGCGCACGATCTTCTCCTCGGCCTCCCGGGGCACCAGGATCTCCTGGAACATGTCGGCAATGTCATAATAGCGCGGCGCCATGCCGGCGTATTCCCAGTCGATGATGTACAGCGGCTCCGTGTAGCGGTCCCGGAATTCGTCCCTTATCAGGATGAAGTTGTCCGCCAGCAAGTCGTTGTGGCAGGCGGTGTAGGCCTCCTCCGGGATGTCGATAACCGCGGCGATGCGCTCCAGGCTGGCGATGGTGCCGGCGATGTCAAACTCCGGATAGGTGGCGTCGAGCCCCGCCAGGATTTCGGCCATCTTGCGCACCTCCGCCAGGGGATGAAAAACCTTCTTCAGGCGCACCCCGCTGTCGTGGATCTTTCGGATGGCTCCGAGAATCCGCGGGTAGAGGCTCTCATCCAGGAAATGGTCGTTGGTCAGTACGATGCCGCCGTCGATGAAACCGACGATGGTCACCCCGATATCGGGCATGTAGCTGACCAGCTCCGACGACACGCCGATGCGGGCCATCTCTTCCAGGGCATGGGCCTCGAAATCGCGGTCGATGAAAAGCTCGGTCTTGTCGCCCCATATGCGGACGGCCAGGTCCCCCTTCTCGGATTTGACCCGGTAGAGCTTGTTGGTGATCCCACCCTTTAGTTCCGATATGTCCAGTGGCAAGCCCTTCCAGGCGGGATAGATCTCGTGAAAAAGGGCTTCATCGAACACCACGTTCAGTAGATTGTGTTTCGGGCTCATCTGTCTCTCCGCTGTATCCCCTCGGCGCCGGCCCGGCGGGCCGGCGGTTCATCGATCACGCCCGGGGCGTGCGCCTGCGGTGCGCCGCACCCCGGTTCCTGCCATGCGCCGTGCACGCGGTGACCACCACCGGGCCGCCCCCGGTTCCTACCGGGCGAAATACACGTTGGGCAGCCACAGGGCGATCTGGGGAAACACCATCAGGATGACCAGACCGACGACCATTACCATGACGAAGGGAACAATCGAGCGGTAGATGTCTCCCAGGGTCACCTCCGGGGGCGCCATGGCTTTCATGAGAAAGAGGTTGTAGCCGAAAGGCGGCGTCATGTAGGCAATCTGGCACGTCACGGTGTAGAGGATGCCGAACCAGATGGGGTCGAAACCCAGCTTTTTGACCAGGGGCACGTAAAGCGGGGCCACGATGATGAGCATGGCCGTGTCGTCGAGGAACATGCCCATGGCGATGAAGGTCAGCTGCATCAGGATGATGATCTGCCAGGGGCTCAGCCCCCACTTCTCGTGGAAGAGCAGTTCAATGGCGTGCACGGCGCCGAGGCCGTCGAAAACGGAGCTGAAGGCCAACGCCGCCAGGATCACCCACATGAACATGCAGCTGACGCTCAGCGTCTCGCGCAGGGTCTTGAGGAACACTTCACGGGTCAGGCGGCGCTTGATGAAGGCGGCCACCAGGGTGGTCGCGGCGCCAACGGCCGAGCACTCCACCAGGCTGGTGATGCCCATCAGGAACAGGCCCGTCATGGAGAAGATAATGATCAGGGGCAGGACGCCGGCTTTGAGCAGCCGCAGCCGTTCCCCCCAGTCGATCTGCTGCCGCTCCTCCTTGGACAGGGCCGGCCCCAGGCTGGGATTCAGTGCGCAGCGGATGACGATATAGGCGATCATCAGCCCCCCCAGCAGGAGACCCGGGAAGACACCGGCGAGCCACAGGCGGCCCACCGGCTGACGTGCGATCATGCCGTAGAGCACCAGCACCACGCTGGGCGGCACCATGATCCCCAGGGAACTGCCGCCCTGCACGACCCCTGTAATCATCACCTTGTCGTAGCCGCGCTTGAGCATCTCGGGCAGGGCGATACTCGCGCCGATGGCCATGCCGGCCACGCTCAGGCCGTTCATGGCGGCGATGGCGATCATCAGTCCCATGGTCCCGATGGCCAGACCGCCGTGGAGCGGGCCCATCCAGACGTGGAACATGCGGTACAGGTCGTCGGCGATGCCCGCCTCGGAAAACATGTACCCCATGAAGATGAACATCGGCAGCGTCAGCAGCGCGTACCAGTTCATCAGGACGAAAGCGGCGTGAAAGGGCATTTCCGAGGCGCCCTTGCCCCACAGGGTCAGCGCAAAAATGGTGGCCACCGCCCCCAGGGCGGCAAAAATCCGCTGCCCGGTGAGCAGCATCAGGATCATGGAGACGAACATCAGGATGGCGATAAGTTGATAGCTCATGTTACAGTTCCTCCCCCTTGGCCGTCGCCCAGTCTTTGAAGAAGGTGGCAATCGACTGCAGCAGCATCAGTGCGATTCCCAGAACCATAATCGCTTTAATGGGCGCCAGCGGCGGCCCCCAAGAGGTGTAGTTTTTCTGCCCGTACTCCAGCGCGTACTGCAGGCCGGAAAGGCCGCCGATGAGAAGAAACACCAAATAGAAAATGAGAAAAGGGGCGGTCAGCAGGTCGGCGATAGCCTTTCCCCTGGGCGACCAGCGGCCATAGAGCAGGTCCATGCGCACGTGGCTCTTGAGAATCATGGAGTATCCGCCGCCCAGCAGATAATAAGCCGCCATCAGAAATTCAATCATTTCCACGACCCAGATATGCGGCCTGGAAAAAACGGTGCGGGATATGGATTCATATACTAGGATGGCCGTCATCACCAGCACGATATACATCGAGAACTCTCCGACCGCCCGATTCACGGCATCAACCCATTTGACAAAGGTCTTGATCGCTTTCGGCATGCTATCCTCTCTCCTGCAGCTCCCTGTATCCGATGATTAATCCAACCCCGCTGCCCGCAGCGGGGCCACAAAAACAAAAAACGCCGCCTCGCCCCTTGCGCTGGGAGAGGCATCGTTTTTACACAATCGGCTGAATCAGTCCCGCAGGCCGGTATCGATCGGGATCGGCCCGGAGGGTTCCCCCTCCCGGCGGCTCGACGCCTTGCCGGGAAGGGGCTCTTGCTCTGGTTCCCGGGACACCTCCTGTCCGACGGGCTAGTACCGGTAGGGAGGTCCGGCTTCCTTCATGATCTGGGCATATTCCTTGAGTATCTTGACCACCTTTGCGTTTCTGGGGCTCTTCTTGGCCGTCTCATCCCAGAATTTCAGGGCCGCTTTCTCCACTTCCTTCCACTCTTCTTTGGGAATGGAGGTCAGTTTCAGCTTGCCGCCCTTGACGCGGTAGTAGGCCTCGCCCCACCAGTACCAGTACTGGCGATGATAGTGCGAGTAGTCGATGCAGAGCCTGAAAAGCGTCTTGAGGTGTTCGGGCAGCGCTTCCCAGGACTCGGTGTGGACGAAGTAAGAACCGATCCAGGCGCCGGAGATGGGGTTGGTCAGGTAATACTTGGTGACGTCGGCCCAACCCACGGTGTAGTCCTCGGTGATACCGGACCAGGCCACGCCGTCCAGCTCATTGGTCTGCAGGGCCATCTGCACGTCCTCGTACGGCAGGGACATGGGGATAACACCGAACTGCTGCATGAACTTACCCCCCGTGGGGAACATGTACATCCGCAGTCCCTTGAGGTCCTTGAGATGCTTGATGGGCTTGGTGGTGGCAAAGTTGCAGGGGTCCCAGCTGCCGGCACTCAACCAGGTGACGCCCTTGACCTCGGAATAGGCCTCCTCCCAGATCTTGTTGAGGCCGTACTGGTTAAAGAGTACGGGAACGTCCAGCGAATAGCGCAGTGCCAGCGGGAAATAGGCCGCGAAGATGGCCACGTCCACGGGGGCTGCAATGGAGTCGTCGTCACTTTGAACCGCGTCCACGGTACCCTTCTGCACGGCCCGGAACAGCTCACCCTGGGGCACGAGTTCGTCGGCGGTGTACAGGTCGATCTGCATTTCGCCCTTGGCCGCCTTGTTGAAGGCATCGATGGACGGTTTGATGACCTCCTGGGCCAGAGCGGCACCGGCGTAAGTCTGCATGCGCCACTTGATGGTGGTTTTCTTGGACGCATGCACGAAGGGTGCATTTACCGTCGTTGCGGCGACGGCCGCCGCACCCACACCTGCCTTTTTGATGAATTCGCGTCGTTTCATACCTCTGCCTCCTTTCTTGGTGTTTGGGCCGATTGGGTTCAACCCGGCTGGTGGAACGAAGGGTTTGCCGCGAAAATCACTGCCCGGCCCCGGTAATGAGGGCCGAAAACGGGCTAAACTTATAGATGTTTATACAAATTTTTAAAAAAAAACAGCCCCTCCTT
>JAMOVG010000394.1 GCA_027061725.1 Desulfobacteraceae bacterium
CAACATAATGTGATCAGGCCCAGGTCGAAGCTGGTGCCGCCGATGTCCGAGCACATTATGTTGCGGTAGTGCAGCTTCTGGGCCACGTAGCGTGCGCCCACCAGCCCGCCGATAGGCCCCGAAATCAGCGTGCGGGCCAATTCCTGGGCATCGCTGGAGATGGTGCCGCCGTGGGAGGCCATGACGCGCAGATCATATGTGGCGCCCATTTCCCGGGCCCGTTCGGCGATCCTGGCAAACTGTCCGCGGGAAGGCTCGGCCGCGTATGCCTCGACCAGTACGGTGTTGAGGCGGGCGAAGTCATCCATCACCGGGTAAAGCTCCGAGGAGAGAAACAGCGGTGTACGATTGCCGTTGCCGCCCATGACTTGCTCGGCGATTTCCCTGACCCGCTTTTCATGGCTGGGGTTGGCGTAAGAGAACATCAGGTTGACGACGATGCCCTCCACCTTCTGGGCGATGAGCTTTTCCACCGCCGCGGCCACCTCGTCTTCGTACAGCGGGATGATTTCGTCGCCGAACAGGTCGATGCGGCCGCGTACGCCGAAGATGCGCTCGCGCGGCACCAAGGGCTTGTTGTGGCGGTGGGTGATGACCTTGAGGCGGTCGCGGTAGGAGTAGCCCAGGTAGGTCTGGATGGCGCGCTCCAGCCGCAGGTAGTCTTCGGTGCCGGCGGTGACGATGAGCCCGATCTTCTGGCCCTTGCGTTCCAGCAGGCGGTTGAGCATGGAGGTGCCGGAGTAGATTCCCGTGATGACCCTGGGGAAAATGGCCTCCGGGCGGGTGCCCCAGTACTTGAGGGCGTCGGCGGCCGAGTTGGCGAACCCGATGGACTCGTCCTTAGGCGTCGTCTGGGCTTTGCCGACGACGAAGTCCCCCGTGCGGTCCACGAAAAAGGTGTCCGTCATGGTGCCCCCGGCGTCGATGGACATGATAAAATCTCTTGTCGACATGTTGATAGTACCTCCTTTTGGTTCGGCTTGATTTGTTCAGGATCCGTTGACATCTGCCGGGGCCCTTCAGCAGGTGTCCGTGTGTCCCTGCAGGCAGGTATACAGCAATAGGTGTGCCATTTTTCGATGGCATTCCGGGGAAGATATAAGTATAATAAATTGAAGGGAAAAATCAGTATAATGCGTAAAGGAGGAAAACGGCGGGACGGGCGGACAGGTGTTTCAGGGGTGTGACAGGTGTTTCACCACGGTGATGCCGTAGCGCTTCATGCGGCGGTATAGGGTGACGCGCGCCAGGCCCAGGCTGCGGGCCGTGAGGCTGACATTCCAGTCGTGGCGCTCCAGTGCCAGCAGCAGCTGGTCCCTTTCTTCACCGCCGGGGGTTGCGGGAGGCACGGCCGCCTCCAGGTTGCCGGGCGAGACGATCTCCTCGGGGAGGTCCCTGAGGTGGATTTGCGCGCCCTCGCTCATGACAAAGGCGTGCTCGACGGCGTTCTGCAGCTCACGCACGTTGCCGGGCCAGGCGTAGTGCGTAACGGCCGCCGTGGCTTCTTCGTCCAGGGATCGCGGCGGCTGCCCGGTCTCGTCCGCCAGCTTTTTCATGAAGTGGTCCACCAGGGGCGGGATGTCCTCGCGGCGTCGGCGCAGGGGCGGCAGCTCGATGGTGATGACCTTGAGCCGGTAGAACAGGTCCTTGCGGAAGCGGCCGGCGGCCATTTCCTCGCGCAGCGGCTTGTTAGTGGCGGCGATGATGCGCACGTCCGGCCGCACCAGACGGATGCCGCCCACGCGGTAGAATTCCTTCTCCTGCAGAAAGCGCAGCAGGATCACCTGAACGGCCAGGGGCATTTCCGAAATCTCGTCGAGAAAGAGGGTCCCGTGGTCGCCCAGTTCCAGTTTTCCCGTCTGGCCGCCGGCACGGGCGCCGGTGAAGGAGCCGCTCTCGTAGCCGAACAGCTCACTGGCCATCAACTCGGGGGGGATGGCGGCACAGTTCAAGGCGATGAAGGGGCCACGGGAGCGACGGCTGCGGTCGTGGATCAGGCGCGCGAAAAGCTCTTTGCCGGTGCCGCTTTCCCCCTCCAGCAGAACCGTCGAGTCGAAGGGGGCCACCTTTTCCGCTTTGAGGCGCGCCTTGGACAGGGCCGAGCTGTTGCCGATGATCGGGCGGGATCGATTGCGGCCAGCGCTCACCACGGTTCGGGGCGGCGTACCGGTGTGTTCCGAAAAGCGAATGACGGTGCCCAACAGGACCTTGTTGTGGATCAGCGGCGAGACGCGCACCGGTACCGTGCTGCCGGCGATGCGCACCATGGTTTCGAAGGTGCCGGCCGACGCCGGTCTGCGCCGGTCGGAGAGGCGCAGCACCATGGCGGCCAGGTCGTCTTCCCCTGCCAGGGGAATGTCCTGCAGCATCTCCCGGGCCGCGTCCGTGCACACCCGCACGGAACCGGCGGCATCGGCAATCACCAGTGCCTCCGAGCGCATGCCGTTCATGGACTGCAGCACTTCGCGGTGAAAGAGGTACTCGCGCGCCAACCCCTTGCGGAACAGGGCCGTTTCGATGAGGCGCACCACGTGCAACAGCTGACCGTAGGCGTGGCGGTGAAAGTTGGAGATGGTTCCGGTGATGTCGAGGACCCCGAGCATCTCTTCGCTGAAGGGGTCGTAGATGGGAACGGCCGTGCAGACGTAGTCGTGCCAGCCGCGGCAGTAATGTTCGGCCGAAAAGACCTGGTGAGGCTGACCGGTGGACAGCGCCGTTCCGATGGCGTTGTTGCCGGTGGCCTCCTCGGTCCACTGGGCGCCGACACGGAAATTTTTTCGTTCGGCCACCCGCGCCGCGAACACGGGGTCGCCCTCGATGGCCAGGATGCGTCCCGAGCGGTCGCACAACGCGGCGATACTGCTGTTGTCGTGCAGCACCTTGCCCAGGCTGATCAGCGCCGGGGTGGCTTCCTTGACCAGCGGCGAGGGCCGGGCGGGAAGGCCGGCCCCGCCGGGCGAACCGGTCGTCACAGGTGCCGAATCCAGGTTGAAATCCACCCGGTTGGCGCGGCACCGCTCCCAGGCTTCGAAGATGACGGGGCGCACGAGCCCCTCCTCCAGCGCGTCGCCTTCCAGGAAACGCTGCCAGGCTTCGAACAGGGGACCCTGTATGGTGCTGACGTCCTGGGTGTAACCCCAGTCCAGCAGGCCGCTGAGCATGTAACTGCTCATGCAATCGACTCCTCGTGGGTGGACACCAAGCGGGTGGAGAAAATGCGGGGCATCACTTCATGCCAAATGGGGACGCACCTGCAGAATATTGCAATTATCCCAAAAGCCCGCGGGCATGTCAAGCCGGCGAAACACGGCTCACAGAGCGCAAGCGACGATTGGTCTGGTTGATGCCGTGGCAGCCTCTATGAGCCGTGCAACGAGGCCGCGAGGGGCGAGCAGGCAAGGCATCGTCTGTGCTCCGTGAGGCCCGGCAGGTCGGGCTACTTGTGATTGCCCCGATGCGACTCAACCGGGCGGCCGCCAGCGGCTGTGGGTATTCGGGATGCGGACGGCTTTCGTTCGCTAAATCCAGCGGCTTTCCTGCCACCTTCGGGGCGGGCCGTGGATTCGGTCAGGGGTGATTGATGGCCGAGGCCAGGTAGCCGGCGCCGAATCCGTTGTCGATGTTGACCACGGCCACGTTGGAACTGCAGCTGTTGAGCATGGCGAAAAGCGCCGTCAGGCCGCCCATGCTGACGCCGTAGCCCACGCTGGTGGGCACGCCGATGACCGGCCGGGAGACCATGCCGGCCACTACACTGGGAAGGGCGCCCTCCATGCCGGCCACCACGATGAGCACGGCGGCCTTTGCGATGCGTTCGCGGTGGCTGAGGAGCCGGTGGATGCCGGCCACCCCGACGTCGAACAGTTCCGACACCCGGTTTCCCATGGCGCGGGCCGTCAGCAGTGCCTCGCGGGCCACGGGTACGTCAGAGGTTCCCGCCGTCAAAACCAGGATCTCACCGCGACCCGTGATGGGAGGCGCTTCTTTTTGCCAGATCAGCAGGCGGGCGTCCGGGTGATAGGCGGCTTCCGGGAAGCGGCGGCAAAGTCCCTCGGCGATTTCCGCTTCCAGCCGGGTGACCAGCACCACGGGCTCCTGGGCGATCATTTTCTCCAGGATGCCCTCGATCTGCCGGGCCGATTTGCCGGCACCGTAGATGACCTCGGGAAATCCTTTTCGCAGCGTGCGGTGGTGGTCGATGCAGGCGTAGCCGATGTCCTCTATGAACAGGTGCCGCAGCCGGGCAATGGCGTCGTCCACGCCGGTACGGCCCCCGGCTACCGATTCGAGCAGTGACTTGAGTGTGTCCGGCTTCATGCGCTCCCCTTCGGTATCTATCCGCAAAAAAAAATCTTTCGCACGCCGGCCACGTCAAGTCAACCGCTTTGCGCCGGGGTGCCGGGGTGATCGCGAGGGGCGTTGCCGCGCTTGATGCGAGGTTTGCCCGGTGTTCCGCGCCCATCCGTGCACGAGTGCCGGCTTCGGCATGGTTTCCTTTAATGGAATAAGCGCGGTGGTCGATCGTTTTATCTGTAGACGGCCGTTTCGGGTGAAAGGCGGTCCCGGAACACGCAAGGTGCGTCAGGATAGGGAACCGGAGAGTGGGGTGATGTTTTGGTGCCAGATTACCGGAAAACGTGGAAGATATGGGTTGCCTGCTTGGCGGTTTTCGCCCTGCTGTACCTGG
>JAMOVG010000395.1 GCA_027061725.1 Desulfobacteraceae bacterium
ATGCGCCTGGCTGGGGATGACGGTCTTGATGCCCTCGTCCTGGAAGCCGCCCCAAATGCCGTTGACCTCCAGCGTCGGCCGAATCCAGCTGCGCTCATAAGTGCTGAAGCCCGGTTCTCCGAAAAGGGCCGGAACGCCCAGTTTCTGGATATAGTCGGCCTCATCGTAGGGAATGGCCCGGAAAGCTTCCCGCTCGGATTCGGAGAACGCCCGCACGTCATCATAAAAGCCCTCCACCCGAACCCGCCCCTCGGAATCATGCATGGAGGCCAGGATGGCCGCCAAGGCGTGGATGGGGTTCAAGAAGGTGCCGCCGTAAGTGCCGGAGTGCACGTCGTGGGCCGCGCCCCGGACATCGATCTGCAGGGCGCACAAGCCGCGGCGGCCCGTCACCAGCTCCGGCTGGTCCTCGCCCCACTGGCCGCCGTCGGCGCTCAAAACGGCGTCACAGGACAGCCGTTCCCGGTGGTCGGCGACAAATTGCGCCAGCTGGGGGCTGCCGATCTCCTCCTGGCCTTCGAAGAAGAGCTTGACATTGACCGGCAGGCGGCCCGTTGTCTTGAGCAGGGCCTCCACCGCCAGGATGGGAACGAGCATGTTGCCCTTGTCGTCCGAGGCGCCCCGGGCATAGATACGACCCTCCTTTATAACGGGTTCAAAAGGCGGGTGGGACCACAGGTCCAGGGGATCGACGGGCTGCACGTCGAAATGCCCATAGATCATCACGGTGGGCCGGTCCCCGGCATGCAGCCAGTCCCCGTAAACCACGGGGTGTCCGCCGGTGGCGAACTGCTGCACGTTTTCAACGCCGGCCTGCCGCATCCTGTCCTGCACCCATGCGCCGGCCCGCTCTACGTCCGGTGCGTGGGAGGCCAGGCTGGAGATGCTGGGGATTCGCAAAAAATCAGACAGCTCTTCCACAAAACGTGACTGCTGTGCGCTGAGGTAGTCATTCCATGAAGGCATCGCAAAGGTCTCCTTTGGTAGGCTGAGGCCATCGGCGTCTCTCGAAGCCGGCCGGAGCCGGTCGGCAGCCGATGCGTACCCGTCAACGGCAAGAACCCATTGTAAAACAGGTAGTGAATCTACCATTAATGAAGGGGGTTTGCAAGCCCGGCCCGGTCCCAGGCAAGAACGGGCCCGGAGGATACCCCGGGCCTCCATGGCAGGCGGGAATTCGGGGTCGGGGCGGGGGAGGGCACCGGCTGCGCGCAGTCCGGCGGTGCCGCTTGCCCGGATTTTTTCATCTGCGGCACCGCCGACGATCAGCTATATCCGCCGCCTCTCATGCGCCTTTCACCATGATGCCGCCATCGACCGTGATCTCCTGCCCCGTGATGAAAGAAGCGTCGTCCGACGCCAGGAACAGCGCGCAGTTGGCGATGTCCTCGGCCCGCCCAATGCGGCCCAAGGGGACCCAGTCGGCGATCTGCCGTTTTGTCTCGTCATCCCAATCCTTCTGCATGGGCGTCTCAACCGGTCCGGGATGAATGGCATTGGCTCGTATGCCGTGTTTGGCGTACACGATGGCCAGGGATCGCGTCAGCGATATCAAAGCCCCCTTGCTGCAGGTATAGGCGTCCTGGGCGGTGGTAAAACCGAGCAGGGCGGATATGGAGGCGATGTTGATAATGGATCCGCCCCCCGCCTTGATCAATTCGGGGATGCCGTACTTGCAGACCCATACCGGCCCCTTGAGGTTAATGGCCATCACGCGATCCCAGTTTTCCTCAACGGTGCGTGTCACTTCAAAATCCCTGTCACGCCATAACACTCCGGCGTTATTATATAAAATATCGATTTTGTTGAACGCCTCCACACCCTCGGCGACGGCCTGTGCAACCTGCCTCTCCAACGCCACATCGCAGGGGCAAAAAATGGCCTCCCCGCCCTGGTCCCTGACCATTTCAACGGTTTTCTCCCCGTTGTCCGCATCGATGTCAACGGCCACGATTTTGGCCCCTTCCCGCGCGAAAGTCAGACAGGCTGCACGCCCCTGGCCCAATGCCGCACCCGTTATCAACGCCACCTTGTTCTTCAGCCGCATACGATATTCTCCTTTAGTCCTGTATCTGCAGTTGCTCCGCTACCCAACCGAGGCCGAGCTCCATCAGCTTGCCTCGCGTCGGATGGCCGGTCGATGGATTCCAGTTCATCATCCGGTAGTAGTCTCCGATGGCTTCCTCGAGCCGGTGCCGATCGACCCTGCGCCCCTTGGACGGACCATCGGGAAGCGGTTCAAAAACACGCTGCGGAAGGTCGTCGTCGGATCGGTCAAACCCCTCCCTGGCATTGTAGGCCCGCATCAGATTGACCCTTCTCTCGCCGGCCTTCATCAGCTCCCAGAACGTCACCTGCCAACCGGTGACCGCCCCGACGAGGTCTTCAATATCCCGGAAAGAGAACAGCGCGCCGGGTCCCCAGCAGAAATCACAGAGTGTCAGCGTGTCAAGCAGGCTGTAATAAAACTGCGAAAGCATGGTCGCCCGCGTCTTGCGGACATCGAGGCTTTCCAGGTCGGTAAAGTCGGTAATGGCCAAACCCCGGGAGAGGTCGACATCGGCGGCACCAATCCAGTCATGCTCCGATGACATGTGGTCGGCCCCGAAGGGGTTCACGCTGTAGATCAGGGCCTGACTGGGCTTGATACGCGGCATGTGGGCGGGAAAGGGTTGGTTCTTCACCCCCATGGCAAACGGGCGGCATGCTTCCCCCCAGGCCTCAATGGCCCTGTCGAAGCCGTCGGCCAGGATGTCGCCGACCCCTTCCCGGCGAACGATCATTTTCAGCAGCCGCAGCACGGTCTTGCCGTCGCCGAAACGCAACTCCAAGCCACCGGTATCGCTTTGGGAAATCACCCCCCGTTCAAAGCATTCCATGGCAAAAGCGATCATGGCCCCCGTGGTGATCGTATCGACCGTGTATTTGTTGCAGATCTCGTTGAACTTGCAGATCAGGGCCAGGTCACCAATGCCCAGGTTGGAGCCCAACATGCAGATGGTTTCATACTCGGGGCCACCGTAGCGAGCCTCCACCCGGTAAGGTTCCGCCATGTCGACAACCCGCTTGCAGCGCACCACGCACGACCAGCAGGTATCGGTGCCCGCCAGGTATTTGGCGGTCAATTTTTCGGCGGTAATGTCATCGGTTTGCTCAAAGCAGCCCGACTGGAAATTACGGGTGACGATGTGGCCCATGTCTTTAAACCAGGCTACTCCCATCGCCGTGCCATATTTGCGGAAATTTTGATGAAGCTCGGATTTTTTGTAGCTCTGCGCCCCCTTGCGGGCCAGCGCCTTCACGGCCTCCCTGTCGGCAAAGTCGTAGGGGCGCCGGCCGGCAACCACGATGGCTTTCAGCCGCTTGGCCCCCATCACGGCGCCCATACCCGTTCGCCCCCCGAAATGGCTCAAGCCGGCCGTGATGCAAGCATACTTCACCATGTTCTCGCCGGCCGGTCCGGTCTGGGCGATGTCGATATTCTTGCGCCCCAACTGCCTGCAGATGATGTCTTCGGCATCTCCGGTGGCCCGTCCCCACAGATCGCCGGCATCCCTGAGTTCCGCCCTTCCGCCGTCGATCCACAAATAGACCGGCCGGGGGGAACGGCCTCGAATCACCACCGCGTCAAAACCGGCATGCTTGAGCCCGGCCCCCCAGCTTCCGCCGCACTGCGTGTCGCCCACGGCCCCGGTCAACGGGGATTTGGCGGTTACCGTGAACCGGCTGCCCCCGCTGATGGGTGCTCCCGTCACTACGCTGGGGGCAAACACCAGGACGTTTTCCGGCGCCAACGCATCAATACCCGGAGGCGTTTCCCTCAGCAGAAAATAGGTGCCCAGCAGGCTTCCGCCGAGATAGGTCCGGTAAAAGCCCGCGTCGGGCGTTTGGGTATCGATGTGGCCGGAGGACAGGTCGATCCTGAGGATCCTTCCGTTGTATCCCGGGGGGGTCGCTCGGTTGCGCATGGCATCCCTTTCCGATTGCCTGACCGGTGGTAAAACAATGGCGGCATTGTTGGGGGTTACACCATCTCCAGGTATTTTCTCTTTTCCCAATCAGTGACCCACGAGCAGAATTCGTTCCACTCGGCCTGCTTGAATTCAGCGTAATATTCAACAAATTTTTCGCCGAAGTACTGCCTGGCGATGCCGCTTGCGGCAAAGCTTCGTATGGCGTCGCCCATGTTTTGCGGGATCTTGCCGGCTTCGCTGTCCTTCAGTTTGTAAGCGTTTCCAACAACCAACTCCGGAGGGGCCAGTTGGTTCTCTATGCCGTACAAGCCCCCGGCCAGCATGGCGGCCATCACCAGATAAGGGTTGGCATCGGCGCCCGGGGCACGGTGCTCCAGGCGGCACGCCCCCTCACTTTCCGGCAGCACGCGCACACCGACGGTGCGGTTGTCAATGCCCCAGGTCTGGTTCATTCCCGCGGCTGTCCCCTCACCGTAGCGTTTGTAGGAGTTGACAAACGGCGCCCACATTAAGGTAAAGGCAGGCATCACCGCCAGCAGGCCGGCGGCGTAATGGGCCATGATGGCCGATATGTTGTGATCCCCCGTCGGGTCCCAAAACAGGTTGCGACCCGTCTCCTTGTCCAGGAGACTCTGGTGGAGATGGCACGAACTGCCAAACCCCTGAGGATCGTACTTGGCCATGAAGCTGGCTGTCATGCCCTCGCGGGCAACAATTTCCTTGAGGCCGCTCTTGTAGACGGCCGCGTTGTCCGCCGCCCGCAGGATCTCGGAGTGCAGGATCTGGAATTCGAACTGGCCCGGGCCGGCTTCCACCTGGTAGGTATGCACCGGCACACCCCGGTGGTTCATATTGCGCACGATCTTTTCGATCAGTTCCTGGTGAACGCCGATCCTGTAGATACTGTAATCGTAGCACCCGGGGGCCAGTGTCTTGATGTCCGTGAATCCCTTTTCTGCGATTTCCTGGATCGACTCCGGGAAAATCATGAACTCGAGTTCCGTGGCCGCCTGAATCTGGTATCCCATGGCAGAGGCCTTGGCCACCATCCGCTTGAGCAGAGAACGGGGGGAAGTCTCCAGCAACTGTCCATTGGTCTGGTCGTACACGTCACCGATGATCATGGCGGTTCGATCCAGCCAGGGCACGATGCTGAAGGTCTCCAAATCCGGCCGGATCATATAATCCCGATATCCGCCCTCCCAGTCGGGGTACCAAGGCAGTTCCCGTGACGGCTCGGGCATCTGATCCAGAGTATCCATAATATAGATGCAGTCACAGACCCCGAGGCCCTCGCTGCAGATGCTTTTGAGGAAATAGTCGGTCCTCACCCCCCGGCCCCGAAAATTGCCGTTGACATCCGGCGTGCAGACGAGGACACACTGGATGTCGTTTTCTGCTAGGATCTTGTTGATGGTTTCAAGGTTCATTACGCGCCTCCCTGTTGTTACGCACAATTTGTTGACCCGATTGTCGATGCCGCATCGTCAAAACCGTAAGAACATCGCGCCTGGGTATGGATCATGCCGCTGGGCGAAGCGTCTCCCCGGGCCGCCCGACCATTTCCTGGATGAAACGCCGCCCTGAAGTCCGGTCAGCAGCACCGCTCTCGACGTCAGCCGCCCAGGTAGGATTTACGGACATCATCGCTTTCGAGCAGCTCTCTGGCGGGGCCGTATTTTACGACCTCGCCGGTTTGAAGCACATAGGCCCTGTCTGCACACTCGAGGGCCATGCGCGCATTTTGCTCGACGAGCAGTATGGTCACGCCCTCCCGGTTAATGGCCCGGATGATTTCGAAAATGGTGCCGACCAGCATCGGTGACAGGCCGAGTGACGGTTCGTCGAGGGCCAGCAGTTTGGGCCCGTTCATCAGCGCCCGGCCGAAAGCCAGCATCTGCCGCTCGCCCCCGCTCAGGGTCCCGGCCTTTTGGCCAAGGCGCTGCTTCAATACAGGAAAATATCGAAAGACCCTCTCGTAATCCTTTTCGACCTTTTCGCTGTCCCTTCTCAAATAGGCGCCGGCGCGCAGGTTTTCGGCCACCGTCAGCTTGGCAAACACCCTGCCCCCCTCGGGAATCTGCGCGATGCCGGACTTGACGATGCTGGCCGTCCGCAGTCCATTGATTTTCTTCCCCTGAAACCGAATCTCTCCTCCGCTTGGCTTGATGAGACCCGACAGGGTCTTCAATATGCTGCTTTTGCCGGCGCCGTTAGAACCGATCAGCGTTACAATGCTTCCCTCTTCAACTTCGATGGAAACGCCTCTGACGACTTCCACCTGGCCGTATTTGATTCGTAAATTCCGGATATCAAGTAGCATGGGCGTTCTTTCCGATATAGGCTTCAATCACTTTCTCGTCCCGCTTGATCTGTCCCGGTTCGCCTTCCGCGATTTTTTGGCCGAAATTGATAACGGTTATTTTTTCGCATAGCTCCATGACGGCCTGCAGGTTGTGCTCTACCAGGATGATGGTGGTGCCGTATTCTTTCCGGATCTGGCGTATGGTTTCAATCATGTCCTGGGCTTCACTGGGGTTCATCCCCGTCAAGGGCTCGTCAAGCAGCAGGACCTTGGCCCGGGCCGCCAACGCAATGGCCACCCCTAGCTTGCGCTGCAGTCCGTGGGGCAGGTTTTCGGCCTGGGCGTCGGCAAAGGCTGACAGACCCATGAAGGCCAATATTTCCATAGCCTTATCAAGCTGAGCGATGTCCGTGGCGCGGCTCCTGCGGCCGCCCAGGATCAGGTCCAGCAGGCTGAAGCGCGATTCGGAGTGAAATCCTACAAGGATGTTTTCCAGGGCCGAGTAGCCCGAAAAAAGCGTTACCAGTTGATAGGTCCGGACGATGCCAAGCTTGGCAACCTGGTGGGTCTTGAGGCCGTTGAGCAATCTGCCGGCGTAAAGAATCTCCCCGGCGTTGGGCGACAGCTCCCCGGTGATGACGTTGAACACCGTCGTTTTGCCCGCCCCGTTGGGCCCAATGAGGCCCCTGATTTCCCCCTCTTTGACCTCGAAGTCCAGGTTTTGGATGGCCGCCAGGCCACCGAAGTATTTCGAAACGCCCTTAAGTGAGAGCTGACTCATTTCCTTTTCCCTTTACTTCATTCGCGGAATTGCCGACAAACAGCCTTGCGATGTACCTTGGAAAACTTACCAATCCCTGGGGGAGAAACAGCAGCACAACGATCATGAAAGTAGAGTACATGATCAACTGGTAGTGCGAATACCCGGCAAAAATTTCTCCGGCAAGCGACAGCACCACAGTGCCGACGATGGCCCCGAAGTAGCTGTCCTGCCCCCCAACGACGGTATAGATCGCCAGATAAATGGTCAGCAGAACCGTAAAATCCTGGGGAGATATGTAGTAGGTATAGTGGGCGTAGAAGCTCCCTCCCATGGCCGCCAGCCCCGAGCACACGGCGAAGGCCAGCACTTTATAGTTCATGATATTGATGCCGATGGCCCTGGCCAACTGGTCACCTTCCCGGATGGCACCGAATACTAGGCCGATGCGGGATCTTTCAAGGCGATAGAGCACATACAGGGTCAGCATCATCAAAGCCAGCGCCAGTATGTAGTAATGGCTCTTTTGGGAAAAATCGATGACCCCGACGCCCGGTATGGTTATAGGGTTCGGACCGGGGATTGAAAAAATTCCCAGGGCGCCTCCGAAGGGATTTTTAAAGCGCATGTAGACAAACCGCAGGGTATCTCCCAGCCCCCAGGTAATGATGGCGAAATAGATTCCCTTGAGCCGGAGAATGGGAAATCCCACGATCAGGGCGCAGACGGCGGCGATGATCCCGGCGGCGGGCATGGCCGCCCAGAAGGACCATCCGGCGCGGGTGACGAGCAGCACCGACGCGTAGGCGCCGATGCCGATGAAGGCATGTGCCCCGAAATGGAACTGCCCGGTTCGTAGTATGAATCGGTAGGTGCTGGTATAGATCACCGTATAGAAAATGGCGATCATGACATGCACATAGTAATCGTTTCGGCAGATAAACGGCACCATGCTCAACAAAAAGAAGATGCCCAAGAAGCCGTAGGGCGCTCTTTTCTGACGGTTCAGTTTCTGCAGGTAAGCAGATGGCAAGCCGTTATGGCAAGCTGCAGCTTTTGTCATTCTCTTTCAACCCCCAAAATGCCCGTCGGCCGGATGGTCAGGAATACAACCACGAAGATGAAAATGAGCCCCCATGTGATATTCGCGCCCAAATAGGCGGTGCCGAAGGATTCGATCGAACCGATGATAAAGGCCGACAAAAGCGCCCCGGGAATACTTCCCAAACCGCCCAGCCCGATCACCAGCAGCGATATCAGCACGGCGTGGGAGCCCATCGCCGGCGTTATGATGAAAATGGGCGCCACCAGCAGTCCGGCCAGCGCGGCCAGGCCACAGCCGATGAAAAAACCGAGGCTGCAGACATGATCATTGCTGATCCCCTGCAGCTCGGCGGCTTCCGGATCCTCGGCAAAAGCCCGCAACCCCAATCCCAGCCGTGAGCGCATCAGGAAAAAGTACAGGCTGAACACGGCGATCATACCGATAATGACGACCACAGCCCGCTCCCAGCTGATGGTGCTGCCAAGAAACTGCAGCTTTCCAGGAAAAGCCGAGGCCACGGGCTTTGGCCGGAGGCCAAAGACGATGAAACCGGCACTTTCCAGAAACCAGTTCAGGGCGATGCCCAGGAAGATGATGGCTACATGGTCGTTGCGTATAGGTCGGAAAAGCCCCTTCTCGATGAGCGTCCCGAAGGTCCCGATCAACAGGATCACCAGAGGGATGGCCACAAAATAATTCCAACCGAACTTGGTGCAGAAATAATAGGTGGCGTAAGCGCCCAGCATATACATTGCACCGTGGGCGAAAAACAGGATATCCATTATGCTAAATAGCAGTGTCAGGCCCAAGGCGAGCAGCGCGTAGATGGATCCGATGGAAATGGCATTGACGACATTTTGGACGAGCTCGTGTAGTTCCATGGTATAATCGATTACCGTTTGACCGGTTGGTATTGATCCGTGCCTGCGGGGGCGGTCCGAGAAAACCCGCCCTCCTGTCGGCCGCGACAGGCAGCGGCCGCCGTGTGCCGCCGCCATCCCCGCTCCACTGCCAGGGAAAAACCGAGGCATCCGAAACGCCATTCGGTCCCGTGACGGTCCAAATGCCTCTTTTTTTCTTCCGGCCGCATCCGCGGACGGCTCCTGATTGCCTTTCGGGGCGATTCACGGTTGCCGCGGCCTGTCCAGCACTGCGCTCTATTTCAGGTAGGTGGCATAGGCACCCGATATCACCTGGACCAGTTTCCCGTTTTGCACCTGGGAGATATTGTAGGGATAAAGCGGCATGCGGTTGATGCCATAGTATCCCTTGCCGGCAAAGTAGGCCGGTTCGCCGTAGATGCTCTTTAACTTCATCTTCTCCAGTACGTTGCACACGGTGGTTGTATCAAAGGTTCCGGCCTTTTCGATGGCTTCCGACAGCCAGAAGGCGTAGTCCCAAAAAATATAGCTGATCGCGCCGATCCAGTTCTCCTCGCCGAAACGCTTAACGTACATATCCTTAACGTACTTCTGCCCCTCGGTCAGCTGGGTGTCGTAGGGCGCGAAGTACAGCTTTTCGCAATTTTCCCAGCCGGCCACACTCTTGAGGTTGGCGATATCGGGCGTGATGATGTACATCGGCCCCTTGAACCCAAGCTCCCTGGCCTGCTTGACGATCAGGGCCCTGGCGGCCGGATCGACGTTGCCGATGTCAATCAGGTCCGGTTTTTTCTGGATGATGCGTGTCAGGATCGGGTAAAAGTCCGTCATGTCCGCCGGAAAGAAGTCATCGAATACAATTTCCAGCTTGGTCTTGGATATGCCAAACCGCGAGGCCGCTTCGGTGGTGTGGCCGGTCCAGTGATCCGGCTCTAAAATGGCGATCCGCCTGATGTCCGTATTCTTTTCAAGCCAAGGATAGAAAATCACGGCCGCCATGCAATCGATACCGTACATCCAGGTGTAGAAATTCTTGGGGTTGATGTAGTCTTTCCCCGGTGATGCGTAGGCAACGGTGATAACCTTGGCCTTTTCGCTGATGGGCTGGAATGCTTTTATCATGCCACCGTCAAAGGCGAAGATGATCTTGACGCGGTCCCTGTTGATGAGCCGGTTTGCGGCGGAGACGGCCTTGCCGGCATCGAAGGCATGGTCGTATGTTTTCAGCTTCCAGTTGTACTTCTTCCCATTGACGGTAAAGCCCTTCTTCTTCCACCACTTCCCGCCGTTGTTGATTTCGTCTATGGCCAGCTGCCACACGTTGTTCATGCCGATTCCCCATGGTGCCGCCACACCGGATAGGGACGTGATCCCGCCGATTTCGACCTCGGTGACATCGCCGCAGTAGGCGCCGGCCGAAATGAGGACCAATCCGACAACGATGCCCACCCAAATGATCCGCCTGAAATAAGAACCGCGTTGCATTTTCATCTCTTCCCTCCTTATGGCTAACGAGTGTTTGCAGTAAGCCGTCAATGGCACCACACAAAGTCCCGGCCGAACGCTATTGCCCATCGCCCTTTTTTTTCCGGTTTTTATGTTCGTACAACTGCATTTCAAATTGCGAGTAATGCAGCGGGCTGGAAAGCACGACTTCCTGGTATTCGTGCACCGCACCCAGCGTAACCTGGGGGTTATTTTCCACCACCTGCTCGACGATGGCGTTGATGAAACAGATGGGGGCCGAGAGCGAATTTAGCCTGAATTCATGCCCCGACATGTCGCAGAAGAAACTCAGGTCGGAAAACTGCACGATGTGGGCCATGGAATCGTTGGTTACGGTGACGATTTTGATGCGGGCATTCTTTTCCCGGGTGTACTCCACGGCCTCGATGACTTCTGCAGAATAAAGAAGCAGGTCAAAAACAATAACCAGATCGCCATCCGTTGCCGACAGCAATTGCTGCACCATCGGTCTCCGCTCTCTGGTGACCGAGACGGTGTCGTAGGAAAAATAGCTGAGCACGTAAGCCAGGTACTCGGACAGAAATGACGAGTAACCCCATCCGACACAGTATATTCTTCGTGCCTGGGCGATGAAATCCAGCAACTGGTTGAAGTCCTTCTCGCTGATCTTGGACATCGTTTTGGTAATGTACTCGATGTCTTTTTTGACGATCAGTTCAATGGAGGGATGCTGATGCTGGTCGTGGAGGAAAGAGGCCTTGCGTGACGGATACAGGATTTTTCCGATGTAGTCGACCAGCGCTTCGCGCAACTGCTGATAGCCACTGTAGCCGATCACTTTGGCGAATCGCACACAGCTGGCGTCGGAGACACCGATTTTTTTGGAGATCTCCAGCAAAGGCGAGAAGGTGGCCATTTCCAGGTTCTGCAGGATGAAATCGGCGATTTTCTTGTTGGTGCCGTTGAGCTGATTGTAATGGCGCCGGATGACCTGAACGATGTTCGGATTTTCGACTGTCTTTTCACTGCCCATGCGTTCTACCCAGTAAAATGAATTATTTTCAGTATTTCTTTTATTTTTATTCTCTATGTAGTGTTTATTACATTTTTTGTACCTATTGCAACATCCACGAACTTGTCAAGCTATTTCTTTATGCCTGCCGGTCTCACGCCCGGCGACATCCGCCAGGGTGCCGGAGCAGCAAATTCCCTGTACGCCTCGACGGGGGCCGGTCTTCAGGACGAGCACCGCTTCCGGACGCGGATCGACCCGGCGATGTTCGCGCGGCAGCGCTTGCGCACTGCCGATGGAGGCAAACCGGTGCCGGTAAAAGCGGGCACGGTTTACGCCGTTCAGCTTGACGCTTGACACCGCAAAGTCGAACCGTTACTTTTGGAGCCACCATGGGGCATTCATTTTCCAGAACCGCAACATTCGGTATTAACCGGCAAAAATCATCGTCCAAGAACGGGGGCCAACGGTTTTTCAGCCTGCTTCTCGGCCTGCTTTGTTGCCTGGCGCCATCCGTTCTCCCGGCGGCCCTGCAGTGCCCTTCGGCCGCCGTCAATCGTGAACTGACAGCGGCCCGCGAAAAGCTGGCCCTGAGCGAGCACACCCGCGACCGGGTGGCCCGTGAGCTGCAGGCGCTGAAACAATCCAGCCAGGCGGACCCCGGTATGCTGCGGGACTACACCACTTACCTGCAGCGGGTGCAGGACCTGGTGGATGAAAACCGCCGCCTGGTCCGCAAGC
Source organism: Desulfobacteraceae bacterium (assembly GCA_027061725.1). GTDB lineage: Bacteria > Desulfobacterota > Desulfobacteria > Desulfobacterales > JALSRD01 > JALSRD01. Next base: position 12,186 of record JAMOVG010000395.1, read on the forward strand.
TCGAAGCGCTCTGCGCACCGGCCGGCGCCGTCAGCGGACAGGCCTCACCGGGTGTCCCCTCTCCACCGGAAGGGGAGGAGTTGGCCGCCCTGGATCGTAAACTGCAGGATTCCCTGGCCACATTCGACGAAATGCTGCTCAAGCGCCTCGATGCCATCCAGGCCGAATCGGCCGAGAAAATGCGCGACCTGGCCCAGCAGGCGGCCCAGGCGGCCGAACGCGCCCGCCGGGGCGGCGGTGGCACGGGTTCCGCTTCCGGGACTTCGGGAAAAACCGGAGCCGCGGGCGAAAAAGCGCGGGAACAAGAGGGTTCCCGACAGGGGTCCAGGAGAAAAGACGCCGCGCAGGGCGGCCGCAGCGGCACCGACTCCGCCGCCGGGGGCAAGGGACGGGCCTCCACCGGTGCGGGCACCGAGGCGTCGGCTCCCCGCGGAAGCGGGCAGGCGACGACCGCGACCCGCGGACAGACCGGATCGGGCGGCACCGCGGCGCCCGGCACCTACAACCCGGATGACGACGATATCGTGGCGCGCCAACTGCGGGAAGCCGCCGAACAGGAAACGGACCCCGAGCTCAAGAAAAAACTTTGGGAAGAATATGAAGCCTACAAGAAAAACACGCGCCCCTGACGCCGCTTGGTGCGCACGCCGGTCCGCTTCGGGTTTTTTTTTGCTGCTGGCGGTGGCGGTGCTGGTGTCCGGCTGCGCCCGCTACAGCGCCTACAACGTCGGCCACACCGCAATCCTGCAGGCACAGCAGGAGATCCCCGAAAGTCAGCTGCTGGACGTGGCCGTTGCGCCTTTCGCGTCGGCGCAGACAAAGGGCGGTGACGAAGACGCCCAACCCGACATTCGCAAAGCCGAGGGCAATTTCATGGCCGTGCACCTCAAGGACACCCTGCAGCGCAGCGCCCAGTGGGGTGCCGTGCGGGTAGTGCCTTCGTCGGACAACAGCATGGATCTGCAGGTGCGGGGCAAGATACTGGAGTCCAACGGGGAACGGCTGGCCGTGGAGATCGAGGCCACCGACGCCACCGGCCGCAGGTGGCTGAAAAAGATTTACGCCGCCGAAGCCGGCGAGGGGTCTTTCAGCGGCAACCGGCCGGGGGAAAAAGACGTCTTTCAGGACCTTTATAACGCCATCGCCAACGACCTGGCCCAATACCGCATAAAGCTGACCCCCGAGCAGATCGTCAACATCCGCACCGTGGCCCAACTGAAATTCGCACGGGACTTCGCACCCGACGCCTTCTCGGGTTACCTGGCCGACGGCCCCAAAGGGCAGCTCACGGTCAACCGCCTGCCGGCACCGGGCGACACCATGATGCAGCGCCTGATGCAGATCCGTGAGCGCGAATACATGTACCTGGACACGCTCAACGGATACTATGACAATTTCTACGCGCGCATGTGGCCCTCCTATGAGAACTGGCGCCAGCTGAACCGCGAGGAACGCATCGCCCGGCGGCGGGTCCAGCGGCAGGCCGTCACCCGCCAGCTGCTGGGAGCCCTGATGGTGGCCGGTGCCATCGCCATGGGCGTCAGCGACGTGGACAACACCGGGGCGCTTCAGACCAGCATGATCATCGTGGGAACCCAGGTTTTCGTCAACGGCATCAATATCTCCCACGAGGCGCGCATCCACTCCGACGCCATCCGGGAACTCGGCGACACTTTCGGCAGCGAGATGCAGCCGGTGGTCATGGACCTGGAGGGCCGGCAGGTGGAACTCACGGGCTCGGCCAAGGAGCAGTTCGAAAAGTGGAAAGACCTGCTGCGCCGGATCTACCGGGCGGAAACCGGTTTTGTCGAGGAAACGCCGGCCGCACCGGCAAAACCGTAACATTGATGCGACCGCCCCGCAACCGACCGACGGACAGCCGCATTTGCCGCCATGGCACCTGACAGTCCCACCGAAAAACCCGAGCACGAGGATGTCCAGTTCATCGGACCGGTAGACCTGACCCCTGCCGGCGCCGCCCGTTCTGCGGACAAACCCGGCCGCAAAACCGTCTTGCAGGCCGCCGCCGTTCTCCTGCTGGTGCTGGCGTTGGCGGGCGGCGTACTGCTGGTGCGCCATTTTACAGGCGGCCCGTCGCCCCCCGCACCTCCCCCGCTACCGGCAACGGCGCCGGCACCGTCCCGGACGGCGGCCGCACCCGGTGCCAGTGCGCCCCCCGCACCCGCCGAAGCCCCCGCGAGTCCGACCGGGGCCGAGGCGCCGCCGGCAGCCGCGGCGCCCGAAAATCCGCCTTCGACCGCCGCCCCGGCACCCCCCGCGGACCCGCAGCAGCGCCGGCGCCGGAAAGCGGCCGCCGAAGCACAGCTGGCCCATTACCTGAAGGCCCGTCAGCGTCTGGACCGGCTGGGGGCAACGCTTTGGGCTGCGGGAGAATACCGGCAAATCACGCGGCTGGCCGACGACGGCGATGCCCGCTACCGCAATGAAGACTACCCGGCGGCGGCCGAACTGTACCGCCGGGCGGCCGAACAGAGTGTTCTGCTGGCCGGCAGGGCACCGGCGGCGCTGGAAACGCTCCTGGAGCAGGCCGCGGCCGACATCGAGGCCGGCAACGGGCCCAACGCCCACCGGAAACTCCAGGCCGCGCAGAAAATCGACCCCGCCGACCGGCGCATCCCCGAACTGCTGCAGCGCGCCGCCAGCGCCGGAGAAGTGCACCGCCTGATGCAAGAGGGCCGTACGCTGGCGGAAAAAGGGGCGGCCGAAAAGGCGCTGGCCGCCTACCGCCGTGCACTGAAGCTGGATCCTGCATCACCCGGCGCACGCCAGGCCGTCGAGCGTCTCGCGCGGCAGGTGGCCCGCCAGCGGTACCGGCACTTCATGTCCCTGGGGCTGGCGGCGCTGGAGCGCCGGCAGTACCGGCAGGCCATCGACCTCCTGCGCAAGGCCCAGGCCGCCGGACCGGACAGGCCGGAAGTGCGCGATGCCCTGTCCCAGGCCGAGGCCGGCCTCCGGCGGCAGCGCATCGAAACCCTGCGCCAAAAGGCCCAGGCCGCCGAAAAGGCCGAAGACTGGCCCCGGGCGCTGGAGGCCTACCAGGCCATCCTGAAGATCGACGGCCGCATCGGCTTTGCCGTCGACGGCCGCAAGCGGGCCGCGGCACAGATCGAACGGCTGCGGCAAATCGAGTTCTACCTGAACAGCCCGCAGACGCTGCAGAACGAACGGCGGCTGGAAGCGGCACGCCGGCTGGTCGCCGAACTGGAAAACACCACGCCCCGGCGCCCGCGCATGTCGGCGCGCACCGCGCAACTCAAGGAACTGGTCCGGGCCTGGGAGACACCGGTGGCGGTTACCATCCGCTCTGACGGCGCCACCCGCGTGGCCGTTTACCGGGTGGGGCGCCTGGGGCGTTTCACGCAGCGGCGCATCCAGCTGCGGCCCGGCACCTACACAGTGGTGGGCTCGCGCGACGGCTACCAGGACGTGCGCCAGGTGGTCACCATTAAACCGGGCCAGAAATCCCTGGAGATCACGGTGGCCTGCCAAAACAAGGTGTGACCTGCGGCGGCAGGCACAAATACCTGTTGTGCGCAACGGCCGCCCCGGATAAAACAGCCCCATGAACGAATCGAGCGACAAACCCGGCCCCGTCCCGGTGGAACCGGTGGCCTTCCGGCCGCCCCGGACCCCGCGCAGGTGGGGTGGGACCCTTGTCCGCTGGGCGGCGGTGACCGCCCTGCTAGCGGTGCTGGCCGTACTGGGCGCCGGCGCGTGGTTCGTGTTCACCGCCCGCCAGGTGACCGTGCGTGTCGAACCCGCCCCGGAGCGGCTCATCATCCGCGGTGGGCTGCCGGCGGTGCCCGTGGGCGGGCACTATCTCCTGCGCCCAGGCAGCTACATCGTCGAGGCCCGCCGTCCCTGCTTCCGGCCGCTGGAGGAAAAACTCACCGTGGGCCGTGAAAAACGCCAGCAGGTGCGCTTTCGCATGCAGCCGCTGCCCGGGCACGTGCGTATCGACCTTCGCACAAGCGACGGCTCCCAGGTGCCTGCCGACCGCCTGCAGGTGCGCATCGACGGGCAGCCGACGGATCTCTCCGCGGGGCGGGAACTGGCGCTGGCGCCGGGAAAGCACCGCATCGAGATTCAATCCGCCGACTATCTCCCGCTGTCCGCCGATCTGCAGGTAACGGGCTGCGACCGCCGGCAGACCGCGGCGCTGGTGCTGCGGCCGGACCGCGCCCGGGTGCGCCTGGACTCTGCGCCGAGCGGGGCGCGGGTGATCATCGACGGACAGCCGGCCGGCCGCACGCCGCTGTCCACCGAACTGAAATCCGGCCGCCACCGCCTGGAGGTGCGTGCACCCGGCTACCAGACCTGGCGCACCGAACTGGAAGTGGCCGCCGGCCAACCCGTGGACCTGACCGCGATCCGGCTGCACCCGGCACCGGCCCGGGTGCACCTGCGCAGCATCCCGTCGGGCGCCAACGTCATGGTGGGGGAACGCTTCGCCGGCGCCACACCCCTGGTGCTGTCCCTGGAACCCGGCCGGCGGCACACCATCCGGCTTTCCAAAGCCGGCTTTGAGAAGGCCGAACGCACCCTGAAAGCAACCCGCGGCGAAGAAAAGACCCTGACCGTCAAACTGGTGGCCCGCCGCGGCGTGGTGCAACTGGCGGTGTCGCCGCCCGACGCCGAATTGTTCGTGGACGGCAAACCCGCCGGCCAGGTCACCGACCGCATCCGCCTGGCGGCCGGAAAGCACCGGCTGGAAATCCGCAGGCAGGGCTACGTCCCCTTTGAAACCACGGTCGAGGTGCGCCCCGGCTACCCCCGCAAGGTGGAGGCCATCCTCAAAAAGCGCGGCCAGGCCCCCATGATCACGGCCGCCAACGGGTACCGGCTGAAGCGCTTTCAGACGACCGGCATCTTCACCATGGGCTCTTCGCGCCGCGAGCAGGGACGTCTCTCCAATGAAACCCTTCGGAAGGTCCGGCTGAAGCGTCCCTTCTACATGGGCCTGCGGGAGGTGACCAACCGCCAGTTCAGGCAGTTCAAGGCCGACCACCGGTCGGGCACCTTCGGCGGCAAGCGTCTCGACGGCGACAACCTGCCGGCGGCCCAGGTCACCTGGCAGGAGGCGGCCCTGTTCTGCAACTGGCTGAGCCTCAAAGACGGCCTGCAGCCCGTCTACACGCTCAAGGGCGGGCAGCTGGTGGCGCGCTCGCCCGTTGGCAACGGCTACCGCCTGCCCACCGAGGCGGAGTGGGCCTGGTGCGCACGGCGCGACGCCGCGGCCGACGGCGTGCGCTACCCCTGGGGCAGGCACTTCCCGCCCCCCACGGTGATGGCCAACTACGCCGACGAATCCGCCCGTCAACTGCTGGCCACCTACATCCCGGGCTACAACGACGGATACCCCACGGCCGCGCCGGTGGGCAGCTTCAAGGCCGGCCGCGCCGGGCTGCTGGACATGGCCGGCAACGTGGCCGAGTGGTGCCACGACGTCTACGCCATCACCCCCTACCGGCCGGAGCAGGTGGACACCGACCCCACCGGACCGGCCGAGGGGCGCCTGCACGTCATCCGCGGCGCCAGCTGGCAGCACGGCACCATCACCACCCTGCGCCTGGCCTACCGCCATTACGGACGCAAGGCCCGCCAGGACGTGGGATTCCGCATCGCCCGCTACGCACAGTGACAATCCGCGGCTCCGGGCCCGCGTCCTCGTGTGGCGCCGGCAATCGAAAAATGATATGAAAAACGGCATGAACTTATCCGCAAAGCTCTTGCACAGGCTCCCGGTGCTGCTGGCGACACTGGCGTCCCTTGGTTTCCTGCATGCAGGGCCTTTACACGACACAAGGGGCCGCGGCGCACCTACAGACGCCCCCCACCTGCGGCAAACCCGCTGGATCGCCGGGAAACAGCCGCAAAAGCCGGCGGAGGTCCAGCCGCCTGAAACCCGGGACGGGAATCAGGGACGCAAAACTCCGGTGCCGGCGGCCGCCGGGGGCGGCAAGGCGGCACCCCAGGCCCCGCCGAAGCCGTTTACCCCTTCGGAAAAGATCAAACCCGGTCAGGCGGTGGACTTTCCGACGGACATCTGAAAATCGAGGCTGATTTCATGAGAAAACGCGTGCCGGTTTCCTTCGAATTCCTGTACCAGGTGTTGAGCCTGATGCTCATCGTCATCGTGGTGCACACCCTCTACGCGGGCATCATCCGCCCCCGGGCGGACGCCGTCCTGGCGGCCCAGCAGGCGGCCATGAAAAGCGACAGCGCCGCGGCGGCCCAGCGGTCGGTTTACGTCGTGATCCGCGACTACGAGCAGGAGGCCTGCTTCATCCTGATGTTCTGGGCCCTGGCCCTGATGGCCTTCAAGAGCGTGCGCACCCTGCGGGATGGCACCCTGCTGCAGCAGGACCTGATCCCCCTGGCCGAGGACATGCGTATCCTGCCCGAAGACACGCGCCGACTGTCGCGGCACCTGCAGGACCTGCCCGACGCCCGCCGCCGGGCACTGCTGCCCCGTGCGCTGCTGGCCGGGCTGCAGCGCTTCAACGCCACCGGCAGCGTTCAGGACGTGGCCAGCGCGGTCCAGTTCTGCTGCAACACAGAAGGCGACCGCCTGGACGCAGAGCTGTCCATGATCCGCTACATCGCCTGGGCGATCCCCTCCATCGGCTTTATCGGCACCGTGCGCGGCATCGGCGAAGCCCTGGGACAGGCCCACAAGGCCATCGAGGGGGACATTTTCGGGGTCACGCGCAGCCTGGGCGTGGCCTTCAACTCCACCCTGATCGCCCTGCTGATCAGCATCGTCCTCATGTTCCTGCTGCACCAGCTGCAGCTGCAGCAGGAGCGCTACGTGCTGGACGTGGAAACCTACTGCGAAGAAAAACTCACCCGCCACCTGCGGCCGGCGTAACGGGAGGAACCCGTCTCTCATGACCCTGCTGACCCTCGAAATCAACGACACCGGCATCATGGCCGCCGTGGGGCGTCCGGCGCGCCTGCTGCCCGTGGACGGCGACGACCTGCAGAGCCCGGGTTTCGCCGTGGTGGAGCGCAAACAGGTGCTGGTGGGGTGCGCG
>JAMOVG010000396.1 GCA_027061725.1 Desulfobacteraceae bacterium
ACCGTACGGCCCTCGACCTCGACCACCGCCTGGCCGTCGGCGTACCGGCGGTGGGTGCTGTGCAGGTGAATTTGGATACTCAATGCGCTGTCCCTCCCTCGCGCAACGGGCCGGGGAAAAACCCGCTCCCGCCCGCAAACCATGGGTTCGATACTTCCATGAAATACGATGACGTACCTTTACTAAATAGTGCCGATCACGGCGCCTGGCAAGTCGTCGGCTCATTGTTGTGCAGCCGGAGGAAGATGCCGTGACGCACGCGAGCAACCGACCCGCCATGGTCATTTTGGCCCACTACGATGCCAACTTTGGCCACGGTCTGCTGGGGCCCCAGTTGGCCGCCACCATCATCGCCGCGCAGGCCGGGTGGGACTGCCGGGTGGTGGGGGTCCTGCGGGACGACGATCCCGCAGCTTTAAAAACCGCCCTCTCCCACTGGTTCGGTACCCGTCGGCCGGTGGTGGCCTTTTCCACCCTGGCCGGTCGCCCGGACCTCTTCCGCCTGGCCGCCGACCTGCACCGGCAGGGCATCCGCACGCTGCTGGCCGGCCCCCAGGCCGCCGTGGACTTTACCGGTGAGCACGGTTGGCGACGCCATGCGCACCGTTTTCGGGGACTGCACGACCGTTTCGAGCTGGCCCTGCAAGGGCCGGCCGAGCAGTTGCTGCCCTGGCTGCAAGACCCGGACGGTGAGGACTGGCGACAGCGGCCGGGATTCGTCTTTTGCGAAGGCCGCGGGAAAATCCGGGCCGTTCCTCCTGCCCCCTGGAACGAAAAGTTCCTGCGCCACGTCCGTTGGGATACCCTCCTCCGACTCCGGGGGACACGGCTGGCGCCGGCGACCATCACCTCCGCCCAGGTGCTGCAGCAGATCGGCTGTCCCCACGCGGCGCGCCCGCGCACGGTGGCCATCGATCCCCCCTCCGGCCTTGCGGGCATCCCGCCGCTTTGCATGTCCGTGCAGGGCTGCAGCTTCTGCGACGTAGCTGCCGACAAGGGCTTCAGCGGCACCCTGTCCACGGGAACGGTGCTCTCCCAGATCGCCTCGCTGCCTCGAAACGCCTCCGGGCGCAAGGTGGCCTTTGAGCTGATCAACGAAAATCCGCTGCCCGGCCTGCCGTCTCTGTTGGAAGACTGCCACCGCCACGGACTGGCGCTTTCGCAGGTCAACCTCACCCTGCGGGCCGACTGGCTCTGCCGCGGCCGCGAATCACTGGAACGGGCGCTGGATGTGGCCACATCCCGGCAGGTGCGCATCCTGCTGGCCTCGGTAGGTTTCGAGTCCTTCGACGACACCATCCTGAAAAACCTGAACAAGGGCCTTGACACCGCGGCCAACCTGTCCGCCGTGCGCCTGATGCGCAAACTCAAGTCGCGCTACCCGCGCACCCTGGGATACCTGCGGGAAGAAGGCGGCCTGCACGGTTTCATCCACCCGACCCCCTGGGACTCGGAGGCCACCGACACCAACATCCGGCGCACGGCGGCGGTCTACAACCTGCACGCCGACATTCTGCCGCCCCACAGTACGCCGCTGATCATCCACCACGCCGCCAGCCTGGGCCGCTGGGCACGCCGACTGGAGTCGACGGCCGGCATCCGCTACCAGCGCCTGGGGTCCATCGTCGCATGGTGGCAGCGCCTGCCGCCGAGTTGACAAGCCCTGGCCGCGATGCCTATAACAGCGGCATTCAGGCCGACACCCTCACTGCGCGGCGCATTTTCCGTGTTGCGCGGCAGGCACCGAGGCCACTACCGAACCACCGAAAGGATCTCGCCATGCAAATTACGTTCTACGGGGCCGTCCGCCAGGTGACGGGCTCCATGCACCTGCTGACCACCGCCAACGACAAAGTGCTGCTGGACTGCGGCCTGTTCCAGGGCCACCGCAGGGAGAGCGCCCTTCTGAACAAGAAGATGCCCGTCAACGCCGCCGGACTGACCAACGTGGTTCTGTCCCACGCCCACATCGATCACTCGGGCCGCCTGCCCCTGCTGGTGCGCAACGGCTTCGCCGGCCGCATCATCTCCACGCGGGCCACGGCCGACGCCTGCGAGTACCTGCTGGCCGACTCGGCCCACATCCAGGAGTCGGACGCCGACTATCTGAACTACAAGACGCTGCGATCCTACCTCTCGAGTCTGGAGGAAAAGAAGCTTCGCAAGCTGGGGATCAAGAAGAACCGCGGCGGCATCAAAAAATACCTCAAAAAAGACGGCCACCGCATTGATTCGCAACGCATCCTGGAACTGATGGCCAAGTTTGACCTCGAGATCGTCCAGCCCCTGTACACCGCTGCAGACGCCCAGCACGCCATCTCCGCCTTCGACGGCAGACCTTACCGGCGACCGGTGACCGTGGGCAAAGACACGCGCGTCACCTTCTACGACGCCGGCCATATCCTGGGCTCGGCCGTCAGCATCGTCAAAGTGAAAGAAGGCGGCCGCCGCTTCACCATCGGGTTTACCGGCGACCTGGGGCGCTTTGACAAGCCCATCATCCGCGACCCCACCCTCTCCTTCGGCGAAGGCGACACCAACCTGGACCTGCTGATCATGGAAAGCACCTACGGCGACCGCACGCACGAACCCATCGTAGACCTGCGCCCCCACTTGGCCGAGGTCGTCAACCAGACCTACGACCGCGGCGGCACGCTGCTGATCCCCTCTTTCGCTTTCGGCCGCACCCAGGAACTGCTCTACATCCTGCATGAGCTTTACAACGAGCGCAAAGTCCCCAGGATGCCGGTTTACGTGGACAGCCCACTGGCCACCAACATCACCAAAGTCTTCGGCGAGCACCCGGAAGTCTATGACCGCGAAACCCACAAGACTTTTCTCGAAAAGGGCCAGAATCCCTTCTCCTTTCCCCAGATCCACTTCACCCAGAGCGTGGACGAGTCCATCGCCCTGACCCGCGACCCGACGCCCCACATCGTGCTGTCGGCCTCGGGCATGTGCGAGTCCGGGCGCATCCTTCACCACCTGCGCTACAAGATGCACGACCCCAAGAACACCATCCTGGTGGTGGGCTACATGGCCCGCAACACCCTGGGCCGCCGCATCCTGGAGGAAGGTGAAAAATACGAGCAGAACGGTCGCAGGGGAGATGCGCCCCTTCTGCGGGTACTCAACAAGCAATACCCCCTCAAGGCCCACGTGATCCGTCTGGGGGGATTCAGCGCCCACGGCGACAAGAACGAGATGATGCGCTTTCTGACCAAATCCAACCTGCGGATCAAAAAAATCGCCGTGGTGCACGGTGAGGAAGAGCAGAGCCTGGCTTTCGCCGACCACCTGCGCGACCGCGGCTTCAACGCCATGGTGCCCGAACCGGGCGAAACGCTCACACTGAAGTAGGCGGGGGGACGCCCTTACGCAATTCAATAATGCTCCCGACGGGGCAGTCGCATACGAACGGCGGCGCCCCTCGGGCTAGTACATCAGGTTCGGCAGGTAGAGGATAATCTGCGGGAAGATGACCATGATGACAATCCCCACCACCACCGCCACCAGAAACGGCACGATTCCCCGGAAGATGGCCTCCAGCGGCACCCCGCCGGTCACACTTCGCGCTACACCGTAGACCACGTAAACGTTGATGCCCACCGGCGGGGTGATGACGCCCATCTGGGTCACCAGCACGATGATGACGCCGAACCAGATGGGGTCGTACCCCAACGCCGTGACCACCGGAAAGAAGATCGGGATCGTCAGCATCACCAGCGCCAGGGCGTCCATGACGCAACCGCCCACGAAGTAGACGAAAATGATCATGCCCAGAATCATGTAGGGCGGCAGGTCGAAGGACCCGATCCAGGTGGCGATATTAAAGGGGATGCGCGTAACGGCCAGAAACTTGCCGAAAATCACGGCACCGGCGATGAGCAGCATCACCATGCACGACGTGCGCAGCGTTTCGAACAGGGCGTTGACGAACCCCTGCCAGGTGAGCTGCCGGCGGACCAGCGACACCGCCAGCACGCCGAAGGCGCCCACGGCGGCGGCCTCGGTGGGCGTGAAGAGGCCCAGGAACAGTCCGCCGATCACCAGAATGAACACCGCCATGGTGTCGATCATACCCGTCAGCGAGCGCAGCTTCTCTGCCCAGGTGAACTTCTCGCCCCGCGGCCCCTGGCTGGGGTCCCGACGGCAGATGATGTAGATGGCCGCGACAAACAGGATGGTGATGAGGATGGCCGGAAAGATGCCGGCCACGAACAGCGCGCCGATGGACTGTTCGGTGAGCACGCCGTAGACGATCAGCACCACGCTGGGCGGCATGATCATGCCCAGCCCCCCGCCCGAGGCCACGCACCCGGTAGCCAGCTCGTCGGCGTAGTTGTAGCGCTTCATCTCGGGCAGCCCCACGGTGGCCATGGTAGCGGCCGTGGCCGGGCTGGAGCCGCACACGGCGCCGAAGGCCGTACAGGCCGACACGGTGGCCATGGCCAGCCCGCCGCGGGTGCCGCCCAGGTACTTGTAGGCCGTGTCGTAAAGCCGCCGGCTGATGCCGCTGTTGAAGGCGATCTGCCCCATGAGAATGAACAGCGGGATGGTAGTCAGACCGTAGGAGGAGAAGGCCTCGTAGATGTTGCGCGACAGCAGGTTCAGGCCGCCCCTGGGCGAGATCAGGATGGAGAATCCGGCGTAGCCCACCAGCGCCATGACGTAGGCCACC
>JAMOVG010000397.1 GCA_027061725.1 Desulfobacteraceae bacterium
TTTTCCAGGAAATTTACCTGGGTGGACAAATATTCGAAAAAACCTACGGCTTTCCGCCGCGCATGACAGCAGGAGAGGGGCTCTACCGGCGCGAGTCGCTGATCATCGCAAAAGACGCCCTGCAGCGCCTGGGCGGGAAGTATCTGCTGGCTATCGCCACAGGTCGCCCGGCGGCGGAGGCCGCCCTGCCGCTGCGGCACCATGGCCTGGAGGGGCTTTTCCGCCGGGTATGCACCCTGGACGACTGCCTGGTGGCCGAAGCCGCCTTTCGGGCCGACACCGGACGTGGGGTGTCGTTGTCCAAACCGTCGCCCTTCATGCTGGATCGTATCGTCGAAGAACTGGGGGCCGCCGGCCTAGACGTTTTCTACGTGGGGGATATGCCCGATGACATGGCGGCCGCAACGGCTTCGGCATTCGGCGTAACGGCGGTGGGATTTCTGGCGTCATCACCGGATCCGCAGCGTCTGCGCACCGACCTGGAACGCGCCGGCGCTCATTGCGTGGTCGCATCTCCGGAGGCCTTGGAGGCATTTTTTCTGGCGGACGCTGCAACCTAGCCTTCAATCGTCTCCCGCAGGCCGGCCGCCGGCGCTGCGCTCAGCAGATGACTTCGCCGGGGCCAAAGAGCCCGTCGTAGTTCTCCTGCTTCCGGACGTAGGACGCAAAGTCCTTTTCCTGCAGGAAACGCGATATCATCTGGTTGACGACTTCAGCCGTGTCGACGTGGTAGTGCCCTTTGTGGTCTCTGCCGGTGAGCGCTTTGGCCATGGAAACGATGTCCTGCAATGAGCGGGTGCTCATTTCGACGGTGGCGTTGACAACGATGGTGTCCCTGGAACGTTTCATGGATGCCTGCTCCTTATTTTTTTAAAAACAATTTTCGATTTAGACGAAATACATGGAACGCCCGGCACAGTGGCCCGGTTCATGAAAACGATGGCATTCATCCGCCCATACATCCCGTCCGGTTGCGTTGCGAAGACCCCGGCATATGCCCCTCATAGGCCGCGGTCACTCACCTTGACGGTTTGGTTGCGTCACCGGTTTTCCAAACCGGGCCACTTTGCTTTGGCAAAAACCGGAACAGTGCCGTACCGGTCGGCCTCAATCGCCGGCCCTGATTCGCACCATGAGAGAAATAGCGCATAATCCCGGCACAGACAAGCTTCGAATCGGCGTGATATCAGACACCCACGGGGAACTGGTTAGCGCCGTGGTCGAGACGCTGAAGGGAGTCGACCTGATCATCCACGCCGGTGATATCGACACCGCCGAAGTGCTCGCGTCTCTGAAGCAAACCGCCCCCGTAACGGCCGTCAAGGGCAACATGGACCGCGGCCGTTGGGCCGGCGGGCTGCCTGCGGCCGAGGTCGTGCAGGCGGCCGGGAGCCACATCTATGTGCTGCACGACCTGCAGCGGCTGGACCTGGATCCGAGTGCTGCGGGTTTCCGTGCGGTTGTCTGCGGCCACACGCATCGGCCGGCCATCCAGCGTCGCGGCGGGGTGCTTTTCGTCAACCCGGGAAGCGCCGCCTACCCCCGCTGGGGCAGCGACCCGTCGGTTGCGGTGCTGGAGTGCAGCGGTACCCGAATCGAGCCCCGCATCATCTTCATTTAATCTCAACACAGGAGTCTGGTTTGAAAATTGTCGATCCGTCCAACCCCATCCCAAAATACCTTCAGATCAGCGCCTGGCTCAAAGACCTCATCCAGTCCGGGCGCTTCCAGACGGGCGAAAAGTTGCCCTCGGAGATCGAACTATCCAAGATGTGCGGCGTAAACCGCAACACCCTGCGGCAGGCCATCTCCAAACTGGTGGCCGAGGGCATGCTCTACAAGCGCCGCGGCAGCGGAACGTTCGTTTCCGCCACCGACGACGTACCGCTCACCCACCGCCTGACGCGCATCTCCAGCTTCCGCGACGACCTGGCCGAACTGGGTATCCGTGAGAGGACCCGGCTTCTCAAAAAAGGGCTCGAGACCGCCTCCGATGACGTCGCCCGTGCCCTGGTGCTGCCCAAGGGCAGCCAGGTAGTGGTCATCCGCCGGCTGCGTATCGGCAACGACACGCCGCTGATCGTGGAAGAGAGTTACCTGCCGCCGGCCATGTTCAGCCGGATCTTGAAGATGAACCTGACAGGCTCGCTCTACAAGCTGATCTCCGAAAGGTTCAACATCGTGCTGGCCCGCAGCGAACAGAATATCCGTGCCGTCAACTTGAGCCGTCAGGTTTCCCGGCAGCTGCGGGTTGAAGAGGGAGCGGCGGGTCTTTTCATGCAGAGCCTGACATTTGACGACAACAACGTCCCCGTCGAAATGCTCTATTCCTACTACCGTGGGGACAAGTACGTTTTCGAAATCGAGGTGGGGCATTACCACCTGCAGGATGAGGCGCTGTGAGCCTGTTTTTTTCTTGACAACCCAAAACGGCTCGATTATACCCGAATTTGTCTATACATCTATAGCGGTAAAGATACCCAACAAAGGAGGAAATTCATGGGAAACAAGAACCTGCTGGAGAAACTGGTCGAGCTGAGTCCGGGGATGGAAATCTGGTGGGATTCGTCTCCGGTAATCTTTGAGAACTGGTGCAGCAAAATGATGTCCAAGTACCCGGAACAGGCCGAAGAATTCAAGGAATATTTCGCCCGCATGTACAACGTGGACGATCCTGAATCTCAGCTTTTCCGGGGGGTTACTACCAATCCGCCCCTCTCTCTGCAGGCCATCCAGGACAATCCCCCCATGTGGGAGGAAGTGGCCAAGGACATGATCGCGCAAAACCCGGGTATCGACACCGAGACACTGTTCTGGAACCTGTACAAGGAAGTCGTCCGCCGTGGTTCGGAGATGTACCTGCCGCTGTTCGAGAAAAGCGGCTACAAGGAGGGCTATCTCTCCGGCCAGGTGGATCCCCGCAGCGTGTTCGACAAGGACGCCATGCTGGAACAGGCCCTGGAAATTGCGGCCATCAACCCCAACGTGATGATCAAGGTTCCCGGCTCCAAGGAGGGCTACGAGGTCATCCGGGAGCTCACCGCACGGGGAATCCCGACCAACAACACCCTGACCTTCGTGCTGCCGCAGCTCATGGACTGCGCGCGTACGGTCTACGAGGGCCTGGAGATCGCCCGCCGCAACAACGTCGACCTGAGCAAGTGGCGCTCGGTGATCACCCACATGGAGTCCCGCTACGGCGATCTGGGCGGTCTCAGGGACTTCGCCGCCGAAGTCGGTGTTGAACTCACCGAGGGAGACGTGCGCCTGGCCGAACTGGCCATTTTCAAGAAGGCCTGCCGCCTGCTCAAGGAGCACAACTATCCGAGCAAGATGCTCTCCTGCTCCCTGCGCCTGGGGCCCACCGTTGACGGCACGGTGAAGCTCTGGCACCTGGAGGAGAAGACCGGTGCCGACATCGTCGTCACCTGCCCGCCGGGCTTTATCGAACAGGTGCTGACCTTCGACGACCGCGACAAGATCGTCTTCGAAGAAGACCGTATCAATCAGGGCATCCCGGAAGATGTTCTGGAAAAGCTGCTCAAGATCCCCTATTTCGAACGTGCCTACCGTATCGACGGATACACGCGCGAGGAGTACAATAGTCTCCCGCCGCTGGTGAAGACCGCCGAGCAGTTCTCCAAGGCCACCGGTGAAATGGTCAACTTCGCCGCCGAGTGCCTCAAAAAATACGCCTAATCCAGACAAGGAGGCTAGCATGAAAGTTGGAGTCCTGAAAGAAATCAAGACCAAGGAGAACCGTGTGGCCATGACGCCCGCCGGCGTCGAGCAGATGGTAGCCGCCGGTCACCAGGTGAGCGTCGAGGCTTCCGCCGGTCAGGGGTCGGGCTTTTCTGACGATGCCTATCGCCAGGCCGGCGCCAGCATCGAATCATCCGCCGCCGCGCTTTACGAAAACAACGACATGATCATGAAAGTCAAGGAGCCCCTGCCCCAGGAATACGCTCTGGCGCGCAGGGGACAAATCCTGTTCACCTACTTTCACTTCGCGGCAGATGAGAAGCTGACCCGCGCCATGATGGACTCGGGTTGCATCGCCATCGCTTATGAAACCGTTGAGGACAGCAAAGGCACCCTGCCGCTGCTGACGCCCATGAGCGAGGTTGCCGGCCGGATGTCCATCCAGGAGGGGGCCAAATACCTGGAAAAAACATACGGCGGCAAGGGCGTCCTGTTGGGAGGGGTTCCCGGCGTGGCCCCCGGCAAGGTGATGATCATCGGCGGCGGCGTGGTCGGCACCAACGCGGCCAAAATGGCCTGCGGCCTGGGCGCCCAGGTGTACATCCTGGACACCAACCTGGACCGACTGCGCGAACTGGGAGACATCATGCCGGCCAACGGCATTCCGCTGGTTTCGGGCCCCACGGCCATCCGCGAACTGCTGCCCGAGATGGACGTGGTGGTCGGCGCCGTGCTGGTCCACGGCGCCAAGGCGCCCAAGCTCATCACGCGCGATATGCTCAAGCTGATGCAACCCGGTTCGGTGCTGGTGGACGTTGCCATCGACCAGGGCGGCTGCATCGAGACGGCCAAACCCACCACGCACGACGATCCCATTTACGAGGTGGACGGCATCATCCACTACTGCGTTGCCAACATGCCGGGCGCCGTTTCGTCGACGTCCACGCGTGCGTTGACCAACGCTACCCTGCCCTACGCC
>JAMOVG010000398.1 GCA_027061725.1 Desulfobacteraceae bacterium
AGCCGCAGCCGGGACGGTGACATGGTTTCCCAGGTGGCCGAACTGGCCGGGTGGCACCCGGTGCGCGGGTCTTCCTCGCGGGGCGGGTTCACGGCGCTCAAGACGATGATCCGGCACCTGCGCCGATACCGCCTGGCCGCCCACATCCTGGACGGTCCCCAGGGGCCCGCCGGCCACATCAAGCCGGGCATCGTCATGATGGCCCTGGCGGCCGGCGCCGTGATCGTACCCGGCTACATGGAAGCGGACCGCTACTGGCAGCTTTCCAGCTGGGACCGCTTCGTGATTCCCAAGCCTTTCGCCCGGGTGCGGTTCGTTTTCTGCGAACCGTTTTATCCCGACAAGAAAAGAGATCTCGAGGTGCAGCGCAGGGAACTGGAAGCCGTTTTGCGGCCGCACCTGATCTGGCCTTCTGGGGAGACCCGGCCTTTCTGACCGTATACGACGTTGTGAGGTGACACGCGCATCATGGCCACAGCAGACAGCGATACGTCCGCATCCGGAAGTATTTCCAGCCGGATACGCCGTTTTTTCGGCCGCGAGATCTGGTGCCTGCAGCGCGAGCAAGTGTCCGGCCTGCACTGGGGGCTGCTGAAGCTGTTGCGGGTGGTGCTGCTCACCGCCCGCGGCTTCCTGCAGGACCTGTGCACCCTGCGGGCCTCGGCATTGACTTTCTACACCCTGCTGTCCATCGTCCCCATCCTGGCCCTGGCCTTCGGCATTGCCAAGGGTTTCGGCTTCGAGCAGCGCCTGCAGGAACAGTTGCTGCGCGAGTTTTCCGCCCAGCAGGAGGTCATGACCCGCATTTTCGGCTTCGCGCGCACCCTGCTGGAGACCACCAAGGGCGGCCTGATCGCCGGCATCGGCCTGGTGATGCTTTTCTGGTCGGTGGTCAAGGTGCTGCACAATATCGAGGAGTCCTTCAACGTCATCTGGAAGGTGCGGCGCGCCCGCACCCTGGCGCGTAAGTTCGCTGACTACCTGGCCATCATGTTCACCACCCCGGTGCTCATGCTGGTCTCCGGCAGCCTGACGGTATTCATCACCACCCACGTCAGCCAGGCCGCTGAAAACATGGCCGTACTGAACATGCTCAGCCCGGTGATCGGCCTGCTGCTTAAACTGGTGACCTACGCCCTCATCTGGATCATGTTCTCCATGCTCTATTTCATCATGCCCAACTGCCGCGTCAGCCTGTCCGGCGGGTTGCTGGCCGGCCTGCTGGCGGGCAGCCTGTTTCAGGTCGTGCAGTGGGCCTACATCAATTTCCAGGTGCTGATCGCCAAGTACAATGCCATCTACGGCGGTTTTGCGGCCCTGCCCCTGTTTCTGATCTGGCTGCACCTAAGCTGGCTGATCGTGCTCATGGGCGCGGAGTTCGCTTCGGCCTGGCAACGCGTGGACTCGAGCGATCTGCAGTGGGAAAACGCCCGGCCCAGCGCCCGCGCCCGCCGGCTCATGGCGCTGGCCATCGTGCATCTGATCGTCCGGCGTTTCGCCGAAGGCAAGCCGGCGCTCACCGGCATCCAGATCGCCCGCCGGCTTCAGCTGCCGGCGGGGTACACGCTGGACTTGCTGGAGCGCATGGTGCACGGCGGGCTGCTGTCGCGGGTCCAACTGGACGACGAAGAGCGGGAAGCCTACCAGCCAGCCGCCGATATCGGACGCTATACTGTGCAGTACGTGCTGCAGGCCTGCGAAAATCACGGCGACCAGGACCTGCCGGCCCTGAAGCAGGAGAACTTCCGGCGGTTGTCGGAGGTGCTGGAGGAGATGGAGTCCGTCCTGCACACGTGCCCCGCCAACCGCCTGCTGAAGGATATCGCTTTTTGAGGTCCCGGCGGGATAACGCTGACAGGTTCTGTGTGTCATTGGAGGCATGCGGCGTATCGCAGGCGTGCACGGTGCCGGTTTTTTCCATTGTCGACGCCGTCGGGATTTGGTATTCTTTTTACAGACACCTGACCGCTTGTATTACCAAAATTAGAGGTGCAAAATGGATCCCTATACGCATATCGTCAGCGTCATCGCCCTGACCATGGGCGCGGCCTGGGCCAGCGGCATCAACCTTTACGCCGCCATCCTGGTGCTCGGACTGTTAGGCAGCACCGGTAACATCGTGCTTCCGCCAGACCTGCAGATTCTCACCAACCCGATGGTCATCGGGGCGGCCGCCCTGATGTACGTGGTGGAGTTTTTTGCCGACAAGGTGCCCGGCGGCGACACGGGATGGGACACCCTGCAGACCTTTGTGCGCATTCCGGGCGGCGCGCTGCTGGCCGCCGGCGCGGTGGGGTCGGTGAACCCGACCGTGGCCGTGGTGGCCGGTATCCTGGGCGGTACACTGGCCGCCGGCGTGCACGCCACCAAAACCGGCACGCGCATCCTGATCAACACATCGCCTGAACCGGCCACCAACTGGATCATGTCCCTGGCCGAGGACGCCATGGTGGTGATGGGACTGTGGACGGCCCTGCATCACCCCTGGGTGTTCATCGGCCTGCTGATCGCCTTCGTGCTGCTGATGATCTGGTTGCTGCCGCGCATCTGGCGGGGTGTCAAGCGCCTGTTTGCAGCCATCCGCCGTCTTTTCACCGGTTCGAAACCCCAGACGCCGCCCATGGGGCCGATCCCCGGCGGACCGCCGCTCATCGAGCACGGCAACCCGCCCTCTTCGACACCGTAAGACCGATTTTTTTGGCCGGACCACGGTGCCGCCCGGGCGCCGCTGCATTCGCCGCGCCCGGGAAAAAGGGATGGCCGGAACCTATTTTCGGGCCAGCAGTTCCAGCGCTGCACGGCAGAATGTCTCCACGCCGTTGCACATGATGTCTTCATTGAAGTCGAAACGCGGATTGTGGATGGGGGCGCCGCCCTCGCGCCCCGCCCCCAGGCAGAAGTAGCACCCGGGGGCCCGCTCCAGAAAAAAGGACATGTCTTCACCGCCCATGGTGGGCTGGGGTTCGACCACGTTTTCCGCACCGACCACGGCGGCCGCGCAGCGTCTCACCACCTCGGATATCCCGGCGTCGTTGATGGTGGGCGGATATCCCGGCGAAAAACGGAGTTCGTAGTCGGCTCCCATAGCGCTGCAGACGCCGCTCACGATCCTCTCCAGCCGCTGGTGCCAGGACTGCCACACCTCGCGTTCAAAGGTGCGCGTGGTACCGCACATCTCGGCCTCGGGGGCGATGACGTTGAAGGCGCTTCCGGCGTGGAAGCTCCCCACGGTCACTACCGTGGGCGTCAGTGGGTTCATCTGACGGCTGGCGATGCGCTGGAGGGCACCCACCACCTGGCAGCCGATCTCCAGCGCGTCCACGCACTGATGAGGCATGGCGCCGTGGCCACCGCGGCCGATGATTTTCAGATCGAAGCGGTCCATGGCCGCCATCAGCGGGCCGGCCTTGACCCCGATGGTGCCTTCGGGGACATCGGGCCACACGTGGCAGCCCAGGGTGTAATCCACGGTGGGGTTCTCCATCACCCCGGCCTCGATCATAGGCTTGGCCCCCCCGGGACCCTCTTCGGCCGGCTGGAAGACGAACTTGATCACGCCGCAAAGCTCGTCCTGCAGTTCCCTGAGAACGGCGGCCGTTCCCATGAGCATGGCCATGTGGGCATCGTGGCCGCAGGCGTGCATACTGCCGGGATGTTCGGAGGCGAACGGCAGCCCCGTTTCCTCGGTGACTGGCAGGGCGTCCATATCCGCCCGGATCAGCAGGCAGGGCCCGTTGCGGCCGGTGTCCAGCGTGGCCAGCACTCCGAACCGGGCAATGCCCGTCTGCAGCGGCAGGTTCAGGGTCTCAAGAAAAGCGGCCACGTAGGCCGACGTCTTCTCCTCCGTGTAGGCGGTCTCGGGAATGCGGTGCAGGTCGCGCCGCAGCTTGACGATCAGCTCCCGCCGGGCCGCCACTCGTTGTTTCAATTCCATGGCATCGGGTCTCCTTCCATTGGGTGTTTGAGCAGGGGGTGTCGTGCCGGCTAAACCGCAATACCACCCCGCAGCGATCAATACAAGCCGGGCAAGGGCAATTGCAAGTAACGCCGGGCATGCCGGATGCCTGGCCCTTCCAAGGGTTGGGAGCCTCCGGGTTCGAGGGGCGGGTCATGCTGTTGGCTGATTGCCATGTAGTCGGGGGCTAAAAAAACTTGCATTGGCGCGGGCCAGCAGGTAGTTTCAGAGGTGTCCTTTCCCGGGGTTTACCAGAACCCCTTGGCTGCCGTCCGATAGAGGGGAAAAGCGCCATGCTCTTTCCGGTTTCCGGGGTTCAGACGCCTTTCTGGCTGCCGCCGGCAGTGGCCTTCGGGATCTCCTTTTTCACCGCCATGGGAGGGGTCAGCGGGGCTTTTCTGCTGCTGCCCTTTCAGGTCAGCGTGTTGGGTTACACGGCCCCCTCGGTGAGCGCCACCAACCAGCTTTTCAACATCGTGGCCATTCCCGGTGGTGTCTGGCGCTACATTCGGGAAGGCCGCATGCTATGGCCGCTGACCCGCGCGGTGATCATTGGCACCCTGCCGGGTGTTTTCATTGGGGCCTGGGTGCGCATCCGCTACCTGCCGGATGCCCGCAATTTCAAGTTATTCGTGGGAATGGTGCTGCTCTACATCGGAGCGCGTTTGCTGGTCGACGCGTTGCGGCCGGCAGCATCGGAGCACACCAGACGTT
>JAMOVG010000399.1 GCA_027061725.1 Desulfobacteraceae bacterium
GCGGCCGTCCGGGTCGGCAGTTTCCGTCCCCGTTGGCCCGACGGTGACCGTCAACCCGATGCCCGCGGCAGACAGGTGTTTTTCAAGGTCCAGGCGCGCCACCAGAGGATCGTCCCAGGCCACTACCTCGCGCCGGTCGGCCCACTCCGGC
Source organism: Desulfobacteraceae bacterium (assembly GCA_027061725.1). Lineage (GTDB taxonomy): Bacteria > Desulfobacterota > Desulfobacteria > Desulfobacterales > JALSRD01 > JALSRD01. The sequence goes on from JAMOVG010000399.1 coordinate 152, forward strand.
CGGCGCTCCTGCGCCAGCTGCGCCACGGCCCGCCCGGCCGCGTCAAGGCCCTCGAACGGCCGCAGGGTGATGTTCAGCTCGCGGGCCGCGGTCGAAAGCGCCGCCATCAGACGTTCGCGGCGGGCATCGTCGCGGTCCCGGACGGGCTGCAGCACCGTTTCCGCCGCCGCCGGGTCGCGCGCTTGCAGCTGCGGGCGCGAATCGCCCAGGGCCTGCGTGATGCGATCCAGGAATGCGTCGCGCTCCATTATTTCCCCCGCTTTCTCTTTCGCTGCAGGAAACTCTGCGGCGCCACAGGCGGCATGTCCCGGCTCTCGGTCCAGCCGCTCAGCGGCGGCGGCAGGCGGCGCAGCAGGCCGTTTTCCCGGGGCAGCAGGCGCTGCAGCAGCCGGGCGGCGGACAGGGCCGCGTCGTAACGTCTGCGGCGGCCCATGATCCAGGCCCAGAAGTCGAACAGCCGTGCCTCGGCCGGATGCGCCGGGACGACATCCCAGTCGCGGTCGCCCGCGGCCAGCTTGGCGCGCAGGGCCAGCAGCATGCGTGGGATGTCGATGTCCACCGGGCAGGCCTGGCGGCAGGCGCCGCACAGGGTCTCTCCCTGGCACAGGTCGGCGGCCCGGTTGATGCCCGTCATCAGCGGCGTGACCACGGCCCCCACCGGGCCGGAGTAGGCGAAGCCGTATGGATAGCCGCCGATCTTGCCGTAGACCGGGCACACATTCAGGCAGGCCGCGCAGCGGATGCAGTAAAGAATCTCGCGGAAGGTCTGGTCGGCCAGGATGCGGCTGCGGCCGTTGTCCACGATGATCAAGTGAAATTCCTGCGGGCCGTCGCTTTGCCCGGGGCGGGCGGGACCGCCGATGTAGGAAACGTAGCCGGCCATTTTCTGGGCCGACGCCCCGCGGCACAACAGGCGGATCAGGATGTCGTGGTCAACCAGGCGGTGCGCGATGCGCTCCATGCCCATGAAGGCCACGTGCACGCGGGGCAGGGTGGTGGACATGCGGATGTTGCCCTCGTTGGACAGCACCGCCATGTGGCCGGTTTCGGCGCAGGCCAAGTTGACCCCCGAGATGCCCATATCGGCCGCCAGGAATTTTTCGCGCAGGGCCCTGCGGGCAGCCAGGGTTAGCGTTGGCGGGTCATCGGTAAATGCGATACCCAGCTTACGGGCAAAGAGTTCGCCTATTTGACGGCGCGTCTTGTGCACCGCCGGCGCAATGATGTGGCTGGGGCGCTCTCCGGCCAGCTGTACGATGTACTCTCCCAGGTCGGTTTCGACCGGTTCGATGCCTGCTGCTGCAAGGGCCGGGTTGAGGCCAATCTCCTCGGTGACCATGGATTTGCCCTTAACGGCCAGCTTGACGCCGTGGCGCCGGGCGATGTCCAGGCAGTGGGTCACGGCCTCGTCGGCATCGGCGGCGAAAAAGACCCGCCCTCCGTTTTGCGTGATGCGCTCGGCGAGCTCCGACAGCAGGGTGTCCAGGTTGCCGATGGCGCGGCGCCGGATGTCGTGGGCGATCTGACGCAGTCCCGGTCCTTCGGCAAGGGCCTGGTAAGCTTCGGCGGTGGCTGTCTTAAGGCGATGCTGCAGATTGGCCAGGGCCCCCTGCAGCACGGGGTCGCCGATCGCCGTGCGGGCCGTCTGGCGATAGCGCCTGGGATCGAGTTTATGCATGCCAAAGGTCCTCGCGGCAGCCGGCTGCCAGCAGGCGGGCAATGTGAATTGCCCGAATGTTCAACCGCCGCCGGCGGATCACCCCCTCGATGTTCATCAGGCAGCTCACGTCGCAGCCCACCACGGCCTCTGCCCCGGAGGCGACGATGTGGTCCACTTTTTCGGCCGTCATAGCTGTGGAGATCTCGGGGTAATGCACCGCAAAGGTGCCGCCGAATCCACAGCAGCGATCGGCGTCTTCCATCTCCACCAGGTGCGCGCCGCGCACCGCGCCGATGAGTGCCCGCGGCTGCCGTTCGATTCCCAGGCCGCGCAGCAGGTGGCAGCTGTCGTGGTAAGTCAGCGTAGCCTCGCAGCGGGCGCCCAGGTCGGTGACGCCCAGCACGTCCACCAGGTATTCGGTCAGTTCGAAGGTGCGCTCCGCCACGCGCCGGCTGCGCGCCAGCCAACCGGGATCGTCGGCGAACAGCTCGGCGTAGCCATGGCGCACCATGTGCACGCAGGAGCCCGACGGGCACACGATGTCACCGGCGTTTTCAAAAACCTCGATGAAGTGCCGCGCGGCGGCCCGGGCCTGGCGCCGGTAGCCGGCGTTGAAGGCCGGCTGGCCGCAGCAGGTTTGCTCCGGCGGGCAGTCGACGGCCATGCCCAGGCGCGCAAAGATCGTCACCACGGCCTCGGCCACTTCCGGGTAGAAAGTGTCCACCAGGCACTGGGCAAAGAGGGTTACGGCCCCCGGTCGGGCCGCCAGGGGCCGGGTCAGCGGATTTGCCGGCAATGTGGAGGATGAGGACAAGAGATGACGCCCTTAAAGGTCCGGATGTTTGGTTTAGAATGGTAGACGAGGGTCAATTACTTCATTACAATGGAGAATTCAATAGCCAAAAAGAAGCAGCCGCCTGTGGGGCATTGGGCATTGGCGGCAGACGGGCGTGGGATTGGCCTACGCCAAGCTTTGCGCCACGATTTCAGCGATGTCCAGCGTGCGGATCTCTTCTTCCTTTTCCAGTTCCTTCATGCCGTCTTCGATCATGGTCAGGCAGAAGGGACAGCCCACGGCCACGTTGGCCACCTGGCAGGAGACGATCTCCTCGGCGCGCTCCAGGTTGATGCGCTTGCCGATGGTCTCCTCCATCCACATGCGCCCGCCGCCGGCGCCGCAGCAGAAGCTCTCGCGGCCGCAGCGGTCGAGCTCCTTGTAGACGCCTTTGGCCGCGGCCTGCACCAGGGACCGCGGTTCGTCGAAGACCTCGTTGTAGCGCCCCAGGTAGCAGGGGTCGTGGTAGGTCAGGGCGCCGGCCAGCGAGGGCTCGATCCGGATCCTGCCGCTCGTTACGAGCTGCGCGATGAACACGCTGTGGTGCGTGACGTCGTAGCGGCCGCCCAGCTGGGGGTACTCGTGCTTTAAGGTGTTGAGGCAGTGGGGACAGGCCGTGATGATCTTCTTGACGCCGTAGCCGTTGAGGGTCTCGATGTTCTCCTGGGCCGACATCTGGTAGAGCATCTCGTTGCCCACCTTGCGGGCGAAGTCGCCGGTGCACTTTTCCTCGGTGCCCAGGATGGCGAAACGCACGCCCGCCTTCTGCAGGATGGTGACGATGGCCTTGGACACTTTCTTGGAGCGGTCGTCGAAGGACCCTGCGCAACCCACCCAGAAGAGATAGTCCACGTCCGGGTTTTCGGCCATGATGGGGACACCCAGGCCCTCTGCCCAGTCGGCCCGCTTGTCGTAGCCGATGCCCCAGGGGTTGCCGTTGCGCTCCAGGCCCTTGAGGGCGGGGTTGAGCTCCTTGGGGTAGGCTTCGGCCATCAGGGTCTGCCCCTGGCGCATGGCCACGATGCGCGGCACGTGCTCGATGGTCACGGGACAGACCTCTTCGCAGGCCCGGCAGGTGGTGCAGGCCCACAGCGTGTCCTCGGCGATGACGTCGTCCACCAGCTGCTTTTCGCTGTTGAGCGCCGCCATGCGCTCCCGGATCTTTTCGGCCCCGGCCTCGTCGCTGCACTGCGCCAGGGTGGCCGCCAGGCGGAAGCGCTGGATGACTTTGTCCGCGTTGGCCAGCAGTTCGTGCTTCAAACGGTCGTTGAATTCGAACAGGTTCAGGGGTTTTTCGGTGACATGGGCCGGGCAGACATCCTTGCAGCGCCCGCACTCGGTGCAGGTGTACAGGTCCAGTCCCTGCTTCCAGTTGAGCTGGTGGATGTGGTTGATGCCCAGGGACTCGTCCTCCCAGGCGGCCTCGTCCTCCAGGTCCAGCAGTTTGGGCTTTTCGTGGGGGTAGCCCAGGCTCTTTAAAAACACGTTGGGCAGGGCCGTGATCACGTGGAAGTGTTTGCCCAGGGGAAGGATGTTGAGAAAGACCAGCTGGGTGCAGATATGCAGCCAGAACATGGCCGTCATGAGGGCCATGTTGGCCTTCATGCCCAGGTGCGAGATCAGGGAAGCGGCCCCCGTTGCCACCGGGGTCCATGCGAACTCGGTGCCGTAGCGCGGGTTGTTGAAAAAGTGGATGCCCGCCGGGTTGTGGTACAGCTGCGTGAGGTTGTAGCGCGCGCCGTCGTAGAGCAGATCGGAGATCATCAGGATGCCGATCAGGGCCAGCACCAGGTAGGCCTCGAAGGAGTTGTGCAGCCGCGCGGGCCGGACGATGATGCGGCGGTAGAAGGCGTAGAGGATCATGGCCAGCACGATTCCCTCCATGACGTCCTTCAGGGCGGTATAGAGGTAGCCGGCCAGGTGCGCCTCGTTGAGCAGGGGCAGGGTGAAGCCGTGCTGAAAGGCCTCGCCGTAGATCATGATGCTGCGGATCAGCAGGACGCAGAAGCCCCAGAAAATGAAGGCGTGCATGATGCCTGAGCTGCGCTCCCGCCGTCGGCCGATGAGCCGCTTCTGGCCCACGGCCAGCACCAGCATGTTTTTGACGCGTTCGGCGATGTGGTTGACGCGTTCGGCCGGCTGCAGGGCCTGCAGCAGCCGGATCTTGCCGATCATCGTGCGCGCAAAGACGCCCAGCGCCACGATAAGCAGGACAGACATCAGAAGAGGGTTCATGGGGACCTCGTGAAAAAAGTTTCAGGTATCAGCTTCGGACTTTCTGGATCTCCTCGCGCAGGATGGGCACCACCTCGAAAAGGTCGCCCACGATGCCGTAGTCGGCCACGTTGAAAATGGGCGCCTCGGGGTCCTTGTTGACGGCCATGATCACCTTGGAGCCGTTCATGCCGGCCAGGTGCTGGATGGCGCCCGAGATGCCGATGGCCATGTACAGCGAGGGCGCCACGATGCGGCCGGTCTGGCCCACCTGCTTGTTGTGCGGCATGAAGCCGGCGTCCACCATGGCCCGCGAGGAGCCGAAGGCGGCGTCGAGGTCCTTGGCCAGTTCGTGCACCAGTTCCACGCCGGCTTCGTTTCTGGCGCCGCGCCCCACGGAAACCACGATGTCGGCGTCGCCAAGGTCGATTTCACCGCTGGTGTCGGAAACGATTTCCCTGACGACGGCCTTGGTGTCGGGCGCCGGCGCGGCGAGCTGCACCACGTTCTCACTGCCCGTGATGCCTTCATCGGCCTCGAAAGCCCCGGCGCGCACCACGGCCACCAGCCGGTCGGTGTTGATTTTGACGCGCTGCAGCACCTTGTTGGTGATGGCCGGCCGGATGACCTCCACCGTGTCGCCCAGGGTCACGTCGGTGATCTCGGTGGCGCAGGCGGCGTCCAACTGGGCCGCCACCCGCGGCGCCACGGCCTTGCTGCTCTCGGAAAAGCCGAACCAGACCATGTCGGCGCCGAACTGCCCGGCGGCGTCCACGACTGCGGCGGCGTAAGGACCGGCCGAGAAGAGTTCCAGGCTCGCGTCGTCGGCGATGTACTGCGTGTCGGAGCCGGCTTTGGCCAGTTCGGGCGCCAGCGGCGCAATCCCGCTGCCCATGGCCACCACGGCGGTCTCGGCCCCCAGGGCCCTGGCCTTGGACAACAGTTCGGTGGTGCTGCTCTTCAATACCCCTTGTTTGATATCCGCAACTACTAGTATTTTGGCCATGATCGTATTGTCTCCGTATGCGTCCGGTTGTTTATCATGCACGGGCCCGTGAAGGGCCGCAGACTACAGAACCTTGGCTTCTTCAGCCAGCAGCTTCACCACCTCGGCGGTGATGTCGGCCGCCTCGCCCTCGAACTTGCGGCCGCCGGCGCGCTTTTCGGTGGGCATGAATTCCACCACCTCGGACTTGGGTGCCGCACATCCGATCTCCTCGGCCGATGTTCCCAACGCCGCCAGGTCCATTTTTTCGATAGGCTTTTTCTTGGCCATCATCAGTCCGCGCATCTGGGGCAGGCGCGGTTCGTTGATGCTGACGTCTACGGTCACCACGGCGGGAAGCGCCAGTTCGACGATCTCGTCGCCGGTGTCCCCCGAGCGGGTCACCTTGAGGTGCGTGTCGTCGATGACCTCGATGCCCACCACGTTGCTGACGCAGGGCAGCCCCAGGTACTCGGCCAGGATGATGCCGGTCTGGCCGTTGTCCGTGTCCTGGGCCTGCTTGCCGGTGATGACCAGGTCGTAGTCGCCCTTTTCAAAGACTTTCTGCAGCACCCGGGCGTAGATGAAGGAATCGGCCTTTTCCAGGGCCGGGTCATCGACGTGAATGCCCTTTTCGATGCCCATGGCGTAGCAGCGCCGGATGATGTCGGTGTTGTCGCCGCCGCCGACGCTCACAAGCGTGGTTTCGGCGCCGTGGTTCTCCTTGAGCTGTACGGCAGCCTCGACACCGCTCTCGTCCCAGGCGTTGATCACGTACTGCAGCCCGTCTTCGACGATGGCGCCGTCCTGCACGTGGATATTGAGTTCCACATCGACCACTTTTTTAACGGTTGTCAGAATCTTCAAGGTGTCCTCCTGTTGCTTGTGACTTCCTCTGTTAATCCTTCAGCACGCGGTGCTCGCCGCAGAACACGATGATGTCCAAGCGGTCAAAAGCGCTCACGATGGTCAGGTTCAGGGCCTGGCCCATGGCCACCGCCAAAGCGGTGGGCCGCGACTTGCTGAGCATCATGGACAGCCCGGCGCGCGAGGCTTTCTGCACCAGCTCATAGCTGATGCGCGACGACATCACCAGCAGCCGCGCCTCGGTCAGGCGGCGGTCCATGAAGGCCTTGCCGACGGCCTTGTCCAGGGCGTTGTGCCGGCCCACGTCCTCGGCGAAGGAGACGGTCTCGAGCGCTTCATCCAGCAGCAGGGCCGCGTGGGACCCCTTGGTGCGGGGGTAGTAGTGCTGGTGTTCGAACAGGCCGGTGATGCAGCCGTAGATGCGGTCGATCTCTATCGAGAAGCCGTCTGGGGCGGGGGCGAGCTTCTGGTAGAGGTCCTCGACCAGTTCCTTGCCGCAGATGCCGCAGCTGGTCTGGCTGACGAAACTGCGGCGCGCCAGGATGTCGCCAATCTTTTCGACGCGCTGCGGGCGGAGCCGCACCTCGATAACATTGGGGTCCAGGTCCCTGCAGTAGCCGATGGACAGAAAATCGTCCGGCGAGTCTGCGATGCCCTCTCCCAGACAAAACCCGGCGGCGTGGAACAGTTCGTCGCCGGGGGTCCGCATGACCACCGAATAGGGGCTTCCCTCCACCCGGATCAGCAGCGGCTCCTCGCCGATCAGCTCGATGGGGTCTGTCCGGCAGACTTCCTTGCGGCATCGAAAGGGTGAATAGCGTTCCGTCGGTTTCCCGGCATCCAATGGTTGCGATTCCTTCTTTTTGTCCCGCTGGGCCCTTGCCCCCTTATGCCCATGGCAACAATCACCCCACTTTGTCAGCGGAGGATGCCAGTGACCGGGTCAGCACGTAAGCCGCCTGGAGATACGATGTCGGGCACAGCGGAAAGCACTCCTTGCACGGTTCGCATTCCCGGGCGGCGATCTCCGGGATGAAGCTGATCTCCTTGCGGATGCCCCGGTCGATGAAGCCCACTGCACTCTTCTGCTTGACTTCGGCGCAGTAGCGCACGCACAGGCCGCAGTGGATGCAGAACATGGGCTCCTTTTCGAAGCGGTCGCGCTGGGCGCCGTACTCTTCGGCCAGCTTTTGCAGTTCGAAAGCGTCCGGCGCGTGGGCCATCAGCAGTTCCAGGATGGTGCGCCGGATGCGGTCGATTTTCTCCGAACGCGTGCGCACCACCAGGCCGTCTGCCGCCAGGTAGACGCAGGAAACCACCAGTTTCGTGCGCCCGCGGTCCTCGATTTCCACGATGCACAGCCGGCAGCCGCCGTAGGGTTCCAGTTTTTCGTGGTGGCAGAGGGTGGGGATCTCAATCCCGGCGCCGCGGGCGGCTTCGAGTACGGTCATTCCCTGCTGCGCGGCGACTTCCTGTCCGTCGATCTGTAATCGGATGTCACTCATTTTTTCTTCTTTTTCTTTCGGATGACTCTGGCGTCCTCGGGAACCGGCGCGGGCACCGGTTCACCGGAAAGCCGGGTCACGGCGCCGAAGCGCGAAGGACAGACTTCGTAGCAGGTCCCGCAGCGCGTGCACTTGTCCTGGTCGATGATGTGGATCTTGTTCTTGCCGCCGTCGATGGCCCCGGCCGGACACTTGCGCAGGCACATCATGCAGGCCTTGCATTTGCCGGGGTCGATATAAAATGAGATGAGCGCTTTGCAGGAAAGCGCCGGGCAGCGCTTGTCCCGGATGTGGGCCTCGTACTCCTCGCGGAAATAGCGCAGCGTGCTCAGAAACGGGTTGGGGGCGCTCTTTCCCAGGGCGCACAACGAGGCCTCCTTGGCGGTTTCCGACAACGTCTCGAGCAGTTCGATGTCGCCCTCGCGGCCCTCGCCGCGGGTGATGCGCGTCAGGATCTTGAGCATCTGGCGCAGGCCCTCGCGGCAGGGCACGCACTTGCCGCAGGACTCGTCGGTGAGAAATTCGATGAAGTAGCGCGCCACGTCCACCATGCAGGTATCCTCGTCCATGACGATCATACCGCCCGAGCCCATCATGGAGCCCGCCTGGGTCAGCTCGTCAAAGCCCACCGGCAGGTCCAGCATCTCCCCGGGGATGCAGCCGCCCGAAGGGCCGCCGGTCTGCACGGCCTTGAACCTGCGGCCGCCGGGGATGCCACCGCCGATCTTTTCGATGATGTCCCGCAGGGGCGTTCCCATGGGCACTTCCACCAGCCCGGTGTTGTTGATCTTTCCGACCAGCGAGAAGATCTTGGTGCCCTTGCTGGTCTCGGTGCCGTACTGCGTGAACCAGTCGGCGCCGCGGTCGATGATCAGCGGTACGTTGGCCCAGGTCTCGACGTTGTTGAGCACGCTGGGCCGGTTCCACAAGCCGCGGATGTTGGAGCGGATATACTTGGGCCGCGGCTCGCCCACGCGGCCCTCCAGGGCCGTCATCAGGGCGGTGGACTCGCCGCACACGAAGGCCCCCGCGCCCTTGTGTACGATGACCCTGAAATCGAAGCCCGAGCCCAGGATGTTCTCACCCAGCAGGCCATACTCCTCGGCCCGCGCGATGGCCAGCGTTACGTTTTCCACCGCCAGGGGGTACTCCTGCCGCACGTAGATGTAGCCCTCGTGGGCCCCGATGGCGTAGGCGCCGATGGTCAGCCCCTCGAGGATGGCGTGGGGATTGCCCTCCAGCAGGCTGCGGTCCATATAGGCGCCGGGGTCGCCCTCGTCGGCGTTGACGATCACGTACTTGGTCTCGTCGGGGGCGTTGCGCGAGCCCTCCCACTTGACGCCGGCGGGAAAACCGCCGCCCCCGCGTCCGCGCAGGTTGGATTTCTTGACTTCCGCCAGCACCTGCTCGGCGCTCATTTCAAAGAGTGCCTTGGCCAGGGCGGCATACCCGCCGATGGCCAGGTAGTCGTCGATGCTCTTGGGGTCGATGCTGCCGTTGGAGCCGAAGACCAGCCGCTCCTGGTACTTGTAGAAGGGGATATCGGATTCGTGGATCACCTTCTCGTTGATCTCCGGATCCGTGCACAGCAGCCGGTCGATGACCTCTTTGGCCTTGACGGTGCGCTCGACGATCTCAGGGATGTCGTCGGGCCGGATCTGGAAGTAGCAGATTTTTTCGGGGTAGATCACGATGATGGGGCCCTGCTCGCAGAAGCCGTGGCAGCCCGTCAGCCGGATGTCCACCTGCCCGCGCAGCCCCTGCTTGTCGAGTTCGGACTCGATGGCGGCGGCCACGGTCCTGCTGCCCGAGGCGTGGCAGGCCGAACCGGAACACAGCGTGATGCAGGGCTTGTCGGGGTCCCGGTCGGCCAGGATTTTCTTCCTGAATGCTTCCAACTCGGCTGGAGAATTGATCAGCGGCATAATTTTACCCTATTCGTAGCTTTTCAGAACGTCTTCGATCCCGGCCGTGGTCATCTTGCCGTGGGTCTCTCCGTCGATTTCCATCACCGGCCCCAGTGCGCAGCAGCCCAGGCAGTTGACCGTCTCTAAGCTGAATTTCAGCTCCAGGTCGGTTTCGCCGGGCTGGATGCCGGTCAGCTCCTGCACCGTGTCGAGGATGCGGGTGGCGCCGCGCACGTGACAGGCCGTGCCCATGCAGATATGGATGCGGTGGCGGCCCTTGGGCACCAGGCTGAAGGCCTTGTAGAAGGTGGCGATGTGTTGAATGCGGGCCAGCGGGACCTGCAGCTTTTCGCTGATGCGCTCCAGGGCCTCCGCCGGGAGCCAGTTGTTCTCGGCCTGGATCTCCAGCAGTACCTGGATTAAGGAACTGGGTTCGGCTTCGTATTTGTCGATGATCTGATCTACTCTGGCGATGTCCATTGACGCTGTCCTATGCTTGCCGTTGTGCCTGTGTGCCCCTGCCCCTTGCGTCCCTTACGCGACGTCCGCAAGGGTGTAGCGTTTGCTGCCCTCGTCGTAGCGCACCAGTCCCTGCCGCGACGAACCGTTCATGTAGCCGGAAATTTCCGACGGGTTCAGGTCCAGGGCAGCGGCCAGTTCCTGGGTGGTCAGCGGCTTTTGCCGCAGCAGCAGCATGATGCGGCTGACCGCCAGCCGGTCGGCCACCAGTTCGTCGAAGAGCCGCTCGAACTCGGCTCCGGTGTAGAAGCGCTCATAGGCCTCACGGGTCTTGACCGGCACCCGCAGCCGCTCGCGTTCCACCAGTTTGATGTAGGGCACCAGCCGGCGCACGGCCTGCAGCCGGGGCGCCAGGTCGTCCGCCTGCTCGTTTTCGGCCTGGCCCAGGGGGCCCAGCTTTTTCACGGTCTCGACGAAGCCGTTGATGCTCTCGGCCAGGATGTTGCCGTCGGCGGCCGACATGAAAGCGATGTGCAGGCGCTCGGGGGCGATGCCAATGTGCCGCATGATGCGCCGGCATAGCAGCACCGTGCCGAAGGTGTCGTAGTTGCCGTGGGTGACGTAGTTGCACTCGCCCAGCCGGCAGGCGCCGATGAAGACGCCGTCCTGGCCGTTGGCAAAGGCTCTTAAGATGAATTCCAGGTCGATTCTGCCCGAGCACATGACGCGGATGAATCGGATTTCACTCGTGTATTGTAGTCTGGAGACCCCAGCCATGTCAGCGGCGCCGTAAGCTCACCAATGGCACACGAATCCCAGTATTTCCGGTTTGAATTCCGTCATATTCTCTGCTGCCTCCCTCTTGCAGACCCCCGGCTTCTCGCAGCCGGGCGGTACGTTCCGTCGGCGTCCGCCTCAGCGGGTTTCGAAGATCTCCTCGGCGGTCACCACGGCGTCGATCTGGCTGATGATCTCTTCGTCGGTAAAGTGTTTCAGTACGATGGCGTTGGTCGGGCATTTGGCGTTGCACAGCCCGTCGCCCTTGCACAAAATGGGATTGACCCAGGCTTTCCTGCCTCTCGGCGTTTCGCGAAATTCGATGGCGCCGTACGTGCAGGCCGTGATGCAGGCGCCGCACGAGACGCAGTCATCCTCGCGGACCTCGCAGACCGCCCCGGAGGCCACCACCGTGTCGTGGGACAGCAGCGTCAGAACGCGCCCGGCCGCGCCGTAGGCCTGGTTGATGGCCTCGGGGATGTGCTTGGGGTAGTGCGCCAGCCCGCACAGGTAGACGCCGTCGGTGGCGAATTCCACCGGTCGCAGCTTGACGTGCGCCTCCTTGAAAAAGTCGTCCGGGCTCAGGGTCACCTTGAACAGGCTCGCGATCTCCTTGGTAGAAGACGAGGGGATCACGGCCGCCGCCAGCGCCAGGCAGTCGGCGTCGATGGCCAGCCGCTGCCCCATGATGGGGTCGGCGACGGTCACCTGCAGCACGGGTTTGCCTTCGGACTCCACGGCCTCCACCTGCGGCGGTTCCTCGGGCGTATAGCGGATGAAGCGCACCTCGCGCTCTGCGGCCTGGCGGTAGAAGTCCTCGTTGAAGCCGTAAGTGCGCATGTCCCTGAAGAGGATGTAAATGTCCATCCCGGGATTGACGTCCTTGAGCTCCAGGGCGTTCTTGACCGCGTGGCTGCAGCACACGCGGCTGCAGTAATTGCGGTCCTGGTTACGGCAGCCCACGCACTGGATCATTACCATGCTTTCTGCGCCCACCACCTGCTCGTCGCGGGCGGCGATCTTTTCTTCGAGTTCCAGGTGCGTCAGCACGCGCTCGTCTTCGCCGTAAAGGTACTCCGTGGGCGTGTACTCCTCGGCCCCGATGGCGATGACGGCCGCGCCGTGCTTGATCTGCTGCACGCCGGTTTCGCTTTCCACGGTGGTGAAGAAATTGCCCACGTAACCCGAGACGTCCTGGATGACGGCGCGGTGGGAGACGTGGATCAGGGGATTGGCGTACACCGAGCGAATCAGATCCGCGAGGTACGCCTGCACGTCCAGTCCTTCTATGGTTGTGTGGAGGCGCCGTGCGTTGCCACCCAGATGGTCTTCCTTTTCCAGCAGGTAGACCTCGTGGCCCTGACTGGCGATGGAAAGCGCGCAGGTCATGCCGGCGATACCGCCGCCCACCACCAGCGCGGCCTTGTCCACCGGGAGGTCGAACTCCTGCAGCGGCTCCAGGTGGCGTGCGCGGGCCACCGACATGCGGATGATATCCTTGGCCTTCTCGGTGGCGTCTTCCTTCTGCTTGGAATGCACCCAGGAGCAGTGCTCACGGATGTTGGCCATCTCGCAGAAGTACTGGTTGAGACCGGCTTCGCGCAGAGTGTCTCGAAAGAGCGGCTCCAGCGTGCGCGGCGAACAGGCCGCAATGACCACGCGGTTTAAGCCCTTTTCCTTGGCCAGGTCCGTGATCTCGGTGGCCGAGTTGGTGGCGCACGAGAACAGCTGCTGTTTGGCGTAGACCACGTCGGGCAGGGTCAGGGCATATTCCACGGTGGCGGGAACGTCCACCACGCTGCTGATGTTGGCGCCGCAGTGGCACACGAAGACCCCGATTTTGGGCTCCTCTCCCGAAACGTCCTTTTCGGGCGGGTAAACCCTTTCGGTGGTCAGCTTGCCGCGCCGGTAGTCCAGCAGTTGCCCGCACTGGGCACCGGCCCCGCTGGCGGAAAAAACCGACTCGGGGATGTCCGTGGGACCCTGGAACCCGCCGCTCACGAAAATACCGGTCCGCGTGGTGGCCAGGGGATTATCTGCCGTGCCCTGGCGAAACCCGTGATCGGTAAGTGCGATGCCGAATTTCTCGGCCAGTTCGCGGTTTCCGGTCGGGGGGTTCAGCCCCACCGACAGCACCACCATGTCGAACTGCTCCTCCTTGACACCCTCATCAGCTGTGGCGTAGCGCACGATGACGTTCTTCGACTGCGGGTCCTCGCCCACGATGGTGGCGTAGCTGCGGATGAAGCGCACGTCCGGCAGCTGCTCGGCGCGCTGGAAGTAGCGTTCGAAGTCTTTTCCAAAAGCGCGGATGTCGTTGTGAAAAACCGTGCACTCGGACTCCGGTTCGTGGTCCTTGGTCAGGATCACCTGCTTCTGGGTGTAGGTGCAGCACACCGCCGAGCAGTAGCTGTTGTCGCCCGGCGTGACGCGCCGCGAGCCGATGCACTGCAGCCAGGCGATTTTGCGCGGATGCGTCCGGTCCGACATGCGCAGGATGCGTCCCTCGTAAGGGCCGGTGGAGGACAACAGCCGCTCGTAATCCATGCTGGTGAGCACGTTCTGAAGCCTTCCGTAGCCATATTCGTCCCGTACGGAGGGGTCGAAGGGCTCGAGTCCCACCGACAGGATCACGGCGCCCACATTGACCGCGACCTTTTCAGGCGTTTGCGTGAAATCGATGGCCTTGTTCTGGCAGACGCCCCGGCAGATGTCACACTTCTGCTCTTTTAAGAACAGGCAGGTCTCATCGATGTAGGTCACCAGGGGAATGGCCTGGGAAAAATAGATGTGGATGGCCTTGTTCTGGGACAGCTCCTGGTTGAAGGGGTCCGGGTACTCCACCGGGCAGTATTCCATGCAGGTGGTGCAGCCGGTGCACTTGTCCTCTATGATATAGCGCGGCTTCTTGACCAGGGTGACGGTGAAATCCCCCGCCTGCCCCTCGACGCCGTCCACTTCGGTGTACGTCAGAACCTCAATGTTGGGATGCCGGCCGACCTCGACCAGTTTGGGTGACAGAATTCACATGGAACAGTCGTTGGTCGGAAAGGTCTTGTCCAGCTGGGCCATGTGGCCGCCGATGCTCGGTCCCCTCTCCACCAGGTAGACCTTGAACCCGGCGGCTGCCAGGTCCAGGGAGGCCTGGATGCCGGAGACCCCGCCGCCGACAACCATCACGTCCCCGAAGTTGCTGTCCACCAGACTTGCGCAGAGCCGTTTGATCTGTTCTTTTTCCACTTCCTCGTTTCCTCACGCGGTTTTTCAGGACGGGCCTAAATGACCTCCTGAATGATTTCGGTGATGTCTTTGATCTCCAGGACGTCGTCGAACTCCAGGTTCAGGCGGCTTTCCTCAAAATTGGTGATGCAGTAGGGGCAGCAGGTGGCCAGCACCCCGGCCCCGGTCTCGCGGGCCTGCTTGAGCCGCAGGTCCGAGAAGCGCTCACCCATGGGGGTGTCCATCCAGATGCGACCGCCGCCCCCGCCGCAGCACAGGCTGTTGCGGTGGTGGTCGACCATCTCGGCCAGCTCCAGGCCAGGCACGGCCGCCAGCACTTCGCGCGGCGCGTCGTAGACGTCGTTGTGGCGCCCCAGGTAGCAGGGGTCGTGGTAGGTGACGCGCTTTTCAAATTTGCCGGTCAGCTCCAGGCGGTCCTCCGCCATGAGCTCCTGGAGGAGCTGTGAGATGTGCACCACCTCAAAGTGCACCATGAACTCGGGATACTCGTTCTTAAAGGTGTGGTAGCAGTGGGGCGAGGACACCAGGATGCGGGTTACCCCGTTGTCGATGAAAGCCTTGATGTTCTCGCGGGCCAGGTTTTTAAAAACCTCCTCGCTGCCGGTCTTGCGGATGCTCTCGCCGCAGCAGCTCTCGCGCTCGCCCAGGATGCCGAAGGCCACACCGGCCTTGTCCAGGATGGCGGCGGTGGCCGCAGCGACTTTCTTCATGCGCGGGTCGTAGCTCAGGTAGCAGCCCACGAAGTAGAGCATCTCCATGCCCTCGGCGTAGGGCTTGACGGGCAGGCCTTTGGCCCAGTCGGCGCGCTTGCCGCGCTCACCCTGCAGGGGATTTCCCTCGGAGATGATACTCGCCCGCGCGCTGCGCGCGGACTTGACCGACGCCGGGAAGACCTCGTACTCGGTGGCCACGCGCCGCAGGGAGACGCTGACGTCGATCTGCTTGACGCCGCGGGGGCACTGCTGGGGGCAGTTGCCGCAGGTGGTGCAGCGCCAGATGTCCTCGCCGTCGATCTCGGTCAGACCGAAGGCCGCTTCGCGGATCAGCCGGCGCATGCTGAAGTCGCGCACCCGGTTCCAGGGGCAGACGGCGTCGCACAGGCCGCACTGAAAGCACAGCTTGAAGATCTCCCCGCCGGCGTCCTTGATCTCGTCGATTACTTCCTTGAAGGGGGCTACTGTTTCCACTGTCTCAACCGATCCTCTGTATGCGTATCTTTATGCGGTCCGGGTTCCCTCAGTCCTCTTTGGTCATGCGGGCCAGAGCTTCCAGGATCTTATCCTTGCCGTACTTGCTGGCCAGCGACTCCAGGCCGACTTCCAGGTCCTCGAGTTCCTCGGTTTCCTCCTCGGCCGTCTCCTCCTCTCGCTCCATCACGACTAGGGCTTCGGCCAGGCACACCTTGACACACCAGGGCTCCTCTTCGCCCTCGCACATGTCGCACTTGAGGGGCAGGCCCGAGTCGGGCTCCTTGAAGTCCTCGCGCGAAGGGCAGGAGGCGCGGCAGAAGGCGCATTCGTCGTACTCCTTGCCGTCGATGATGTACTTGTCGCGGCCGGCGCACTCGGCTACGGTGTGCTCGCCGGCGTACACGGGGATGTAGACGTCCTTGAGCGGGTCGCGGATGACCCGTATGCGGGCCCGGGCCGGGTTGTTGCTGCCGAACTTGGGGTCGGCGTGGTAGGCGGAGCAGATGACTTCGCAGGCCCGGCAGCCGTCACACTTGTCGGCATCGATGACGATGGTCTTGATGGTTCTCTTCTTTGTCTCAGCGTTCACGGTTGTCACTCCCTGCCTTGGGTTCTACTCTTGTTCCGCCGCGGCCGTTTCCGCAACCGCCTCCTCGTCTTCCTTGAGGATGCCCCGCTCGATGAAGTCCCGGCTGACGAAATCCAGGCCCAGTTCATCCAGGGTCTTTTTGGTGGGGATGCCCTCCTGGTTCCAGCCTTTGTACTGGTAGTAGGTGTCGAGCAGCTTTTTCTCCAGTTCGGGGAAGCGCTTTTTCCAATGGTTTTCGGGCGGTTTTTCGTCCTTGCGCCGCATGCCGCGCCGGATGTTTATGGCGCGAACCAGCGTGCGGTAGCGCTTGGCGGCCTGCGAGAGCTTCTCTTCGTCCATGTCGATGCCGGCGCCGGCCGAGATGAATTTCGGGTAGTTGTGGATGTGGTAGGGCGGCTTTAGCGGAAAGGACGAAAGTCCCGCGCACATGCCCAACGCATCGTCGATGTAGTGCATCTTCTCCTGCCAGTCGACGATGTCGCAGGTCATCTCCACCGTGGGGTAGAAGGGGATCGAATTTTCGCCGCGCAGTTCCCAGTCCACAAAGTACTGCTTGAACTTTTCGTCCGGCACCTGGAACCAGTCCTTGACGAACTCCTCGCGCTGCTCGCGCTTGGGGAAGGGCGCCTGGGGGAACTGTCCCTCGATCTGGGTGATGTTGATCTTCTCGCCGGTGCTGTACATCAAAAAGTAGATGGGGTTTAGCATGGAGAGTTTGAGCGGCAGCTGCTCGTGCTTCTTGATGGTGTTGTGGTCGTATTCTTCAGCGCCGCGGCCGATCTTGCGCGCCGCCCAGTAGGTGCCGTCGGCCAGCACATCTCCGATGCCCTCGCGGCGCACGATCTTGTCCAGCAGCCAGTAGAAGCGCTCCTCGTTGTCGGACGGAAAGCCCGGCATGTCCTCGTCGGTCAGGATGCCGTTTTCATAGAGTTCCACAGCAAAGGCCATCACCTGGGGCGCCGAGTAGCCGTCTACGCCGTACTCGGTGGCGCGCTGGGCGATTTTCAGCCCGAACTCCAGGTCCGACATGGCCGCCATGGTGTAGGTTAGCTTGGTGAAACACTTCATCATGTAGGTGGGTACGCCCGGCAGCGAGAGCGTGGCGCCGCACTTGAGGTGACAGTTGAAGCAGCTGATGAGTCGCTTGCGCGCCCCCTCCAGGGTCTCCTCCCACTGCTTGGCGACCTCTTCGGTCCAGAAGCCCTTTCTGCGCACCCGGGAATTGCCCCACGAGAAGTTCTCGGTGTGCCACTTCTCGTCGTGGACGGCCATTTCCTGGGGTGAGCCCAGGCGGGCCAGGATGGGCATGACGCCCGGGATGGGGTGCTCTTCGCGCCACTTGATGTAGTCCAGCACCTCCATGCACAGCTGCAGGTACTCCTCGGGGCGCGCCACCTGAATGTCATTGGTGCCGCGCACCGCGATGGCCTTGACACCCTTGTCGCCCATGACAGCGCCGATGCCACCTCGGCTGGCGCTGGCGCGGCCCTGCTCGATGGAGGCGAAAAAAACGCGGTTTTCGCCGGCCAAGCCGATGGCCGCCACCTGGGCCTTGGGCTCATTGAGCTCCTGCTTGATGATCTCGGCGGTCTCCAGGGCTCCCTTGCCCTGCAGGTGGCTTGCGTCGCGGATCTCCACCTTGTCGTTGTGGATCCAGATGTAGACCAAGTCGGGCGACTTGCCCCGCAGGATGACCTTGTCCCAGCCGGCGTATTTGAGCTCCGGCGCCCAGAAGCCGCCCATCATGGAAAAGGCCATCAGGTTGGTTTGGGGCGAAATGGTGGAGACGATGGTGCGGTTGCAGCCCGTGGCCGGCGTGCCGCACAGCAGGCCAGCGGCAAAGATGAGCAGGTTGTCGGGCGAAAAGGCCTCCACCTCGGGGGGGACCCGGTCCCAAAGGATCTTGGCGTTGGTGCCCAGACCCCCCAGATAGAGCTCGGTGTCCCGGCGGTCGGTGGCCACTCTCTCGATGTTGCCGCGGGTCAGATCGATTTCCAGGTTAAACCCCGTCTCTGCGTACCTCATTTTTGTCCCCTTTTAATTGCCTGATTTCACGACGGTCCTGATCGGATCGCATATCCGTTGGGCCGGTCGACACCGCTGTCCGCTTTGCGCACGCGCAAAACCCGGAGGCCGGGCCGGCCTTTTATTCTTGACTACAATGTAGCTACTATGTAGTTATGTCGGCCGCCGATGTCAAGAGAAAAATGTGCGCATGGCTGCGGGGCCGTAGCATCGGGGCGGTCCGTGAAACAGCGGCGGACGCCCCTGGTCGACGATGGCGGCTCAGGAAGCGATGAGCGCCAACGACACGGCCGTGGTCAGCAGGCCGAAGCGCTGGCGGGGCCGCAGACGCTCCCGGAGAAAAACGCGCGCCAGCACCCCTGTGGCCACCGGGTAGACGGCCGACACCAGGATCACGGCCACGTCCAGCCGGCCGGAGCGCGAGGCCAGTGCGAAGAAGGTGTTGCCCACGGCGTCCATGACGCCCGCCAGCGCCACCCGCGGCAGGGGCCCGCGGCCTGGCGGCGCCAGCTCCTGCCGCGCCGCCAGGATGGCCGCCATGAGGGCGATGGAGGCCACGCGCGCCGCCACCAGCGGGGCCAGCACGACTTGGCTGCTGGCGCGGTCGATGAAGATGAAGAACAGGCTGAAGCACACCCCCGACAAGCTCGCCAGGCCCAACTCGGTGGGGGTGATGCCGCCCCGGCTGCGACGCGCGGACGAAAACAGCCACACCGAGAAGATGGCGCCGGCGAAGCCCGCCA
>JAMOVG010000400.1 GCA_027061725.1 Desulfobacteraceae bacterium
GTCCTTGACGTCGTAAGACTGGTTGGGGTTGTCGGGGATAATGCTGTCCAGGGCCTTGTCGGTGCGCCGGGGGCTGTCGCCGGTATCGATCACCGGCGGGTCTTCCATGTTGTTGGCCGGCAGGTAACCGAGCAGCTTGCGGATCTGCTTGAGGGCGTCCTCGTCGCTTTCGCAGGCAAAATGCGCCACGCCGCTCTTCTCGTTGTGGGTCATGGCGCCGCCGAGTTCCTCGAAGGTAATCTCCTCACCGGTGACCGATTTGATCACCTCGGGGCCGGTGATGAACATGTAGCTGCTGTTCTTGACCATGAAAATCCAGTCGGTCATGGCCGGTGAATAGACGGCGCCGCCGGCCGTGGGGCCCATGATGGCCGAGATCTGCGGAATCACGCCCGAGGCCGCCGAGTTGCGGTAGAAGATCTGGCCGTATCCGGACAGCGCGTCCACGCCCTCCTGGATGCGGGCACCGCCGGAGTCGTTGAGCCCCACAAAAGGTACGCCCGCGCGCAGCGCCATGTCCATGACCTTGCAGATCTTCTTGGCATGCATCTCGCCCAGGCTGCCGGCCCGGGAGGTGAAGTCCTGGGCAAAGGCGAACACCGGGCGGCCGTCCACCAGTCCGTGGCCGGTGACCACGCCGTCGGCCGGAATGTCGACCTTTTCCATACCGAAGTTGGTGCAGCGGTGGGTGACGAACATATCGATTTCCCGAAACGTACCTTTGTCGAAAAGCACGTCCAGCCGCTGGCGGGCGGTCAGCTTGCCCTTTTCGCGGTGTTTGGCCACGGCCTTTTCACCGCCCATCTGGCGGATGCGGGCCTCCCGGTCTCGAAGCTCCTTGATCTTGTCTTCCACAATACCCATTGTCGCCGTCCTTTCACAAAGCCGATCGTCAATAAAATCCGTAAAAAGCCCCTGCGCCGCAATCGCGTGCAAGTTTGCGAAATTTAAACGTTCACATTCCTAAACTGCACCCTCGTTGTCAAGCAAAAAAAGCAGTTCGCGCGCCGCCGTCATGGGTGCCAGCATGCCTTTTTCGACCTTGCGGCAATAGCCGTCCAGTTCCCGGCGCACCCGGGGGTGATCGAAGAACTGCCGGCGAATGCCCTCTTCGAGCAATGCGCACATCCAGTCCAGGGCCTGGCGGCTGCGCTTGCGCGCCAGTTCGCCGGACTCCTCCAGGCGGCGTCGGTGGTCCAGCACGGTCTGCCAGACTTCGGCGATGCCGTCGCCGGTCAGTGCGCTGGCAGTGAGCACCGGCGGCGACCAAACCGCCGAGGGCGGATTGAGCAGGCGCAAGGCCCGTTCGTACACTTCTCTGGCCGCGTTGGCACGCGCGATGTTCCCGCCGTCGGCCTTGTTGACCACGATGGCGTCGGCCAGCTCCAGCACGCCCTTCTTGATGCCCTGCAGTTCGTCGCCGGCACCGGCCAGCATGAGCACCAGGAAAAAATCCACCATGGAGGAGACCGTGGTTTCCGACTGGCCCACGCCCACGGTCTCGACAATGATGACGTCGAAGCCGGCCGCCTCGCACAGCAGCAACGTTTCACGCGTCACGCGGCCCACACCGCCCAGAGCGCCGCCCGAAGGCGAAGGCCGGATGAAGGCGTTTTTCGCCACGCTCAGCCGCTGCATGCGAGTCTTGTCGGCCATCACACTGCCACCGCTGCGGCTGCTGCTGGGGTCCACGGCCAGCACGGCCACGCGGTGCCCCTTTCCGGTCAGCAGCATGCCCAGGTTCTCGATGAAGGTGCTCTTGCCCACCCCGGGGACCCCGGTGATGCCCAGGCGCACGGCCCGGCCGGTGTCGGGCAGCAGCAGGTGCAGAATGTCGCGGGCGATCTTGCGGTGCTCGGGAAGAGCGCTCTCGATGAGCGTGATGGTCCGGGACAGGATCCGCCGGTCGCCCCGGCGGATCCTGTCGGCATAGTCGCAAGGATCCGGATGTGTCATGAAGGGTCCGTCATTTTTCCAGCCGCTTTTCCAGCACGTCCAGGATTTCACCGGCCGACTCGGGGATGGGCGTTCCCGGCCCGTAGATGCCGACCACGCCGGCTTCCCGCAGGAACGGGTAGTCCCCCGGCGGGATGACGCCGCCCACCACCACCAGGATATCGTCGCCGCCCTCCTTTCTGAGGGCCTCTATCAGCTGGGGCACCAGGGCGCGGTGGCCAGCCGCCAGGCTCGAAACCCCCACCAGGTGCACGTCGTTTTCCACGGCCATGCGCGCGGCCTCCTCGGGGGTCTGGAACATCGGGCTGATGTCCACGTCGAAGCCCAGGTCGGCGTACGCCGAGGCCACTACCTTGATGCCGCGGTCATGGCCGTCCTGGCCCATCTTGGTAACCAGGATGCGCGGCCGGCGGCCGGTCTTCTGCCGGAAGGCTTCCACACGCTTGTGAATGTCCTCGATGATCGTCTTGTCCACGAATTCAGCAGCGTACACACCCGAGATGCACTGGGTGGTGGCCGTGTAGCGGCCGAACACCTTTTCAATGGCGTCGGACACCTCGCCCACGGTGGCCCGCGCCCGCACGGCCACGATGCTGGCCGCCAGCAGGTTGTCGCCGGTCTCGGCCGCGCGCGTCACCGCCGCCAGGGCCTCTTTTACAGCCGCATCGTCGCGGCTGGCGCGCAGTTCCTTGAGGCGCTGGATCTGCTCGTCGCGCACGGCCTCGGAGACTTCCAGCACCTCTTCCAGGGGCTCCTCCTCGATCTGGTACTTGTTGACCCCCACGATGACATCCAGGCCCTGGTCGATGCGCGCCTGCTTGCGGGCGGCGGACTCCTCGATGCGCAGCTTGGGCATGCCGGTCTCGATGGCCTTGGCCATGCCCCCCAGCTGTTCCACTTCCTCGATGATCTTGCGCGCCTCGCGCACGATGCCGTCGGTCAGGGCCTCGATGTAGTAAGAGCCGCCCAGGGGATCCACCACGTGGCAGATCTGGGACTCCTCCTGGATGATGATCTGGGTGTTTCTGGCGATGCGCGCCGAAAACTCGGTGGGCAGGCCCACGGCCTCGTCAAAGGAGTTGGTGTGCAACGACTGGGTGCCGCCCAGGGCCGCCGCCAGGGCCTCCAGGGTGGTGCGGATGATGTTGTTGTAGGGGTCCTGCTCGGTCAGGCTCCAGCCCGAGGTCTGCACGTGGGTGCGCAGCATGAGCGAGCGCGGGTTCTTGGGGTTGAACTGGCTCATGAGCTCGTGCCACAGGAAGCGCGCGGCCCGCAGCATGGCGATCTCCATGAAGAAGTTCATGCCCACGCCGAAGAAAAACGACAGCCGCGGCGCGAAGTCGTCAATGTTAAGCCCGGTGCCCAGGGCCGCGCGCACGTACTCCAGCCCGTCGGCCAGGGTGAAGGCGGTCTGCAGCACGGAGTTGGCCCCGGCCTCCATCATGTGGTAGCCGCTGATGCTCACCGTGTTGAATTTGGGCATGTGCTTGGAGCAGTAAGCGATGATGTCCGCCACGATGCGCATAGACGGCTCGGGCGGGTAGATGTAAGTGTTGCGCGTGAGGTATTCCTTCAGAATATCGTTCTGGATGGTGCCGGTGAGCTGCTCCTGCTTGACGCCCTGCTCCTCGGCCGCCACGATGTAGCCGGCCATGATGGGCAGCACGGCGCCGTTCATGGTCATGGAAACGCTCATCTTGTCCAGCGGGATCTGGTCGAAGAGCACCTTCATGTCCTCCACCGAGTCGATGGCCACGCCGGCCTTGCCGATGTCGCCCACCACACGGGGGTGGTCGGAGTCGTAGCCGCGGTGGGTGGCCAGGTCGAAGGCCACCGAAAGGCCCTTCTGGCCGGCGGCCAGGGCGCGGCGGTAGAAGGCGTTGGACTCGCGGGCGGTGGAGAAGCCGGCGTACTGACGGATGGTCCAGGGACGGCCGGCGTACATGGTGGCCATGGGGCCGCGCACAAAGGGTGCGAATCCGGGCAGGGTATTGACGTGCTCCATGCCCTCCAGGTCCTCGGCCGTGTAAAGCGGCTTTACGAGAATGCCCTCGGGGGTCTTCCAGTCCAGGTCTTCCAGGGGCCGGCCCCGCAGCTGCTTGGTGGCCAGCTCTTTCCATTCCTTCAAACGGGGATGTTCTGACATGCAATTCTCCTTTGTGGAAAAAGGTGTCAGGTTTCGCTGTCAGCCGCCAGGCGCTGCCGATGCCCATTGCCTGCCTGACCGCTGATACCTGACGGCAGATACACGCGATTCACCTCTCGCAGAGTTCGACCAGGACGCCGCCGGTGGCCTTGGGGTGCAGGAAGGCGATGCGCGCACCTCCGGCCCCCTTGCGGGGCGTCTCGTCGATGAGGCGCACCCCCTTTTCCTTGAGTTCCTGCAGGGCGGCCTCAATGTCGTCCACACGGAAGGCCACATGCTGGATACCCTCGCCGCGCTTTTCGATATACTTGGCCACGGGGCCGTCGGGTGCGGTGGATTCCAGCAGTTCGACCTCGCTCTCGCCCACCGGGAAAAAACCGGTGGTCACCTTCTGCTCGGCCACGGTTTCGGTGCCTGCAAAGCCCAGACCCAGAATGTCGTGCCAGAAGGCCTTGCCGGCCTCCATGTCCTTAACGGCGATGCCCAGATGATCGATTTTCAGAATTTTCACGCTGCGCCCCTCCCTTCTCGTTGCCGGGGTATCCGGATTTCAAGTCGGG
>JAMOVG010000401.1 GCA_027061725.1 Desulfobacteraceae bacterium
AGAGGCGCATGGTGATGGCCGGAATCACGAAGGCGAACATGAAGGGCAGCAGGGAAAAGAAATTGCGCAGATCGGCCTGGTTGAAAAGGAAAAAGGTGGAAAAAAAGAACCACCCCGTTACCAGCAGGAATATGGCAATCACGATATAGGCCACCGGGGACACGAAGTACCCCCTGAACTCCTTTCCAAAGACATGCAGTACCTGTCGCATCTCAGTTCTCCTGCGTCAGTTCCCGGAAAACGTCCTCCAGCGTACGGCGCTGCTGGTGAAATTCCAGCAGCACCCATTCATGCTGCCGGATGGCCTCGTAAATGCGCGGCCGCACATCTTCCCGGCCCGACAGCGTCAGGGCCAGACGCACCCGCTCGCCGTTCTCGGAGTGGCTTTCAACGCCGTCGACGCCCTCCACGGATTGCAGGACACCGCGCACCTCCTCCTCGCGCGCGCCGGCCAGCAGAATGTGCAGCACCCGTTTGCCGCCTACATCCCGCTTGAGTGCCTCGGTGCTGTCGTCGGCCACAATGCGCCCCCGGTGAATGATGATGATCCGGTCGCAGGTGGCCTCCGCCTCGCTGAGAATGTGGGTGGAAAAGATCACCGTCTTGCGCCGTCCGATTTCCCGGATGATCTCGCGGATCTCCACGATCTGGTTGGGGTCCAGCCCCGAAGTGGGTTCGTCCAGCACCAAGATTTCCGGGTCGCCCATCATGGCATGTGCCAGCCCAACGCGCTGCTTGTAGCCCTTGGACAATTCCCCGATGGGCTGGTGCATGACGCCGGCCAGGCCGCACAGGCCTGCGAGCTCCCGGAGGCGTTCGTCACGGTCGTCAGCAGCAATGCCCCGCATGCGCGCCACGTAGGTCAGGTAGTCGTAGGCCAGCATCTCCGGGTACAGCGGGGCGGCCTCCGGCAGATAGCCCATCATACGCCGGATTTGCAGCGAATCCCGGTCGATGGTGTAGTCCTTGACCATGACAGTGCCTGCGCTGGGCGCCAGAAACCCGGTGAGCATTCTCAGGGTGGTGGTTTTGCCGGCGCCGTTGGGGCCCAGCAGCCCCATCACCTGGCCGCGCGGCACGTCGAAAGAGATGCCGTCCACAGCGCAGACGTCGCGGTAGTATCTGGTAAGGGATTCCACGTGAATCATCTCTTGATTCCCCGATGTGTTGGCATGCTGTTGGAAATTCTCCGGCCTCCGTGGAAACCGTCTCTGGAACGTGCCTTAATAAAAAACCCCCCTGTGGATGTCAATCCAAATTGCGTGCCCGGACGCTGTCAATTTTCCAAATTTTGCCAGTTGGAGTGACATTTTTTTGTCAGTCGAGCGCCATTCGACGTCCGCTCTCATCTGTTGGCCGAAGAAGCCGGGAGGCCCGAAAATCCGTGCCATTCAGCCAGTGGTCTCCGATTGCAGATTCAAAGCGCCCTGCAGAACCCCGTGGTACGGCTCTTGCAGTAGACCAGAGACAAATGCATCGTATCGCAACAAGCGACGCTACCGTTCATCTCTTAGAAATCAACGAAATGGAACCTGTCATGGAAACGCGACAACACTGTGAAGAGCTAAACCACCAGATCGACGTTCTGCGCCAGCGAATGGAGCTTCTGCAGGACAACGGCACCGTCCCGGAAAACCGATTTTTTCCGGCGGAAGAGAGCCCCCTCAAAATCAGCGGCGCTCTGGCCATTGCGGCCGATGCCGACAACCACGCAAAGCAGGTGGAAAAACCCGTATCGGAAGAACTGGGAGAGGTTCTGAAAGAAGCCGGCGCCCTGTGCCACCAGCTCAATCAGCCTATCCAGTGCGTTTCGGGCTACACCGAACTCCTGCTCATGGACCTGCCGGAAGACGATCCCGTTTTCCAGCGCCTGAGCGCCATCAGCACCCAGGTCCAGCGTATGGCCGACATCACCCGGCAGCTGATGGATTTCATTCACCGCAAACGCCTGGCGCAAAATGTTTGACAGTCTCCGGGTTTTGTGCTGAATTGCGGGAAAACCGCAACCCGCGACGAGGAGAAGAGCCGTGAAGCAGTGGCGCTGCCTGATCTGCAACTACATCCACAGGGGAGAAAAGCCGCCCGATGTGTGCCCCATCTGCGGTGTGCCCCACACCATGTTCGAAGCGCTTTCCTGACCTCCCTTTTGTTACCCCGAAACCAAGAGACCCGAAGGGCTGTATGCCTTTCGGGTCCATTTGCTTCCTGTGCCCCCATACCAGGCCACGCCCCCGGCCAAGCCGGCCTTTGCCTCGCCCGCCGGTCTATATTTTCAGCCCGATGCGCGCCCCCTCCAGGATGGCGGTCTTGGCGGTGCGCGGGCTGATGCAGTCGCCGACCTGATAGACCTCCATGCCCATCTGTGAAATGGCCTCGTAAAGCCCCTTTTCCGGGCGCGTGCCGATGGCGATGCCCACCCTTTCGGCCGGCAGAAAATGTTCCCTGCCGGTATCGTCGGCGACCACCACACCGTCGGGCGCGATGCGCACGATGCGTGTGCGCAGCATGATGCGCACCCCGTTACTGCGAAGCTTTTGCATCAGCACCTTGCGCGTGATGGACTCCAGCTGGGCAGCCGCGCGTTCCTGCAGTTCGACCACCGTCACCCGGGATCCATTTTCGCTGAGGTGGTAGGCCAGTTCGCAGCCCGTGGCGCCGCCGCCAATAACCACCGTTTCGGCTGGCGGCAGGTGCTTGTCGTTGAAAAGCACGTCGAAAGGCGCCACAATGTCGTTGTCGATGCCCTCGACTTCCGGCATGGCCGGCCGGGAACCGGTGGCCAGGATGACCACCTCCGGCGCGTGCTGACGGACGATATCGGGTGTCACCGTCACGTTGAGGTGGTAGATGACCCCGGCCTTGCGCATCTGGTGCTCGCCGAAGGTGATCAGGTTTTCGAATTCTTTCTTGTGGTCGGTGGCGCTCCCGGGCACCAGCAACCCGCCGATGCAGGGCGCTTTTTCGAAAAGGTGCACCTCGTGACCCCGTTGGGCCGCCGTCCAGGCCGCCTTGATGCCGGCCGGCCCGGCGCCCACCACCATGACCTTGCGGGGCCGCGCGGCGGGCCGCACGGCCAGTTCCTCCTCGCGGCCGAACTCGGGGTTGACCAGGCACTCGATGCGGCCGATCTTGAATATGGACTGCATGCAGGTGTTGCAGGCGATGCAGCTCAATATCTCGTCCAGACGGCCCTCACGAGCCTTGTTGGGCAACTGCGGGTCGGCCACCAGGCCACGTCCCATGCAGACCAGATCGGCCTTGCCCTCGGCGATGATCGCCTCAGCCAGCAGCGGGTTGTTGATGCGTCCCACGGCCATGACGGGGATGTCCAGGGCGCGCCGTACGGCGGCCGCCGATTCCGCCAGGCAGGCCCTCTTCATGAACATGGGCTGGCAGATCCACTCCGGAGTGGCGTCGTTGCCGGCCGAGACCTGCACCACGTCAATGCCCGCGGCCGCCAGGGTCTTCAGGATCTCGATGCTCTCTTCGGTGGTCAGGCCGCCTTCCACGAACTCCTGGGCGCTGATCTTGAAAGACAGGGGGAAATCCGGCCCCAGTCGCCGGCGGACCTCCTCGACGATTTCACGCGCGAAACGCGTGCGCCCTTCCAGGCTGCCACCGTACTCATCGTCGCGAATGTTGGAAAAGCCGGAGAGGAACTGGTTGACGAGATACCCGTGGGCGCCGTGGATCTCGATCAGTGCAAACCCCGCCTCTCTGGCCCGCTGGGCGGCATCGCCGAAACGCTGCACCAGGGATTGAATTTCGGCCGTGCTCAGGGGGTCGACCTTTCCGCCGATGGTGGGACAGGGCAGCGGCGAAGGCGCCCGGGGCGTACGTCCGATCACCCGGGGCGATGTCTGCCGCCCGCCGTGGTGTATCTGCAGGGCGGGCACCGAGCCTGCCTCGGAAATGGCAGCGGCAATGCCCGCCAGGCCCTCCACGAAACTGTCGTCGTAAATACGGGCCTGGTGAGCCGACACGACTCCTTCCGGAGACACGGCGCAGGCCTCCATCATGATCATGGCGGCCCCGCCGGCGGCCCGGCGGCGATAGTGCTCGATGGTGCGTTGGGTGATGGATCCGTCGCTTTCCACCAGGAAGGAGGCCAAGGCAGGCATGACGATGCGGTTCTTGAGAACCAGTCCCCGAATGGTAAAAGGTGTAAACAGATATTTCACGGCAGTGCTTTTCTCTCGACTGGCATTTGGATCACGACTCGACGAAAACTCCTGAAAAACCTTTTGAGCATAGCTCATTTCGACCCGCGTTACAATGCAAATTCACCGCTCCCCTGCACCCCCCCACTGACGCTCGATCCAAGCCATGATGAGGTCCACCATGAAGGTGATCTCCTCTTCACTGAGGGGTCTTCCCCTGGCGATGCGGTGCCATTTTCCGAGACAGCCCCGGCAGCAGGTGGCCGTAGCATGCTGGGCGATGAACACCGGATGGTTCTTCATGGGTGTCTGGCGGCCGTCGTTTTTCGGATGCGCCGGCGCCAGCCGTGCCCTGATGAAGTCCACGGCGTGGGCCCGAATGGTGGGCAATCCCTTCTGTTCGATGTACCGCAGTTCCTTTTCCCGCAGCCTGAAGCGAGACCGGAAAGAAGAACGCGAAAGCGCCTGGAAGATTTCC
>JAMOVG010000402.1 GCA_027061725.1 Desulfobacteraceae bacterium
GGCCGCAGCCACCCCCACGACACGGTCCTGGGGGGCTTCACCTGCACCGCCGGCACCCGGCCCACCATGTCGCCGCGCAGCATTTTTTCCTGGGTCAGCAGGTCCACGGCTTCGTCCTTGAATCGGCGGTCGTCGTGAACGGTTTCGACGAAGTCGATCTTCTCGTCCAGGTTCAATTCGTCGTCGATAAACGAGCTGATGAGATGGTCTTTCATACGTCACCTGTCTCGAGGTATTTTCGCAGTTTCAGCCGGCAGCGGTGAACCCGGACCTTCAGGTTGGCTTCACTGATGCCGGCGATGTTGGCAATTTCACTGTAGGGCAGGCCGCTGCTGACGACCAGCGAGAGAATATCCCGGTCGTTTCCCGGCAGCTTCTGCATGGCCGCCAGCACCCGCCGGTACTCTTCGCGCACCATCAGCAGCCGCTCCTGGTCGTTGCCAGTGCCGTTGCGGGTCTCCTCGTAGGGTTCCCCGGCGCCGGGACGGCGCGAGTGGTCGATGACCAGGTTGCGGGCGATGGTGAAGAGCAGCGACGTGCTGAGCTCCCCGTCCTGGTAGCGTTCCAGGTAGCGTGTAAAGCTCTCCTGCATGAAGTCGGCCGCCAGTTGGTAGTCGCCGGTCATCTTCAGCAGGTAGCCGAACAGCCGTTGCCGGTGGCTGTTGTAAAAAGATTTGAACCTGTTCACGCTATTACCTGAACGTTTCGGTCGGTCGGAGGTTACACCTCGGATGTAAAATTTGCAAAAAAAACGTTTGCGCACCGCCGGCTGCCTGCGCGCCCCGCAGCAAGAAAGCGCTGCAACGGTTGTGCCACAAGGCGGTTCATGCTGCCAATGCCCTGAACTTCAACGATTTGCCTGAAGTCCGCCTGGAAGCCGGGGCTGCGGGCAGTGCGCAAAAACTGTCCGCTTTGCACGTCCCGGCGGACTCCTTCCGGGATGAAAACGGGCGGTACGGGAAAATATTCCCGCAGGCCTTGATTTTTTCGGGCGAAGGGCCTATATTACATTTGAATGATTGCTCAAGTATTGAGGGGGTGCAAATGCCAAAATCGAAGGTGGAGACTTGCGGCGTGACGGCCGTCGACCGGCGCCGGGTGGCCCGCGTCAGCGGCGGCCTGCCCGGGGAGCGGCACATCGGCGACCTGGCCGAGACCTTCAAGGTGCTTTCGGACCCCACGCGCCTGCGCATCGTGCTGGCCCTGTCCATGGAGGAACTGTGCGTCTGCGATCTGGCCGCGGTACTGGGCCTCTCGGTGTCGGCCGTCTCCCACCAGTTGCGCCTGCTTAAAGGACACAAGCTGGTGGCCTTTCGCAGGCAGGGCAAGCAGGTTTTCTACCGCCTGGACGACGACCACGTCATCAACCTGATCAACGAGGCCGCCAGCCACGTACAGGAGTAATTTTTTTTGGCCAATCAATTGAATATATGCTCAATTGTTTGTAGATAAGAGAGGGATCATGGCACACGGAAAACCCTCGGAAATCGGTTTCGACGGCAAGTGGTACACCCATCCGCCCATGCGCAACGCCCTGATTTCGGGCGTCATCGTGGGCATCGCGTTTACCCTGGCCCGGCTGAACCTGGTCCCTGGCAGGGTGGAGATCGGCCTGTACATCGTGGCCATGGCCATCGGCGGGTACCACTGGGTGCGCGAGGGCATCGAGGAGCTCATCGAGGACAGGCGCGTGGGCATCGACATGCTGATGATCGCCGCCACCACCGGCTCCATCCTGCTGGACCTGTGGGAAGAGGCCGCTTTCCTGGTGTTCCTGTACGGCGCCGCCGAGGGGCTCGAGGAGTACACCTACGCCCGCACGCGGGCCTCCATCCGCAAGCTGCTGGACCTGGCGCCCAAGGAGGCCCAGGTGCTGCGCGACGGCCGCGAGGTGACTATCCCGGCCGAAGCGCTCCGGGTCGGTGACGTTTTTATCGTCAGGCCCGGCGCGTCCATCCCCACCGACGGGCGCATCGTCAAGGGCCGCTCCAGCGTCAACGAGGCCGCCGTCACGGGCGAGTCCCTGCCCGTGGAAAAGCGGGCGGGCATGCAGGTCTTCGCGGCCACGCTCAACCAGCAGGGCACCCTGCAGATCGAGACCACGGCCACCTTCGAGGACAACACCCTTTCCAAAATGATCCACCTGGTGGAGCAGGCCCAGGAGCAGAAGGGCAGGACCCAGGCCTTTATCGAGCGCTTCGGCCGCCGCTACACCCCGCTGGTGCTGCTGGCCTCGCTGCTGCTGCTGGCGGTGCCCTACCTGATGGGCGCCGAGATGGCGCCGTGGGCCATGCGCGCCGTGGTGCTGCTGGTGGCGGCCGCCCCCTGCGCCCTGATCATGTCCACACCCGTGGCCATCGCGGCCGGCATCGGCCAGGCCGGCAAGAACGGCGTGCTCATCAAGGGCGGCATCAGCCTGGAGAACCTGGGCAAGATCGAGGCCGTGGCCTTCGACAAGACCGGCACCCTGACCATCGGCAAACCGGTGGTTACCGACGTGCTGGCGCGCGACGGTGACGCCGACGGCCTGCTGGCGCTGACCGCCGGGGTGGAGAACCTCTCCGAGCACCCCCTGGCCCACGCCGTGGTCAGCGAAGCCAAAAGGCGCGGCATCACCCCGCCCGCGGCCACGGATTTTGTGTCCACCACCGGCCACGGCGCCAAGGCGGTGGTGTCCGGCCGGGAGATCCGGGTGGGCAGCCACGAGATGTTCGACGGCGCCGACGGCAACCTGCCGGCCGACGAGATCGAGAAACTCCGCGGCCAGGGCAAAACGGTCATCCTGGTGGGGACCCCCGACAAGATGCTGGGCGCCATCGCCATCCGCGACCAGGTGCGGCCGCGGGCCGGGGCCGTGGTGCGCGAGCTGCACCGCATGGGCATCAAGGTGATCATGCTCACCGGCGACAACCGGCGCACGGCCGAGGCCATGGCCGCCGAACTGAACATCGATGACGTGCGCGCGGGACTCAAACCCGAGGACAAGATCCGCATCATCGAGGAGCTGGAGGGCCGGTACAGGGCCGTGGCCATGGTGGGCGACGGCATCAACGACGCCCCGGCCCTGGCGCGCGCCTCGGTGGGCGTGGCCATGGGTGCGGCCGGCACCGACGCCGCCATCGAGGCCGCCGACGCGGCCCTCATGGGCGACGACATCGCCAATGTGGTCTACGCCCTGAACCTGGGCAAGCTGGCCCGCCGCGTCAGCCTGCAGAACATCGTCTTCTCGCTGGTGGTGCTGGGCATCCTGATCCCCTCGGCCCTGATCGGCGTCATGACCGTCACCGTGGCCGTGTTCGCCCACGAGGCCTCGGAACTGCTGGCCGTGGCCAACGGCCTGCGCACCGGCGGCAAGGTGGCGGGCGTGCCGGGGCGCTGAAACGGCAACGAAAGGCGGCGCTCCCGGGTATCGCTCCAGGATCAGCAGCACTCGCACTTGCGGCCCAGCATCTCGTTGAGGATGGCCTGGGCGCAGCCCTCGCCGGTGCGCACGTCCAGGGCGGCGGCGGGGCAGTTGCGGGCGCAGGCGCCGCACTCCATGCAGGCGCCGCGGTCGGCGATGCGGACGCGGCCGTTGGCCATCTGCAGTACGGCGTGGGGGCAGACCTCCACGCACAGGCCGCAGCCCACGCACTTTTGCGGGTTCAGGGTGAGGGTCACCACGTCTTCGAAGTAGGCGAATCTTTGCATAGCGTGCTCCTCAGGCCAGGAAGCGGGCGCCGGTCCACAGCAGCACGCCCACGGCCCCGGCTGCGATCTGGGCCGGCAGGGCCCAGCGCATCTCTTTTTTGACCCCCGAACGCGAAGTGTAGGTCGACGCGCCCGTAAAGTTCATGGCCAGGTAGGCCGAGGCCGCCGGGATCAGCAGCAGCCAGGCCAGGATTTCCACTGTGTCGCCGGGAGCGGCGGCCCGCGGCAGGCGCAAAAGCGCCCACAGGGCGGCCGCCGCCAGGCCCGGCCACAGGCCCTTTAAGGCAAAGGCCCGTCCCGGCAGCCACGGCAGCAGGAGGGGCGTGACCACGGCCCCGGCCAGGATGGCGGCCAGCAGGGCCAGCGCGGCCCACAGGGCGCCGGACACGCCGGCGGCCCAGAAGGAGCCTTCGGCGCCCAGGGCGCTCAGGACAAAGAAAACCGGCAGGGCCGGCAGGGCGTATTTCAGGGCGCCGACCAGCTCGATGGGCACCAGCACGGCGCGCTCGGCGAAGGGGAAGCTCTTGCGGCGCATGGCGGGCGTGGCTTTCAGGCCGCTGTCCAGGAAAGCGGGCAGGTCCTCGGCGCGCACCGGACCGTAGACCACTTTGAAGCCCGAGCGGCGCCGGACCTGGTGGGCGGCCACGCCCGGCGCCCCCAGCTGGGGCAGGACCAGGGTGCGGTGGGCCACCACGCGCGCCAGGCCGCTGGCTTCGATGCGCCGGATCAGTTCGGCCGTGCCGAAGGTGCCCTTGCCGGCGGCGCACCACACGTTGATCCCCTCGGTGTCCAGCACCAGGATCCAGGCGCTGCGGCCGGCCAGCGCGCGGCGCAGGCAGTCGAAGCTCATCTTGTAGCTGGCGGTCACCAGCACCGGGGCGTGTTGGCCGGGGTTTCCCAGGGCGTAGAGCCCGGGGTCTACGCTGTAGTGCATGCGGCCCACG
>JAMOVG010000403.1 GCA_027061725.1 Desulfobacteraceae bacterium
TTTCAGCGTCATTCACACCCCCGGCCACACGCCGGGCGGCATCTCGCTGCACACGGACGGCAGCGTATTTGTCGGCGACACCCTGTTCGCCGGCTCCATCGGCCGCACTGATTTTCCGGGCGGCGACTACGCCACGCTGATTGCCGCCATTCAGAACAAGCTTTTCACCCTGGGCGACGACGTGACCGTCTACACCGGCCACGGCCCCGAGACCACCATCGGCGTGGAAAAACGCACCAATCCCTTTGCCCGTCTGGGCTGAAAGAAGCGATCAGGATTTTGCCGGACACTTCCTTTACGATTCAGGTCGGGGATAGACGATGGCCTGTCGCTTGAGGATGTCGTAGTAGATGCGGATTTTCTGAACGAAGCGCACCGGTTCGGTGCCCCGGCAGTAGCCGTACTTGGCCTTTTGGAAGTACTTTTCTTCGCTTAGCAGGGGCAGGGTGTGCACCAGCGAGGACCACTTGTCCGGGTCCAGGTTCTTTTCGCGGGCGATGTTGCGGGCGTCCAGGACGTGCCCCATGCCGATATTGTAGGCTGCCAGGGCGATGTACAGCCGATCGGGGTCTCTGGCCCTGTCGTAGAAGTCGTAGAAGCGCTTCAGGTGCCGGACGCCCGCGCGGATGTTCTGGGCCGGATCGAACACGTTGCGTACGCCCATTTTTTTGGCGATGTCGGGCAGCAACTGCATCAGGCCGCCGGCGCCGGCCCCGCTGGTCGCCCGCGGGTTGAAGTGCGACTCCTGGTAAATCACCGCCGCCAGAAGGCGCCAGTCCATGTGAAATTCCTGGGCCGTGCGCCGGATGATGTCGGCGTAGCGCGGCAGGCGCGTTTGGATGAGCCGATGGAACTTGGTCAGATCGCTGAAGTCGTAGATATCCACATTGGCGTAGTAGCGGCGGTGAATCTGTTCAAAAACGCCGTTGCGGCGGATGCGGGTGAAGAAGGCGTTGGCTTTTGCCAGGAGTCGGGGTGCCTGTGGGGCAAAGGCCCACCCCAGCACCTGGGGGCCGCTGATGGGTTCGGCGATGCGGATATTGGGATAGTAGCGCCGGTTCAGTTTGGCGATGTTGCTGTCGGCGATGGTGATCGCGATGCGCCCCTCGGCCACCTCCCGGATGAGGTTTTCGGTGGGCGTGTCGGCGTGCAGCCGGATCTTGACCGCGATGCCCTGGCGCTGAAGGCGCTCGAGCTGCCGCTGATAGGAAGTCCCCTCGCGTACGTCCACCGTGCGGCCTGCCAGGTCAGCCACACCGTGCACCTCCTGATTGCCCCGCTGCACGATGATGTGCTGCTGGATTTTCATGTATGCCGTGCTGAACCGCACCTGTTGCTGCCGTTCCGGCGTGATGGTCATGCTGGCGGCGATGAAGTCCCCCTTTTCTGCCAGCAGGTTGGGAATCATTCCGTTCCAGCGCGGTGCGATGCGGACCTTCAGCGACACGCCGAGGAAGGCGGCAAACGCCCGGGCCAGCTCGTATTCGAACCCCATGGGCAGGCCCCGATAGATGTAGTAGCAGTTGGCGTTGTTGCGGGTGATGACCGTTATCGTGCCGGACGCGATCACGTCCCGCAGATCCCGGGCCAGGGCCGGCCGGCGGCCCCCCCGGGGAAGCGCTCCGGTGATGATCACCAGCATCACCATGCCGGCCAGAAGCCACTGCCGCAACCATCGCCTGGGGCGTGCTGTGCACAAACTTGACGTTACCAATCCCACCTGCCGTCCTGCCGGCCCCCGGTTGACAGTGCCACCTGCGGGCCGAGACTTTTGTAATTGTGTTTGACCGGCATTTAACGTATAATCGGCCGCGTTTTTCAAAGCGGGCACCGGAACACCATGAATATCATACGCAAACAGACGCACCAGATCAAGATCGGGGATGTCGCCGTAGGCGGCGGGGCTCCCATCGCGGTGCAGTCCATGACCAATACCTACACCCAGGACGTGGCCGCCACCGTTGACCAGATCCGGCGGCTGGAAGCCGCGGGCTGCGAGATCATCCGCGTGGCGGTGCCCGACGCCGAGGCCGCGGAGGCCATCTCGTCCATCACGTCGCAGATCGGCATTCCCCTGATCGCCGACATCCACTTCGATTACCGGCTGGCCATCGCCGCTGCCGAGGCCGGTGCGGACGGCCTGCGCATCAACCCCGGCAACATCGGCAGCCGCCGCAAGGTGCGCGCCGTGGTGGACTGCGCCGCCGAGCGGGGCATTCCCATCCGCGTCGGCGTCAACGCCGGTTCCCTGGAAAAGGACATCCTGGAAAAGCACGGCGGCGTGACGGCCGCCGGCATGGTCGAGAGTGCCCTGCGCAACATCGCGCTGCTGCACGACATGGGTTTCGGGGACATCAAGGTGTCGATCAAGGCCTCGGACGTGGGGCGCACCGTGGAAGCCTACCGGCTGCTGTCGGAAAAAAGCGACGTGCCGCTGCACGTGGGCGTCACCGAGGCCGGGGGGCTGTACGCCGGCATCGTCAAGTCTGCCCTGGGAATTGGCATGCTGCTGGCCGAGGGGATCGGCGACACCCTGCGCGTTTCGCTGACCCGCGACCCGGTGGAGGAGGTGCGCGTGGCCTACGAGATTCTGCGGGCCCTGGACATCCGCCACCGGGGGCCGGAGATTATCTCGTGCCCCACCTGCGGCCGGTGCCGCATCGATCTTTTCTCCATCGCCGAGCGCATTGAGCAGGCCCTGCTGACGTGCACGACCCCGGTCAAGATCGCCGTTATGGGCTGCGTGGTCAACGGGCCCGGCGAGGCTCGTGAGGCCGACATCGGCATCGCCGGCGGCGACGGCCGCGGCATTCTCTTCCGCAAGGGCGAGGTGGTCAAGACCTTCCCCCAGGAGCGGCTGGTGGATGTGCTGCTGGAGGCGGTGGCGGCCTATGAACGGGAGGGAGAAAAGCGACACGCAAAGGGGCAGCGGCACAAGGGCACAAAGTGAGGCAGGACGCTTCAAAACCAAGATTCGTATCTTAAAAACGTCCGGTAATGGATTGCCGGAGGAGCGCCGATCGTGTTTCGGTGGAGCGACATCGTACATCCGGAGCGAAGGCGAAACACGATCGGCGCGGATTCGCCGGAACTTATTGAGAAGATACCAAAATTCATCGTAAACCAGACGAAGTGACAAAACTGCGAGGTCGTATGGCGAAGAAAGCGACATCGGCGATAACGCCCACGCGCGAAGAGAATTACCCCGAGTGGTACCAGCAGGTCATCCGGGCGTCGGATCTGGCCGAGAAGTCACCGGTGCGGGGGTGCATGGTGATCAAACCCTGGGGCTACGCCCTGTGGGAGAACATGGTGCGCGTGCTCGACGATATGTTCAAGCGTACCGGCGTCAAGAACGCCTATTTCCCCCTGTTCATCCCCTTGAGTTTCCTGGAGAAGGAGGCCGAGCACGTGGAGGGCT
Source organism: Desulfobacteraceae bacterium (assembly GCA_027061725.1). Lineage (GTDB taxonomy): Bacteria > Desulfobacterota > Desulfobacteria > Desulfobacterales > JALSRD01 > JALSRD01. The sequence continues at coordinate 3,422 of JAMOVG010000403.1, forward strand.
TCGCCACCGAATGCGCCGTGGTCTCCCACCACCGCCTGGAGAAGGGGCCCGACGGGCTGGTGCCCGCCGGCAAGCTCCAGGAGCCGCTCATCGTGCGGCCCACCTCCGAGACCATCATCGGCGATGCCTTTTCCAAGTGGATCACCAGCTACCGGGACCTTCCCCTGCTGATCAACCAGTGGGCCAACGTGGTTCGCTGGGAGATGCGCACGCGCATCTTTCTGCGCACCAGCGAGTTTCTGTGGCAGGAGGGGCACACGGCCCACGCTACGCGGCAAGAGGCCGAAGAGCGCACCCGCCAAATGCTGGACGTTTACGCCGATTTCGTCGAGAACTACCTGGCCATCCCGGTCATCAAGGGGCGCAAATCGGCCGCCGAGACGTTCCCCGGGGCGGTGGAAACGCTGTGCATCGAGGCCATGATGCAGGACCGCAAGGCGCTGCAGATGGGCACCTCCCACTTCCTGGGGCAGAATTTTGCCAAAGCCTCCGGAATCCGCTTCCAGTCCCGGGAGGAGAAGGAGGAGTTCGCCTGGACCACCTCGTGGGGGGTCTCCACCCGTATGGTGGGCGGCGTCATCATGACGCTGGGCGACGACGACGGCATCATTCTGCCGCCGCGGGTGGCGTCTTCGCACATTGTGCTGCTGCCCATCCTGCGCAAGGACGCGGACACCGAGAGCGTCCTGCAGTACGTCCGCAGGCTGGCCGACGACCTGCGCCGGATCCGTTACCACCAACGCAGCCTGGAGGTCGAGATCGACGACCGCCCGATCGGCGGGGCGCGCGGGTGGGAGTGGATCAAGAAGGGTATTCCGCTGCGCGTGGAGATCGGTCCGCGGGACATGGCCGACGACGCCGTGTTCTTCGGGCGCCGCGACTGGGAGCCGCGCCGCAGGCAGTCCATGCCCCGCGAGCGTTTCCTGGAGGGGGTGACGCAGATGCTCGAGGAGATCCAGCAGGAACTGTTCGACCGCGCCGTGGCGTTTCGTGAGCAGCACACCGTGACCATCGACGACCGGCAGGATTTCTACGATTTCTACACGCCCGCCAACGCCGAGCAACCCGAGATCCACGGCGGCTTCGCGCTGTCGCACTGGTGCGGCTCCGAGGAGTGCGAGGGCCGCATCAAGGCCGACCTGAGCGTCACCATTCGCTGCATCCCCTTCGAGGGGCCGGAAGAGCCCGGC
>JAMOVG010000404.1 GCA_027061725.1 Desulfobacteraceae bacterium
ACCGAGCCCACCGAGTACACCCGCAAGCCCGGCACCTACAACGAGCCTGACCAGCTGTTCAAGCGGGGGATATAACAGGCTGTGCAATCAGGCCTGATCCCCGTAGGGGCGTAAAACCCTTCCGCCGACCACCAGGTCACGGCGGTCGAGGCCGGCGTCGGCAATGATGCGCATGGCGCCCCGGCCGTACCTTGCCTCCACCCGCCGTACATTGTCGTTGTGCATTCCCCGCAGCCGGGGTATCGCGGCCGGGTGCACCCGCACTTCCACAGCGCCCATGGCGCCGGGCCGCGCCGCGGCCAGGCCCTCCAGCAAGGCGTCACCGAAGATGCGGCTGTGGACCAGGTGGCCGAAGGCCGGGTGGTAGGGGCCGGCCAGCAGGTTGGTGCCCGCGTCCAGGGACGGAGAGGACTGCAGGCCCATGCGCACCACGCGGATGCCGCGGCGATCGAAAAGCAGGTACAGTTTTTTTGCCAGCCCCACAGCCTCCTCCAGGGACAGCGGACGATAGCTTCCCTCCCGGTACCAGCGCGCCAGCAGGCTTCCTCGCAGTACAACGGTAGGATAGATGCGCACGAAATCCGGTGCCAGGGCCGCCAGGGCGTGCCCCGATACCAGGGTGGCCTCCGGGTTTTCGCCGGCCAGTCCCACCATCATCTGCAGGCCCAGGCGGTAGCCCCGGTCACGCAACGCTGCCGCCGCCCGCCGCACGGCTTCGGCATCGTGCCCACGGCGGTTGCGGCGCAGCACCTCGTTGTTCATAGACTGAACGCCAAGTTCGATGACCGTTACGGGAAAGGGCGTGATAAGGTCCAGGCTGCGGGTGTCTATTGTGTCCGGGCGGGTGGAAAAGCGGATGCCGTCGGCGCGGCCGGCGTCCACGAAGTCTGCGGCCACCTGCAGCAGCGACACGATGCGTGCGGGATCCTGGCCCAGAAAGTTTCCGCCGTAGAAGGCGATCTGTACCGGTCCGCGCCGGCGGTGGCCGAAGACCAGGAATTGCTGGATTTCCCGGCGCACGTCCCGGGCCGAAGGGCGCCGGAGGCTGCGGCCGGTGATGGCCGTCTGGTTGCAGAAGGCGCAGCCGTGGGGGCAGCCGGACTGGGGAAGGAATACCGGGGCCACCAGGGGGCGCGGCCGGGAGGCGTTCACGGGGAGTCCGGTTTTTCCAGCAGATCGATGGCACGCCGTGCGGCGTCCTGTTCGGCCTGCTTCTTGCTCTTGCCGCGGCCCTCGGTGGTGATGTCGCCCACCGTCAGGCGTGCGGTGAAGGTCTTATCGTGGTCAGGGCCGCTCTGGTCCGTGATGCGGTAATGCGGAACCGCTTTGCGCTTTTCCTGCACGAGCTCTTGCAACCGGCTCTTGTAGTCGTCGTGCCAGCGCAGATCCTCGAGCTTTTCCAGGGCATCCTGGAAGTAGGCCTCCAGGATATCGAAGGCGGTGTCGAAACCGGCGTCCAGGTACAGGGCCGCGGTCACCGCCTCGAAGGTGTCGGCCAGGATGGAGTTCTTTTCGCGGCCGCCGGTCTGGGTCTCTCCGCGGCCCAGGTAGACGAAGTCGCCCAGCTTCAGGTGCCGGGCTACTTCGGCAAGGTAGCTTTCATTGACCAGGGCGGCACGCATGCGTGACAGGTCGCCCTCCTTCAGGTCGGCGCGGGCGCGCATCAACAGGTGCCCGACCACCAGGTTGACCACTGCGTCACCCAGAAACTCCAGGCGCTCGTTGTCGCGCAGCCGGGCGTTCTGCTCGTTGACCCAGGAGCGGTGGCGCAGGGCCTCGTGGAGCAGTTCGCGGTTATTGAAGCGATAGCCCAGCCGGACTTCCAGTTCCGCCAGGCTGCTTTTGCCGTCGCGGTTCATGTGCGGCTCCTCCCGGAAAGTCGCGCGGCGAGCGCCGGGTAGAGTTCCCAGGGCACGCAAAAGTCGCCCGGACCGCTGCCCATTTCAAGGTCGGGGGAAATGGCACCGTGATAGTCCGTGCCCCCGGTGACCGCCAGGCCCAGCGCCGCCGCCAGATCGAGGAATTGCCGGGTCTCGCGCTCCGAATGCCGCGGGTAGTAGCACTCGATACCCTCCAGGCCGGCTTCGACCAGGTCGCGCACCAGTTTTTCCAGTTGGTGCCCACCGGTCAGCGTGATGAGTCCCGGGTGAGCCAGCGCGGCGATGCCGCCGGCCCCACGGATGACGCTGATGGCCTGCCGCCAGGGCAGACGGTACTTGGGCACATAGGCCGGCCGGCCGTTTCCCAGGTAGCGCGCGAAGGCGTCGTCGATGGAGGCCGCCGCGCCCTTTTGTACCAGGGCGCGGGCCAGGTGGGGCCTTCCGGGCTGGCTGTTGCCCACCACCCGCCGGATTTCCGCGTCACTGATGTCGATACCCAGGTCGCGCAGCCGGGCCATCATCTCGGGGAGTCGCTTGCGGCGGGCCTCCTGGAGTTTGTCCACGGCCCGCAGCAGGTCGTCGTCGGAGGTGTCGATGCCGTAACCCAGAATGTGGAGGCTGCCGGGCAGATCGAAGCCCCCGGGCGGCTGACTGCTGATTTCGATGCCGGTAAGAAATTGCAGCCCCGGGGGCAGGGGTACGGCCAGCGCCTGTCGGCAGCCGGACACCGTGTCGTGGTCTGTGATGGAAATGGCACCCAGGCCCAGGTGAGCGGCTCGGGTCAGGAGTTGCGCGGGCGTAAGGGTGCCGTCGGATGCGGAGGAATGAATATGGAGATCAATGCCGCGCGGCCGTTCATAACCCAAGGGCTCGTTCCTGCGCCTCTTCCTTGGTTTTACACTCGATACACTGCGTGGTGACCGGTCTGGCCTTGAGTCGCTTGAGGGAAATCTCCTCGCCGCAGGTTTCGCAGATGCCGAAGGTGCCGTTTTCGATGCGGTCCAGGGCTTTCTTGATTTTTTTGATCAGCTTGTGTTCCCGGTCGCGAATTCTCAGCATGAAGTTGCGGTCCGCCTCCAGGGAAGCCCGGTCCGTGGGGTCCGGGAAATTTTCCTTGGGAGCCGTCATGCCGGAGACGGTATTGTCGGCCTGTGCCAGCAGGTCATTCAGGCGCTGTGTCAGCAGCTCTTTGAAGTAGTCAAGGTCTTTCTGTTTCATGGCAATTCCCACTCATATTCATGATTGGAATGTAATTCCTCTTCGTAAAAGGGTCTCTATAACATAGAGCCAATATTGAGTAAAGGAGGAAATTTTCGTCAGTTTTCGGAGCGCTCATCCAGCCGAAACAGCTTACGCACGACGTCCAGGTAGACGGCGTTGTCGCCGTGGCACCCGTTGCGTTTGAGAAAAATGGTGGGGTCGTGCAGGATCTTGTTGACCGTGGCCTCCTGCATACGCGTGATGGCCCGGCGGTCCTTTTCGTCCAGGTGTCCCATACCCTTGAGGGTTTTCTCGATTTCCGCGGCGGCGATGCGCTGCACTTTTTCGCGCAGGGCCACAATGGTGGGCGTGACGTCCAGGCTGTCGAGCCAGCGGCGGAAGTGCACCACGGCCTCATCCACGATGCGCTCGGCCTTGACGGCCTCGCGGTTGCGTTCCTCGATGTTCTCTTCGACAACGCCCTTAAGATCGTCGATGTCGTATACGTAGGTGTTGGTGAGGCGGTTGATGCGCGGGTCGATGTCGCGCGGCACGGCGATGTCGATGAAGAAAAGGGGCCGATTGCGCCGCCGCCGGATGCGGCCCCTGACCTGGTCGCGGGTGATGATGGGCTTGGAGGAACCGGTGGAGCTGACGATGATGTCCACCTGCTCCAGGGCGCCCGTGATTTCCTCGAAAGCGATGGCTTTCCCACCAAAGCGGTCGGCCAGGGCTACGGCGTTCTCGAAGGTGCGGTTGGCCACCAGGATCTCGCCGGCCTTCTGGCGCAGCAGGTGCTCGACGGCCAGCTCCGCCATCTCGCCGGCGCCGATGAGCAGGGCCTTCTTGCCCTCCAGGGAGCCGAAGATCTTGCGGCCCAGTTCGATAGCGGCGTAACTGATGGAAACCGCGTGGTCCCCGATGCCGGTTTCGGTGCGCACCCGCTTGGCCACGAAAAAGGCGCGGTGCAGCAGGCGGTTGAGAATTACGCCCGAGGTCTTCTGGCGCGTGGCGGTGAAATAGGCCTCCTTGATCTGGCCCAGGATCTGGGGCTCACCCACCATCATGGAGTCCAGACTGGAGGCCACCCGGAAGACGTGGCGCACGGCCTCGTCTCCGGTGTTGATGTACAGCGCCCGGTCGAACTGCGGCACCGCAATGCCGTGAAAGTCGGCGATGAACCGCTTGGCCGCTCCCACCACCTCATCGCGCCGATCAGTGACCATCAGGAACTCGATGCGGTTGCAGGTGGAGTAGAGCATCAGTTCGCGGATGCCCGGTTCCTTGCGCAGGATGTCGGAGGCGGCGACGGTTTCGTCGCTGGAAAAGGCCAGGCACTCGCGCAGTTCCACCGGTGCGGTTTTATGGTTCAATCCGAGCAGGACGATATCGGGCATGGTTTTTTTTAAAAAAAAGTTTTCAGGTATCCGGTATCAGCTGAGGGCGGCTCCCCCACTTCCTGATACCTGCAAAACTACCACTTTGTAAAGTCTCCGTGGTGGCCACTGAGGAAGAGGTTGACACCCAGGAAGGTGAACAGCAGGGCGCCGAAGCCCACGATGGCCATAATGGCGGCCCGCCGCCCGCGCCAGCCCACCACGAGCCGCTCGTGCAGCAGCGCGGCATACAGCAGCCAGGTGATGCCGGTCCAGACCTCCTTGGGGTCCCAGCTCCAGAAGCGGCCCCACACCATTTTGGCGTACACCAGACCCACCACCAGTCCAACGGTCAGCAGGGTGAAGCCGGCCACGATGCAGCTGTAGCCGGTGGCGTCCAGCAGATCCAGAGACGGCAGGCGCTTGAAGAAAAACCCCATTTTCTTGGCCTTGATGGCATGTTCCTGCAGCAGGTAGAGCACCCCGGCCCCGGCTGCCAGCGCCAGCGCGGCCTCTCCCAGGAAAATGGCGACCACATGGAAGGTCAGCCAGAAACCCCTGAGCACCGGTTCGTTTGCCACCGCCCCTCCCGGCAGGTGCGATGCCGCCAGCATGGCCACGGCCGCCAGGGGGGCGGCGAAGACCCCCAGAACCTTGAGCTGCAGGCGCAGCTGCAGCGCCACGAAACTGCACGCCACGGCCCAGGCGGCCAGGGACAGGGTCTGCTGCAGGTTGCGCGCCGGGAAGTAGCCGCTACCGGCAAAGGCCGCCACGATCATCACGGTGTGCAGCAGGGCGCCCGCCGCGATGCACCCCAGGGCCACCCGGTAGAGGGTCCTGTGCTGCACGAACAGGTAGGCAAAATAGCCGGCCGAACTGAGCAGGTAGCAGATGGTGACGGTGATCAGCAGGTAGTGCATGGTCGCTCTTCCCTTATGATTGCAGGGCGTCCAGGCGAAACCCAGGCCCCAGGATCTTTTCCAGCAGGGCGTCGATCTTGTCCTCCTCCCCCTCACGGATCAGGTCCACCAGCCCGCCGTCGATGAGTGCCTCGAAGAGGGGTTTGTGGGCCTCGGGAGCGTGTTCGGCGGCCAGCAGCCGCCGGCGAACGGCCCCCATGATCTCCAGGAAACGGGCGTACTCCGGTCCAAATTCCTTTTGCAGCCGGCGGCGCAGGTATTTTGCAAAGGCCGGGCTTTTGCCCGAGGTGGAGATGGCGATCACCAGGTCGCCGCGCGTGACGATGGCCGGCAGGATGAAGCTACAGGCCTCCGGCCGGTCGGCGATGTTGCACGGCATGTTGCGCCGGGCGGCGTCTTCACTCACGCGCCGGTTCAGCTCCTCGTCGTCGGTGGCCCCGATCACCAGAAATTTGCCTTCCAGATCCCGGGCCCCGTAGGGTCCGCTTTTGAGCATCACCCGGCCGGCCGCGGACAGCTCCTCAAGCTCCGGGCTGAAGGCCGTGCTGATGACCGTTACCCGCGCCCCGCATTCGAGCAGCGTGCGCACCTTGCGGGTGCCCACCGCGCCACCGCCCACCACCAGGCAATCCCTGCCGTTGACGTCGAGAAAGGCCGGGTAATATTTCATGGGGCTAAACCGCTCCCGGCGTCTGTTTCCGGGGTGTCGTGGCTGCCGGGGGTCACGGTCAGCAGGTCCATGGCCAGCACCAGGGGCCCCTTGTAGGTGCGGCGGCACTGGCTGCGGATGTCCACTTGGTCGCACTCGGGGTAGAAGTGGGTCAGCACCAGCAGCCGCACGCGGGCACGTTCGGCGATGCGGCCGGCCAGCGACGGCGTCAGGTGCCCCGTGACCTTGAGATCGTCGGGCAGGGCGCACTCACAGATCAGGATGTCCGCTTTTTCGGCCAGCTCCACCAGGTTGTCGTTGTCGTCGGTGTCGCCCGAGTAAACCACCGAGCGGCCGTCGCCGCCCGAGACGCGGAAGGCGACGCTCTCGGGGTTGTGCACCATGGGCATGGAGTGCACCGTGAAATCGTCGAAACGGCGCCGGTCCGCCTGCGCGGTATCAAGCTCCACGAAATGCAGCATGCCGTCGGGCAGTTCCAGCCACGGGCCGTAGATGGCGTGCAGCCCGTCGTAGAGCCGCTGCAGCCCTTGGCCGCCCACGATGGTCAAGGGCTTTTTGCGGCGGTAGCTGTCCGGATACTTGGTGGCGAAAATCAGGGGCACCAGCTCGGCGCTGTGGTCCGGGTGGAAGTGGCTCAGGAAGATGTAGTCCAGATCGAAGATGGTCACGCCGGCCTTGAGCAGGCGGTGCATGGTTCCGGGCCCGCAGTCGAACAGCAGGCGGCAGCCGCCGGCGCGCACGAGAACGGCGCAGGAACTGCGCTCCAGCGAGGGCACACAGGTGCCGGAGCCCAGGATGGTCGCTGAAATAGGGGATGGCGAAGCCGTCATAGTGTTTTCCATTATGGTTGTCCGGTTCGTGCGGCGCTATTTCTTTTTGACCACCCGGTGCCTGAGCTGGCCACGAATCCACTTGGCCACCTGGCGCATGTCCTGGGTGTCAATGTCCTGGGCTTTGAGCGCCGACAGGGGGATTTCCGCACGGGCCATGCTCTTGTGCCCCCCGGCCGAGCCGATGTGTCCGAAGCTCTGGCTGGCCACCTTGCCGGCGTTCTTGCCGATGCCGTCGTTGCGGAAGATGATAATCAGCCGGCGGTCGTAAAGGCCCGAGACGATGCTCCACTTGACCGAGTTGACGCGCATGAAAAAGTCGGCCACCAGCACGCAGACGTCCGGCGAGGGTACGGGCCCAAGGTGCACCAGCATACGCCCCTTGTAGAGCCGGCGGTTTTCCAGGGCGATGCGGAAATAGCGCAGGAAGTCGGCCCGCAGTTCGCTCTGGTTGATCTTGTTGGCCAGGTACATGTTGGCGTGCCGGAACAGAAACTGGAAGGCCTGGATGTCCTCCAGCAGCGCCTGGCGCTTGAAGTTGTCGGTGTCCGTCTGGATGGCGTGAAACAGGCCCGTGGCCAGCTTGACCGAAGGCTTGATCTTGGCCGCCCGCAGGTACTGGGTCAGGATCGTAGCCGTGGCGCCGTACTGCGGGCGGATGTCCCGGAAAGGCGCCTCAATGCCAGAGTCCGGGTGGTGGTCGATGATGACGCAGTAATCGTAGGGGGCAAACAGCGGGTTGTGGTCCGGCTGGGAGTCTACGATCACGAAACGGGTGAAGTGCTCCGTCTCCACGTCGGCCAGGTGCTGCAGGTCGACCTTCAGCAGGCTGATCATGGCCAGGTTGTCGGGCCGCTTGACGACGTTGATGCTGGCGATGCTCACGGCGGCCACCTTGCGCCACAGCAGGCGCTTTACGGCCATGGCGCTGGCGATGGCATCCGGATCGGCATTGATCAGGATAAGGACGTTGTCGTTGCCGCTGAACTGTTCGTAAAAGCGCTCCAAGCGCCCACTGGAAATTCGTCTCATGAAACACCCTGCTGCCTTGCGTTTACCCGAGTTTTTACGCTGATCATGACCAGATTACAATATCTTTTTGCGCCCTCGGCCCGGTGCGAGATTGACACGCCCGAGCCGGGTTGTGTAGGTTGGTCTGCGGCGATTGCCGCCGCAAGATCATCGGCCTTTACACACCCATCAGGAGGAACCCGCCATGGCAGCCAAACGCTTTGTCGACCTGAGCATCAGCATCGAACCGGACCTTCCCAGCGACCCGCCCATGATGATCCCCAAGATCGACTACGTGGACCACGAGATGGGCGCCGAGCAGATGAAGGAATTCTACCCGGGGGTCAAAAAAGAGCAGCTCCCCGGCGGCCTGGGCTGGGCCGTGGAGTTCGTGCACCTTACCACCCACTCCGGCACCCACCTGGACGCGCCCTACCATTACCACCCCACCATGGACAGGGGGCAGCCGGCGTTGACCATCGACGAAATTCCCCTGCCGTGGTGCTTCAGTGACGGGGTGGTGCTGGATTTCCGGCACAAGGCCGACGGTGAGCGTATCACTGCCGACGATCTGCGCGGGGAGCTGGACCGCATCGGCTACGAGATCAAGCCGCTGGACATCGTGTTGATCCAGACCGGCGCCGATAAGGCCTGGGGCACCGAACAGTACCTGGTCAAGGGCGCCGGCATGGACCGCGAAAGCACGCTTTTCCTGACCGAAAAGGGCGTCAAGGTGGTGGGCATCGACGCCTGGAGCTGGGACCGTCCCCTGCCTTTCCAGGCCAAAGAGTTCCAGCAGAACGGAGACCCCAAGGTGATCTGGGAGGCCCACTTTGCCGGTATCGAAATCGGTTACTGTCACATGGAAAAATTGGCCAACCTGGACGCCATCGGAAAGCCTTTCGGCTTCACGGTCTGCTGTTTCCCGGTCAAGATCAAGGGCGCCAGCGCCGGCTGGACCCGGCCCGTGGCCATCGTGGACGAATCATAAGCCGGCGCGAATCCGACCGCGCCGTACCGCCGCCGGCGTCAGGCGGTTCCCGTGCCCATGCAGGCGGCACTTTACACCATTGCACAACGAGAGGAGGAAGACAGTGATTTTCAAAAGAGCAATGCTGGCAGTTGTAACGGCGGCCCTGATCTGGGGCGCACCCCTAGGATCGGCGAGTGCCAAGACTTACAAGATCACGGTGGTCGCAGGCCACCCGCCGATCTTTTTGTGGGTGACCCTCTGCCGGGACTTCTTCATTCCCGAGGTCAACAAACGCCTGGAGGCGGCCGGCGGCAAGGACAAGATCGTCTGGAATCAGGCCTACGGGGGCACGGTGGCCAAAATCGGCGGGGTCCTGGAGGCCATCGAGGACGGCATTGCCGACATGGGCTTCGTGGGCACGATCTTCGAAGCCTCCAAGATGCCGCTGCACAATGTAACCTACATGACGCCTTTCGGCACCGACGACATTTTCCAGGTGGTGGACATCATCGGTGAGCTGCAGGCCAAGATTCCGGCCATGGCCAAAGAGTGGACGCGCCACAACCAGGTCTATCTGGGCGGGGCGGCGCTGGACACCTACGGCCTCCTGACCGACTTTCCCGTCAAGACCGTCGATGACGTCAAGGGGCACAAGATCGCTGCGCCCGGGCCGTCGGCCAACTGGCTCAAGGGCACCGGCGGGGTTCCGGTGGCCTCCAACCTGAACGAATATTACAACGGCATCAAGACCGGCGTTTTCGAGGGCACGCTGACGTTCATGACGGCGGCGGCGGCCATCAAGGTTTACGAGGTGGCGCCTTACATCTGCATGGCCAATTTCGGTTCCCAATTCGCCGGCGGCCTGAGCATCAACAAGGACGTCTTTGATGCCTTTCCGCCCGGGATCCAGAAGATTTTTCTGGAGGTCGGCCGGCAGTACACCAAGAAGCTCGCCGAAGCCCAGGCTGCCCGCGCCGCCAAGGCCATGCAGACCATGCAGCAGCACGGCGCCAAGGTGGTTACCCTGTCCCAGGCCGAGCGCAAGCGCTGGGCCGACAAGCTGCCCAACGTGCCCATGCAGTGGGCTGCGGCCATGGAGAAAAAGGGCCTTCCCGGAAAGGCCGTGCTCAAGGGCTACCTGGACGGGCTGCGCAAGCGCGGCGTCCAGCTGGCCCGGGACTGGGACCGCTAGCGCGTGAAGTCCGCTGCGAACAAGACCGTTTCCGGCGGGATCGGCCGCAAGAGGCGCTTTTCCTTTGGCGCCCTCACGTCGGTCATGAACAGCATCGGCACGGCTTGGGTGTTCGTGCTGCTGGTGATCATCAACCTGGACATCGGCGGACGCGCCCTGTTCAATCACCCGCTGCGCGGCGTGCCCGAGATCGTGGCCCTGTCCATCGTGGCCTGCGTTTTTCTGCAGATCGCCCACACCATCCGTGTGGGGCGCCTGACGCGTTCGGACATCGTGCTCGACTGGCTGCGGCGCCGCCACCCCGGTGTGGGGCACTTCCTGGAGGGGGTCTACTGCCTGGTGGGCGCCGGGCTGATGGTCATTTTGTTTAAAAGCAGCCTGCCCATGTTCACCAAGGCCTGGCGCATTGGTGAATACGTGGGGGCCGAGGGGGATTTCATGGCGCCGGTGTGGCCGGTGCGGCTGATCATCCTGGTCGGCTGCGCTGCCGCCGCCGTTCAGTTTGCCCTGATGGCTGCGGACAGCTTCCGGCAAATGGCCGCAACCCGTGCCGCCGCCGAAAACGATGGAGGCCGGCCATGACGGACATCCAGATCGGGCTGCTGTCTATTTTCGGTATTTTGTTCCTGATCTACGCCGGCATGCACGTTTCCGTGGCCCTGATGCTGCTGTCGCTGGTGGGCACCTGGCTCATCCGGGGCAATTGGACCGTGGCCACCAAGCTGCTGGCGCTGGCGGCCTCGGACAGTATCTCGGGATACATCTTCGGGGTGGTGCCCCTGTTCGTGCTCATGGGATTGCTGATATCGGTGTCGGGCATCGGCAAGGACACCTTCGACGTGGCCAATCGCCTGTTCCGGGGGATACGCGGCGGCCTGGGGATTTCCACCGTGGCCGCCAACGCGATTTTTGCCGCCGTGACCGGCATCTCCATCGCCTCGGCGGCCGTGTTCACCAAGGTGGCCGTGCCCGAGATGATCCGGCTGGGCCATCGGCCGCGCTTCGCCGTGGGGGTAGTGACGGGGTCGTCGGTGCTGGGCATGCTGATTCCGCCCAGCCTGCTGCTGATCCTCTTCGGCGTGCTCACCGAAACCTCCATCGGCGACCTGTTCAAGGCCGGCATCCTGCCGGGCATCCTGCTGTCGGTGGCGTACTGCGCCCTGATCCTGGTGATGGCCTGGCGTTTTCCCGACTACGTGGGGCGCATCGACACCCGCGGCGCAGAGGCCGTGGCGCAGATGACCGTGGCCCAGGCCCTGTGGAAACTGACACCCGTCGCGTTGCTGGTGGCCCTGGTGCTGGGCGGCATTTACGCCGGCTGGTTCACGCCCACCGAGTCGGGGGCCGTGGGCGCGCTGGGGGCCCTGCTGCTGGCCCTGGGAAAGCGGCAGCTCAGCCGCGCCAGGCTGTGGCAGGTGCTCACCGAAACCGGCCACGTGACGGTGGCCATCCTCTTTCTGCTGATTGCCGCCAATATTTACGGGCGCATGCTGGCGCTTTCGGGCATCACCGGCTTCATCGCCTCCTGGATCACTGCGTCCGGCATGGGGCTGTACGCCATCCTGGCCATCTACCTGGTGATCGTGCTGCTCATGGGCACCATCCTGGATTCGACCTCCATCATGATGATAACGGTGCCCCTGATATACCCCATCATGCACGACCTGGGCGTGAATTTCGTCTGGTTCGGCCTGGTGACGGTCATCGCCATCGAGGTGGGCCTGATCACACCGCCCCTGGGCATCGCCGCCTATGTGGTCAAATCCACCCTGGACGACCAGAGCATCACCCTCAACGACGTTTTCGCCGGGGCCTTTCCCTACGTGCTGATCATGATCGCGGTGCTGGTGCTGGTGGTCGTCTTTCCCGGCATCAGCCTGGTGCTGGTGCGGTAAGCATCCGACCGCCAACCGGTGCGCATCCAGATAACGTACAATCTTGAAACACGCAGAGGAGCAGAGATGAAAGACAAGATTATTGTTACGGCGGCGCTCACCGGCGCCATTCATACCCCCACCATGTCTCCCCACCTGCCCATCACCCCGCAGGAGATCGTCGACGAGGCCCAGCGCGCTTTCGACGCCGGCGCTGCGGTGGTGCACGTGCACGCCCGCGACCCCGAGACCGGCATGCCTTCGGCCGACAGCAAGCTGTTCGGCGAGATCCTGTCGGGCATCAAGGAGCGCTGCAACGTGGTCATCTGCACCACCACCGGCGGCGGCTTCGGCATGACCGTGGAGCAGCGCGTGGCGGTGGTTAAAACATACAGCCCCGAACTGGCATCGCTTAACGCCGGCTCCCTGAACTTCGCGCTCTTTCCGGTGCTCGAGAAAATAAAGGAATTCAAGTTCGACTGGGAACCGCAGTACCTGCAGATGAGCGAGGATTTCATCTTTCCCAATACGTTCAAAACCCTGCGCGAGTTCAGTGAATTTTTCCGTCAGGAGGGTACCCGCCCGGAATTCGAGATTTACGACGCCGGTATGCTCAGCAACCTGGCATACCTGATCGAGCGCGGCCACGTGCAGCCGCCCGTCTACCTGCAGTTCGTGCTGGGCATCCTGGGCGGCATGCAGGCCACGGTCAACAACCTGGTGTTTCTGTACAACTCCGCCCGCGAGCTGCTGGGGGACGACTTCGTGTGGTCGGTGTGCGCCGCCGGCCGCCACCAGTTCCGCATGTGCAACCTGGCGCTGCTGATGGGCGGCAACGCGCGCGTGGGCCTGGAGGACAACCTCTACCTGGAAAAGGGCACCATGGCCAAGAGCAGCGGTGAGCAGGTGGAAAAGATTGTGCGTATCGCCCGCGAGCACGGACTGGAGCCCGCCACCCCGGAGGAGGCCCGGGGGATCCTGGAGTTAAAGGGCATCGACAAGGTGGGTTTCTGATCCTCGCCCATTCACGCGACGATATTCCCGGGCGCCGCTGCGGCGCCCGGTTTTCCTGGGGCGGCCCGTGGCGGGTTCGAATTTCGATCATGGCCCGTGGGGCCGTTCCCTCAGGGTCAGCTTCCAGCGGAATTCGGTAATAACCCGACCGGCGTTCTCTCCGGAGTCGTCATGGGTATCCCCACGCCGGTGTTGGGTTGGGTGGGGACGGACGTTGCGGCCCTGCGCGGCGTAGTTCATACCCACTCCGGGGCAAGTGGCGCCGGGCCGACCTGTCGCGCGTTTCAACATCCGAAGTATGTGAATTCCGGTTGAGCTGTTTTTTGTCTCCGCGCGATGCGAATGCGTTGTCAGTTCCCTTCGGTCTCGCCTCGAAGATGAATCTGCCATTTCAGTTCATACCGTGTCTGGCGGTGCCCGTTCGGTATATCCGTCTGCTCGCTCTTGCTGCCGCCACCCCGGAGGTATTTCTTGCCGTCCCCTCCTTGAACCTTGAGATCGGGACTGACCACTTTTTTCACCATTGCTGATGCGAGTTTTTCCATATCGTGTCGTTTTTCAAACGCTTCCACGAATTTCCCCATCTCCTTGTAACTCATCCCCTGTACCTTCCCGGCAAGCGACTGCATTTCTTTGGCAATCTGCTTTATCTCACGCAGCTCGGGTTTTGCCGTGACAGCCACTTCTTCCGATGTCGGAACATTCTGCGGGCCAAGGGGAAACTGCACCTCAGAAATGTTGAAGATTCGGGTCTCCTGACTGTCGTTGCCACATCCGGTGATCCGGACTTCCTTTTTTTCTCTTCCCTTAAAACGTATTGCCAGGACAGGAAGGGTGACCCATTGCGCATGACCTGTATTCAGGTCATAAGTGATGGCCAGGGAGTGGTCATACTCCAGTTTCGGGGTAACAGGTGGCAGGCTCTGGGTATGGATCCGGTGATCCGTGCCACAGTGATCTTCCGCAGAATACGAGTAATCGGTGGAGGAGGCATGGCTGCTCTGGGTAAATGACTTGATGCTGGCATGCCTGACGGAATAGATTTCAGTCTTGGAGTTGGTTACCTGTTCAATACTGGCATCCTCGAGTTCGAGATCGAGCTGAACCGTGGCTTCGATTCTCGATGTTTCCTCGCTTTGGTTGCGATCAATATTCCCGTTTGGCCAATGGTATTCCCGACTGGTTGCCGATGTTTCACTGAGCGTTGCGGTCACGGTGGCCGAACCGCTCTTTTCCGTGCATCCATAGGCGTCCACCTCCATAACAAGCTCCGGCTCAAAGACAAAACGGCGGTGCTTGTTCGCTATCACCAGGGCAATGGAGGCAAAAGACTCACCGTCACGATTGATGCAGAACTCCTTTTCCTCCGCACCGGTCCAGTCCTCGTACCGGTCATCTATTTCCGGGTTGATCAATGCCTGAACAGTGAGATCCTTATTTTTCGCCAACTGCTTGAGATTGAAGCGGACAAGGGGCGTTTTGCCGGCTTCCAGCAGGTTATAGACCTCTACATACACCGTGCCAAGGTTCGGCAAAGTAATGGTCTCATGCCTGCCCTCGTCAAGCAGTTTTTTATCGGTTGAATCGAGATCAATCTCCTTGACATCATGGTATTCAAAAAGACGCAGTGGTCCGTTGGCATCCTTGTACTTTCCTTCGTATGCGCCGTAATCCATATTAAAGAGGGCGAATTCCTTGAACGCGTCATCAAAGTCCAGCACGGCATCTATGGCATCCAGGCTGTTTTTGTCCACGCACTGTTTCCAGATATCGGCAATAATCTGTTTGCCGTGTTGCTGACTGAGGTAATAGGGAAAAAGATAGATGCCATACTCGTGCAGGCTTTCGTTTTCCGTAATCGGCTCCATTCGAAACTTCGGCCTGAGAAAAACTTCATCCAGGTAATCCCACTCTCCGTTCCAGTCCTTCACGATGAGGTCTTCTGACCATACGGCCGTTCCTTCCATCCACCAGAGATCCTCAAAGACATCGAAACTGTACTGGAAGGCATGAAACATTTCGTGGGCCAGGGTGGCTGTCAGATCATCGCCGAACAGGTTCCGGTCGATGAAGATATAGGCCGGGCGCTGAAGCCCACTTCCGGTAGCAATACAGACCCCACTGATGTCCTTGCCGACCTGTCCGGTGGGAAGCATATAGATGTCGAGACGACTATCCCCGCCATTGGGATGATCGCTACTGTCATCAAGGGGTACCCGGCCGAGCAGCTTTTTGAAGGTGTTGTAAATATCCCTGCCGTCGATTTTCTCCTTGGCACGTATAGCATCCGCTTTTCTGTGTTTCGGTGCCCAGACTCGGACAGGTGCACTGCTGCAGTCGGTGTGAAAGAGAAGGATGGGACGATCAGTCCTTCTGGCCGCAAATGCCTGGCGGGGACCGAGTTGCAGGATGCCGCGGCTCTGGACGGCACCAGCAAACTGCCTGAAGAAAAAACTCTCCGGGTCTTCCGGACGTTTGATGTAGCGGTCCAGTTGCCTCACCACGACCGAATCGAGTCCCGACCTTACCTGTATGTACCTTCGCACGATCTCGTCACCATCCGGCAGCGGCGTGGGACTGCGGAATCGCTCGGGCAGTTTATCCGGTTCAAAAAGGCGCTGAAAACGAAGGATCCAGGCTGTGTTTTTATCTATGCTTCCCCTTTGTTGCGCGTCATCTATGAGTGCGAGGCTGGAGGGACCAAAGGTCGTAAACCGTATCTGTTTCTTATTTCCTGCAGGATGCAGGGTCAGGGAAAGGGTGTACTGCCGACCGGGAGTAAAGGGACGGGTATGCTCAAGCATCACCTGCCGGCCCTGCTTCTGCCAGTGGCGGTTCAACCGACCGCAGTCCGGAACAAGTGAGACGGTCAGCTGTTTTGGCCGGAGCGGAGCACTAAACATCACATAGAGAGGGTGGTCCAATTGCCGCAGCGTGCCGTTATCTTTGGGATAGGTGGAGACCACCGAAACCGTGGGAGCACGTGCCGTTGCTGCTTTGATTTTAGATGGAGCCGCTTCCTCCTCCCGGCTGCAGCCGGCACAGAGAAAAAGAACAAATAACCCGATTACAGCAAACCGGCGTGCCGCCCAATCCTTTGGCATCTCCCCTCCCCCTATGTAGCAGGTTCTCGATAGGATTATGGGCCATGTAAAATCGTGGTCATGGTGGCGGCGTCGATGTTGCCGCCGCTGATGATGACGCCGACGCGGCCGGCCGGGGTCACGGTCCGGCTGGTAAGGGCGGCCAGGCCCAGGGCGCCCGAGGGCTCCACCACCAGCTTCATGCGGTAAAAGAAAAAGCGCACGGCCTCCATGATGGCCTCTTCGGTGACGGTGCGCATGTCGTCGACGTATTGGCGAATCAGGCCGAAGGGGATCTTTCCCAGCGACGGGGTGCGAGTGCCGTCGGCGATGGTGGGCGGGTTCTTGACGGTGTGAATACGGCCGGTTCTGAAAGAGCGCACGCCGTCGTCGGCCAGCTCGGGTTCGATGCCGATCACGCGGCAGTTCGGCGACAGGGCCTTGGCCGCGACGGCCGAACCGCTCAGAAGCCCGCCGCCGCCGCAGGGCACCAGCAGTATGTCCAGTTCACCGGCCTGCTCGAACAGTTCCAGGGCGGCGGTTCCCTGGCCGGCGATGACCTCCTGGTGGTCGAAGGGCGGGATCATGGTGTAGCCGTGTTCGGCCTGCAGGGCCTCGGCGATCTGCTGCCGGTCGGCTTGCCGCGGGTCGTATTCCACGATTTCAGCGCCGTAGCCGCGGGTGGCCGCGCGCTTGGTGGCCGGGGCATCATCGGGCATCACGATGGTGGTCTTGATCCCCAGCAGGCGGCCCACCAGTGCCACGGCCTGGGCGTGGTTGCCCGAGGAGTAGGTGATCACGCCCCGGGCACGCTGCCGGTCCGACAGCTGGGAGATGCTGTTGAAAGCCCCGCGGAACTTGAAGGCGCCCACGCGCTGGAGGTTTTCGCACTTGAAAAAGACCCTTGCGCCGCACATGCGGTCGGCGGTGCACGAAGTCATCACAGGGGTCACGTGGGCGTGGGCCTTGATGCGCCCGGCGGCGGCCTGCACTTTTTCGAAGAAGTCACTCGCCATAGATCCTCCCCAGCAGCCAGGCCATGTTCCCGCCCAGCACCTTCATGATGCGCAGGCCCTCCTCGTCTCCGGCGGCCGCGCCCTTTTCGCGTCCGAAGCCCATATTCCGGTAGCAGGACCCGGGTACGATCATCTGTTCGATGGTGAAGAAGTGGTTGATGGCATCGAAGGTGTGCACCGCACCGGCGCGGCGTTGATCAAGGTTGTCGAAACACTTGTAGCAGGCGATGCACCCGTGAATCTTCCAGCCATCCAGCTGGACCTTTTCGGTTTCGATACCGGCTGCGGCAATCTCGGCCAGGATGTGATCGATGAGCAGCGAGGTGTTGCCGTTCTTGCGGGGGCTCCCGTTGAAAGCCACGACTGTCATGGTTGGAGGTTCCTTCCGGTGCTGCCGCGCGTATAGGAGTTGTTGGCGTGTAGAAGAAGGGCCATGCGGAAAAGGCTTCTGAAACCGGAAAACCGTTCCCGCCCTGCCAGAGAATCTACCCGAACTCGATGCGAACTTCAAGCGGCGCCGTAAAAAGCGGGCGGAGAGTCTCTCAAAGACGGCGGCTGCACCTGCGGGCGGTTTGCCGCCCGTGTTGTTCAGATGTGTTCTTTTGAGAAAAAACAGACAGTAAATGAACGCAATTCAATGCCGGGCTTCCTCCTGCCGTACATCCATGATTCCTAAACTATAGTTGGTTCGACTTGTTGTAAGGGGCGTCGCGAGGTGGCCCTTGCGCCGGTTCCGGGCGGGAAGGCGGCGTGTTCGTTTTAAATGGTAAAAATAACACTTGACAACATTTTCTAACACCCACTAAGGTGGTTCAGCAATTTTTCAGGGGAGAGCACGGCTTTGAACCAAAAGGCGCCACTTTTTCCGGCCGAGCGCCGGAAGCGCATCCTGGATATTCTGCGTGAGGAGTACACCGTACGCGGGTCCCACCTTAGCGAGATGCTCAATGTCTCCGAGATGACCATCCGCCGCGATCTGGACGCTCTGGAGAAAGAGGGCCTGGTGGAACGCACTCATGGCGGAGCCGTTTTTCGTCAGGAGCGGGTCATCGGCAAGTTCCGGTACCAGAGCAGCGTCAAGGAAAATCCCCATGAGAAGGAAATCGTCGCCCGTCGGGCGGCCGAGATGATCGAACCCCACGAGACCGTCTTCATCGGTGAGGGCACCACCGCCGCCCAGGTGGTGCGTTTCGCCCCCCGTGATATGCCCTTCACCGTCGCCACCAACAACCTCGGCGTGGTCAGCGAAATCCGCAACGGCACCATTGAACTGCTCATGCTGGGCGGCATTTACGACGCCGCCACCCACTCCCTGGCCGGCCCCCTGACCATGGAGATGATTGGCCGCATCAATGCCGCCAAGGTGTTTCTGGGCGCCGACGGCCTGAGCCTGCGGGCCGGCCTGACGACCCCCAACCTGGAGATAGCCGTGCTGGAGCGCCAGATGATCCGCTACACCCACGGCAGGGTCATCGTCATGGTCGACCACACCAAGTTCGGCCTGGTGGCCGAGATGGCCGTGGCGCCCCTGAACCGGGTGGACGTTCTGATTACCAACCGCAAGGTTCCCGAACACTTTAAAAAGGATCTGGC
>JAMOVG010000405.1 GCA_027061725.1 Desulfobacteraceae bacterium
GGTCATCTCCAGCGTCATGCAGAACACCGGTGCGGCCGTGCTGTTCCTGCCCGCCATCCGAACCGTCACTTCCTACCGGCTCAAGATTCCCATCTCACGGGTGCTCATGCCCATCGGCATGGCGGCCATTCTTGGCGGCACCCTGACCATGATCGGCACCAGCCCCCTGATCCTGCTCAACGACATTCTGCCGGCGGGCATGCCCCGCTTCGGCTTCCTGGAACTCACCCCCATCGGCCTGGCCCTGGCGGTGGGCGGGATCGCCTACCTGTCCACGGTGGGCATGCGCATGCTGGCGAAACTGCCGGCCAGCGGAGACGGGTCCGAAGACAGCCGCGGCAACCTGCTGGACCAGTATCCCGGCATCCAGGGACCTTTTGAAATCCAGGTGCCGGACGATTACCGCCCCGGCAGCGGACCGCAGAAAGTGGTGGAAATCCGCCGGCGCTTCCTGGTCAACATCGTGGCCATCATGGGCCCCGACGGCAAGTGCGAGGTAGCGCCCCTGCCTGAAACCGTCATCCAGCCCGGGTTCGCCCTCTGCGCCTATGGCCCCGAATACGCCGTGCGGGGCTTCGTTGAATCCTACGGGCTGATCCTGCGCAAGGAGGCCCAGTGTTTCAAGCATGACATGTTCAACCCCTCGGTGGCCGGCATCGTGGAGGGGGTGGTCCCGCCCCACTCCAAGATCGTTGGGCGCACCATCAAGGAAATCCGTTTCCGGGAAACCTTCGGTCTCAACGCCCTCGCCCTGCATCAGGACGGCCACACCTACTACCGTGAGCTGGCCGACCGGCCGCTGTCACCCGGGGACGCCATACTGGTCCACGGCACCTGGGCGCAGCTGCACGCGCTCAAGGACCTCTATCACAACCTGATCATTATCACCCCTTACGAGGAAGAATTTCACAAGCCGGAGAAAGCCGGGGCGGCCCTGACCTGGTTTCTGATCTCCCTGGGACTGATGGTGCTCTCCAGCTTCTATTTTCAGAACAAGCCCTACAACCCCATCCCGCTTTCGGTCTGCCTCATGCTGGGGGCCGTGGGCATGGTGATCTCGCGCGTGATCACCATCAACGAGGCCTACCGGGCGGTGGACTGGCGTACCGTCTTCCTGCTGGGCGGCCTGATTCCCCTGGGCATGGCCGTGGACCAGACCGGGACGGCCGCCTGGATCGCCAAGGGCATCGTCGCCGGCCTGGGAAACGTCATGTCGCCCCTGGTGCTGCTGCTTATCCTGGCGTGCCTGAGCTGCGCCTTCACCATGGTGATCTCCAACGTGGGCGCCTGCACCCTGCTGGTGCCGCTGGGGATCTCCATCGCCCACCAGATCGGCATGAACCCCCGGGTGGCCGCCATCGTGGTGGGCCTGGGGGTGTCCAACTCCTTCATGCTGCCCACCCACCAGGTCAACGCGCTGTACATGGGACCCGGCGAGTACCGCACCAAGGATTACGTCAAGATCGGCGGCGGGCTGTCGGCGATTTACATCGCCATCCTGGTGGCTATGACCTATTTCTTCTACCTGTGACCAGCGGCCACGGCAGCACCCCGGAAAACGGGCCGCCGGCGACAACGCTGGAAGAAAATGGACGGATCGGAGGGAAAGACGATATGCACACTGACAAGCCGGACGAAGGCACCCCGAAACCCAGGAAACGCCTCAACCTGAACCTCAAGGGCCTGTCGCTGGAGACGATCGCCCTGATCGGTGCCCTGGCCCTTTCCATGCTGGGCATCGGCATCACCGATTACGCCCCCCTGAGCAGCCATCGCTACTGGGGCGCAATGACGCTGGTGCTGGCCGCCGCGGCGCTCGTCATCGGCTGGTCCAGGGCCAAACGTCTCGGCTTGCCGCTCAAACAGGCCCTGGCCACCCAGGTCGCTCATTGGCTCACCACCATCGCGGCCATCGGCGGCATCTTCCTGCTGCTCAAGTCGGGCCGGCTCAACTATGAAAACACCGGCCTGGTGCTGCTGATGACGCTGGGCTTCTCGACGCTGCTGGACGGCTACCGCATCAACTGGTGCTTCAGCCTGATCGGGCTTTTGATGTTTGTCACCAGCATCGCGGCGGCGTACATCGAGGAGTACCTGTGGATCATGCTGATCGTCGCAACGGCGGCCGCCGCCGGGGTCATCTACTGGGAAAAACACAGGAAGTCTAAAAAGCAGCCCACCTGAGGGCCGCCGGTCCCGCGGCGCTCACGCATCGCCGGCGCGCCGCTTGCGGCGGTGTAGGTAGACGACCCACACCACGACTCCGATGCCGGCGATGACCCCCAGCACCAGCAGTTCGTAGCGTTTCATATCCCCCATCAGGCTCTGCAGGGCATTTCCAAACAAATAGCCGACCCCCGACACCAGCACAGACCATACTACAGCACTCAGGAAGCTGAAAGAGATGAATTCGGCCGCCGGGATTCGGCTCATGCCGATGGCAAAGGGGATCACCGTGCGCAGGCCGTACATGAAGCGAAAGAAGAACATCACCAGCCGGCGGTAGCGCGACAGCAGGGCCTCGGCCCTTTCGATCCTGGCCACCAGCGACGGGTGCCGGGCGAGCGTCTTCTCGCGCCGCTTGCGGCCCAGCCAGAAAAAGGTCTGGTCCCCGCAGAAACTGCCGGCCGCGGCGGCGGCCATCACGTAGGGCAGCTCCATGTAGCCCTGGTGGGCGGCAAAGGCCGCCAGCAGCAGCGTGGTCTCCCCTTCCAGGAAGGTTCCGGCCACCACACCGATGTAACCGTAAGTTTGAATTAGTTCGGACAGGGTCATGCCATGGCCGTTTCCGGCAGAACGTGTAGGTCATCCGGCCGCTCCGTTCCACCCTGCCCGAGCGGCCCCGTTTTTAATATCCGGCCATCCGCCGCCGGTGCCCCTACCGCCCAAACAGTTCCCGCGTCTTGCGGGGCAGGTAGCGTTCGGCGATGAGGGTCAGCGGCTTGCGGGCGCGGTTGAAGTTCTCCTCCAGCGACCAGAAAAGATCGTCGATGTGCTTTTCACGGGAGGTTTCGTGTTCGGCCGCCAGCTTGTAGTACCGGCGCCCCTCCTCCTCGTACTCGCTTAAGGTAATGCGGGGGATGCCCGCGATGGCCGGGCGCGGTTCCCCGGACAGGGGATAGTGCGTGTTAGAGTCCACGTAGTCGGGGAAGAAACCCAGCACGAACAGACAGATATCGGCAATGCGCTTGTACAGGGCCAACTGGTACTCGTCTTCGACCACCTCGCTGAAGCTCTTCAGGCTCTCGATATCCATGTCGTTGAAGCGAATCTTGCGCCACACGTTGCCCTTGACGCGCACCGAGAAGCTGTAGCTGTTGACGCGCGTAAACGACGAGAGCATGTCGGCCATGTACAGCAGGATGGACTCGTCTGACAGCAGGTCGGCCACCTCCCCGGCATCGAAAACCGGGATGTTCATGGCCCCGCTCCGCTCGATGGTGTAACTCTCGTGCTTGAGGTCGCTGGCCGCCTTGCGCAGCAGGATTTCGAAAAAAAGGCGCGGAGAGATGCGGACGAAGACCGTGTCGTCTTCCACGATGCGCTTGACCACCCGCTGGTCCTGAATGAAGGCGTTCCTGAAATCCTCGTCCTCGGACAGAATCTGCCGCAGATGTCCGCGGTCCCCCACCTCCGGCGACAGCACGTCGATGAGAAAGTCCAGGTCGTTTTCAGTCAGTTCGACATCGAATGGGTACATTTTCGCTGCTCCCTCCAAAAAACCGTTGAAAGTGAAATTTACGGCTTCCCTTCACTTCCATCATCGGTAAAATTTTAAGACATCTTGACCCGGGGAGCAAGCGAAAATTGGCTTTCCGGCGGGGTCGGCGGGCATACGCCGCCCCCTCGCCGCGCTCCTGTCCGCAGGGATTCGAAGCGCTTCCGACGCCGCGCTATGCCGCCAATCAGGACGTTTGCCTGGAAAGCACCTCGTCAACCCAGCTCAGGGCGGCCATCATGTTGGGAAAGCCGGTGGTGGTCAGCGAAAGCCGTACCGCATGGGTAATCTCATCGGCAGTGGCGCCGGCGGCCAGGGCCTTGCGGGTGTGGGACATGACCGCCCCGCGGGAGCCGGCGCCAACGGCGATGCCCAGGTTGACGAGCTCCTGGCTCTTGGGCGGCAGGGGGCCGCTTTGGCGGCAGAGTCGTCCCAGTTCCTGGAAATTTTCGATGATCTCGGGGTACTGCTCGGCGAATCTCTCGTATAGCCTGGGGATGTGCATGGTGGCGGTCCTTTCTTCTGACGCCGACGGCCAACGGGCCGCCGGGTGGGGTTTTCACGGGGTCCTTCCGCCGATCATGAAGAGGCCATAGGTGGCCAGCCAGTTGGACAAAAAGCGCACCCTGCGGCCGCGGCGGTCGCGGGCGGGGGTGTTGACGGCCGTTTCCCGGATGATGCCCCCGCCGGTCTGGCTCACGAAGCGCCGGAAATCCTTGAGGGTGATCACCCGGATGTTGGGCGTGTCGTGCCACTCGTAGGGCAGCTGCGGCGTACGGGGGGCGTACCCGCCGAACATCAGCTGCATGCGCACCTTCCAGTGG
>JAMOVG010000406.1 GCA_027061725.1 Desulfobacteraceae bacterium
AATCCGCCGTCATCAGGGAAATCCAGCAAGTCGGGCACCGCGTGGGCATGGTGGGCGACGGCATCAACGACGCCCCGGCCCTGGCCCAGGCCGACATCGGCATGGCCATCGGCACGGGCACGGACGTGGCCATCGAGACCGCCGACGTGATCCTGTCCAGCGGCAGCCTGGCGGGCATCCCGCGGGCCATCGCCATCAGCCGCAAAACCATGCGCACCATCCGCCAGAACCTCTTCCTGGCGTTCATCTACAACGTGATCCTGATCCCGGTGGCCGCCGGCGTACTGGCGCCGGTAGAATCGCTGCCCATCTTCCTTCGCCAGCTGCACCCCATCCTGGCGGCCCTGGCCATGGCCTGCAGCAGCATCTCGGTGGTCAGCAACAGCCTGCGGCTCTACCGCGCCAGGATTCCCTAAAACGCCTGCCCGTGGCGTCGAAGACATGTGCGCTGCAAGCACCCGTGCGGGGGCCGGCCGCAAGGACGGTCACACCGGGCAGTTCAAAATCAGGGATGACAAGAGCGGCAATCATGGCGGCACCTCCTTGGCGTGTTTTCATGGGACGCTGCAGCGCCACAGCGCCCGATTTGACACAACCAGCCGGCACCTCCACAGTACTACAGTCCCGCTGGTGCGGGCAGAAAGCCGGCCTTCCGGCGCGACGGCAGGTACTTTCCCTGACGCACCGCGCCCGGGGCGGTCAAATTGCCCCGGGGATGCCACCGTTGCCCGTGGTCCGGTTCACCACCTGGCGAACATCGGACAGGCATCAACGGCCTTTCGGGTTTTTCTCTGCACACCGGCAACCGCCGGCTTTCTTTGCCGAAACGATCTTCTCCAGAATGGTGGAGCGACCGTTGGCCAGAACGTCCTGCACGATATCGGCGGCCGTGTAATTGAAGCAGTGGCAGATCATCTCTTCCATGGTGCCCTCCCAAACAACATTGCCATGCCCCGGACACCGGACGCCCGCAAGCGGGAAAACCGGTGACGCAGCAAAACCGCCGGGGCGCCCGTCCGGCAAAGCGCAAAAACCACGGTATATCGTGTACATACCGTGGTTTTCACAACGCCGCAGAACAGGATGCATTGGCGGATGAAGGCCAACGCATTGATGAGCGGGGCATTTAGTCTATGGGGATGCGGATCTTCTGTCCGGGGTAGATCAGGTCCGGGTCTTTGATGACCTCACGGTTGGCTTCGAATATACGCGGGTACTCCGATGCCTTTCCGTAGAACTTGGCCGCGATGGCCGAAAGCGTATCCCCAGACTTGATTTCGTAGTACTCTACCTTGACCTCTGCCACGGGTGCGGTCAACCCGTCAGCACGCACTTCGCTGATGCCCTCGACGTTGCCCGCCATCAGCACGGCCTTCTCCATGGCTTCGGCGCTCTCGGCCTCGCCAGAGAGCGTGGCCACGCCGTCTTTGACGGTGACCTCCAGGTTGCTGACACCCGGATTGGATTCCTCGATGTGCTGCTTGATCTTCTCCGGAGCCTCGTCTTCACTTCCGAAAAGCTTCTTGCCGATGTTACGCGCAAAATCAAAAAGTCCCATTGTCTTTTCCCTCCAGATCTTTGTTAAAGGGTTCTTCATAGTAACGGCGTGGCCACAGGGCTCCACCGTACGGACGCGTGCGCCCCTGCTTGACTATCCGTCGATATAGCTAAAGGCCCACCGTTTTTTCCAGATTAGCGGTCACTTCGGGCGGCAGCCCCAGACCGTCGGCCAACTGCTGCATGTACTGCCGCTCCGCCGGAGTGTCCACCTCGATGGCCAGCAGGGAGGCCGCGTAAACCTGGGCGGCCAGCGTGGGGTTGTGGCGCGCGGCGGCCACGATGCCGTCCAGATCCATGGGTTTATTCATCTCGTTGATCACGAAATCGCGGGCATCGCTGCCGGCGCCGGCAGCCTCGAGCTTGCCGACGATGCGCTCAATCTCGGCGTTGTCGATCTGCCCGTCGGCCTTGGCGGCGTTGATCATGGCCTTGAGCACCAGTTCGGCACTCTTTTCCAGTTCCTCCTCGTCCTGCCGGGTCTCGGGCTGGCGCAGCCCCACCGGAACTTCCTGGGCTGCCGGCTTTTGGCCGGCCCCCTTGAAGGCCGAGTAGGCCATGGCACCCAGCACGGCCATGATGCCGCCGCCCAGTGCGCCCTTCACGGCGCTGCCGCCGCCGCCCAGCAGTGCACCGGCCAGGGCACCCAGGCCGCCGACGGCCAGTTTGTTGCCGCCGCCCAATGCCTTGCCGGCGTCGCCCAGCACATCTTGAAGCATACCGCCAATACCGGCGCCGCCAGCACCGCCCAGCATGCCCGAAAGGGCCTCTCCGATACCCCCCAAGCTTGAAGAGAATCCGCCGGATCCCGATCCGCCGGCACCCAGTACATTTTTCAGTCTTCCGGTGCTCGATGAAGACATCCCGGACTGCATCAATGCGCCAAGTATATCACTGAATCCCGTCATCTTTTTCTCCCTTGTGTTTTCATTGTCACGTTCTAGAACCCTCCACCGCTGCGAAACCCGCCACCGCCGAACCCGCCGCCGCTGCCGAATCCACCGAATCCGCCGCCGCCATCCCCTCCTCCAAAGTCGGGAAAATCCCATTTCTGGGAGTGGTCAATACGATCCCAGGCGCTGCCCGACGATCGGCCGCCGCCCAGAACCTGCCCCAGCAGGATGCCGAGGCCGAGTTCGGAGGGGAAGGTTGAGCGCCGGGCATCGTAGTTGCTGCGGCGAAATTGTCCACGCAGCTTGGCGAGTTCCTCCAGCGCCCTGCGCTGCTGCTTCTGCTGTTCCCTGAGTTCTGCGATGCGATTGCTGACCCGCTGCTGCTCTTTCTGCAACTGGTGGAGCTTCATGACGATGGCGTCGTCTTCGGGCCTGGGCGTCGCCTTGGCCTGCTGCAGCAGCGCGATGGTATCCTCAGCCTCCAGTTCGGATGCCAGCAGTGCCACGGCCTGCTGGGTGTACTCGTCTTCACCGGCGGCCAGGGCATTTCTCTGCCGCACCAGCTCCTGGATTCGCTTCTCGGCAGCCTCGATGTCGTCGTTGGCGTGCTGCAGCTTTTTTTCGGCCTTTTCCAGCGCAGCCTGCAGGGCCGGCACGCCGTCCCTTTCGGCCGCCCGCTTTTCCATCTCCAGCAGGGCCTGCTGCCGGCGCCGGGCTTCTTCGGCCGCCTTGGTGGCGTGCTCGCGCATGCGCAGGGGCAATTCGTTTAACATGTGAAAATCCGCATTGGCCTGCTTGTAGCCGATGAGCCCCGCCACCCAGCCGTCCAGCATGCGGATGATGCCGCCGTGCCGGTAGTCGGGCGTCAGGAATCGACGCTGCCACAGATACATGAAAAGCACATCGTCCCTGTACGGCTGGCCCTTCTCGGCCAGGTCGGCCTCGGAGCGGGACGCCTTTTCATCGGCCCGTTTGGCCACATGCACGGCCTCCACCGCCGCCTGGCGGGCCTGCTGGTAGGCATCGGTCTGCTCCAGGGCCGCTCTGCTCTTGGCAATCTGCCCCTGAAGGGCGTCGGCGGCTTTGTCGCGTTCGTCGCGCAGCTTCTCCCGCTGCGCTTCCAGTTCCTGCTGATGCTCATACAGCCGGCCGATTTCTTTCTCGACTGCCGCCAGGGCCTGCTGTTGCCGCTCCAGAAGCGCCGGCACGGCCTGGTTGGCCTTTTCCAGCCGCGTCGTCACGCGGCCGGCCCGCTGCTCGTCCAGGCGAAACCGGGCCAGCTGGCGATACTGGTCCGCTGTTTCGAGACGCAGCTGGTTGAGCTGCGTGTTCAGCCGGGACAGTTCGCGGTCCGCCGCATCGAGGCTGGACTGGGCCTGCAGCATGTGCTCGTTGATCTCCTGGAATGTCTCTCTGCCGCTGATCATCTGGTGAACTCCTGCTTACAGCTGAAGGCCATGGACCTCTCCGGAATCACCACTCGGTGATGGCACCGCCGGTGGTGGGAATGCTGTAGTCGGGTGTCAGGTAACCACGTTTCTTGACGCCTACCACGCTGCGGTTGATGATGCCGTCGTCCAGCTTGTCACGCTTGACCTGTTCGAAGGTGGCAGCCTTGACCCGCAGCCCCCATTTGTCGACGATACGGGTCTTGCCGTCCTCCTCGCTGGTGATGGGCAATGAAAGTCGCTTGCCCTCAGGCGTTACCGCCTCGACGATGAGGTAGTAGTTGCGCGCGTTGGGATTGCTCTGGGGAATGCGCCACACCCCGCTGCGTTCGCCCTGGCGCGACACGATGCGCAGCGTGTACTGCCGGGTCAGCTGGCTGTATAGCTGCCGCAGATCGTTGTAGCCCTTGACGGCGGCGGCGATGTCTTTGCGCGAAACGGCGGCCATGGCGTCTTTGTAAAGGGCCTCGGCCCGCTGTTTGGCCTTGCTTTCACGCGCCTCGGCCAGGATGCGGTCGCGCTCCTTGGCCAGCCTGGCGGGCAGGGCTTTGAGCTCCTGCAGGGCCTGGGCCTGCTGCTGCGCGACCCGCTCCCTGGGCGCCACCACGGCAAAGTGGTAGACCAGGTAAAGGACCA
>JAMOVG010000407.1 GCA_027061725.1 Desulfobacteraceae bacterium
CAGCAGCAGGAACGGCATTCCGGCGGCCACCAGCGCGACAAACAGGATCACCTCGCCGGCCACGCCCAGGTAAGGGGCGATGACCAGCGCCACCGGCAGCGAGATGGCGATGGCCGCCACGTTCATGATGAAGTTGGTCATCATCATGACGAAGAAGGCGATGCTCATGATGAACACAAACCAGTGGGATTCCCGGAAAATGGTCAGCCAGTTGATGGCCAGCCACTGGGCGGCACCGGTCTGCCACAGGCAGAAACCGATGCTCATGGCGCCGCCGAAAAGCAGGATGATATTCCAGGGAATCTCCTCCAGGTCCTCGATCTTGAGGATGCCGGAGATGAAAAACAGCACCGTGGAGATCAGGATGACGGCCGTCTTGTCCGGCGCCTGGAAGCCGGGCACGAAGCTCTTGAGTACCGCGAACAGGGCCAGCGACAGGATGCACAGTACCACGATGCCGCCGCCGACCCACTCCTGGCGGCTGACGGGCCCCAGCTCGGCATAAAGCTCCCTGGCTTTTTCCCGCAGCCCGGGAATGGTTTTTTTCTCGGGCTTCATGAACACCATGAAGAAGCCCCACAGCAGAAAGGTCATCAGCCAGCCGATGGGGAACATGTAGTAGCTGAGCTCGAAAAAGCCGACCTCGCGGCCCATGATATCCTTGAAAAACCCGATGGCCACGGCACCGCGGGCGGCGCCCAGCAGGGTGACGATACTGCCGGCGCCGGCCACGTAGGCCATTCCCATGAAGAGCCCCTTGCCGAAACGGGTCTTGCGGTCGCCCTCGCCGTAGAGGCTGTAGATGGCCAGCAGCAGAGGATAGAGGGTCGCCGCCACGGCGGTGTGGGCCATAATGTGGGCCAGCGCAGAGGTCACCAGGAAACAGCCCAGGTAGATCATACTGGTCTTTTCCCCCACGATGGAGAGCATCTTATAGGCAAGGCGGCGGGTGAGGCCGGTCTTGGTGAACACCAGGCCGATCATGATGGAGGCAAAAATGAACATCACCGAGGGTGTCATAAAATCCTTGAAGGCGTCCTCGGCCGTCCGAATCATGAACAGGGTCTGCAGGACCCCGATGGCCAGGCTGGTGACGCCGATGGGCAGCACTTCGAAAACCCACCACGTACCGGCCAGCAGGAAAACGGCCAGCGCGCCTTTACCCTCGCGCGAAAGACTGAAATGCTTTCCGGCGGGATCCACCGCATCGGGCCACGGCGGGGAGTAGTAAACGACCACGAAGAGAACCACACCGGTCATGAGATAAATGAGCTTGCGCCAGTTGACCGATCTCTGCGCGCCATTGCCGTCGGTAGCCATCAATCATCCTCCTTGCCGTCGTTGGGGTTCGGGTAGCGGATCCGCCGTGGTGTGGCGTGCCGGGCGCTCACGTGCTGCTGCCGTTGCTGTCGATGGCGCATTCCTTCATGATGTGGAAAATGGCTGTGAACACGTCCGTCAAGCGGATGATGCCGACGATCTCGTCGCCCCGGGTGACCAGCAGGGACTGGTGGTTGCCCAGAACCAGCAGGTGAATGGCCTCGTCCAGGGCAGCCTCCTCATCGACGAATTCACCCTCGGTGGGCTTGTGTATGTAATCGTCGATCCTGATGACACAGGCCTTTTTGCAGATGTCGTGCAGGGGGGATTCCCAGAGGCGGTAGTCTTTCATCAGCGAACGCATGAAGGCCCTGGAAAAACCGTACCGCTCAGCGCTGCCGCTCTCCTGCAGTTCCTTGTATTTCGGCTCCAGGGCCCGCAACACGTCGAGTTGGCTGAGTTTTCCCACCACCTTGTCCGACGTGTCCAGCACCAGTATGGCGCGGTGGCGGTAGCGGGTGCTGTCGAATTCCTGCTGGGCTTTCTCCAGGGCCAGAACGGCCTCGTACAGGGTGGCGTCGTGGTACACGGTGGCATACTCGGCCAGCGGGACCATCAGGTCTTTCACCTTGAACTCTTTCACTTCCAACCTCCTTTCGTGCCGTAGACGTTGGGGGGTGTAAAAAGTGAACGGGCGCTGCGGGGCTACCGCCAGGGCCGGCCGGCCCACCGTGCGCAAAAAGTGGTGAAAAAGGGCGCAGCCTACCAAAAAGCGATGCGTTGATCAATCAAAATCGGATTGCGGTTCCTGCTGCGGCTTGGTTTCCGGGCCCTCCAGCACCGATCGTCTCAGGAAGCGAAAGACGTCGGCCCCCTCGGCGTCGGCGGGCAGTTTGCCGCGCGCAACCTGGCGCAGACGCTCGGCGGCGCCCTCGTCGGCCGTGGAAACCGGCTCCGTCACCAGCGACAGCCGGTTGTCCACAAGGCTGTAGAGCACCACCGGTCCGTAACGCCGATCCCCGCCCGGCCCTTCTTCCAGACGGCCCCACATTTTCACGTGATCGACCCGCAGGGGCGACGGCGGCGGACGGTATCCCAGCAGCTCGGCAAACAGAGTCAGCGCCTCCACGACGCCGTCCAGGTAAGCGCTTTCCAGTGAGGCCACCCCGTCGATCTCCAGTTCCCGGATGTCTTCCGGCCGGTAGGTCAGGTCCAGGTTTTCCAGGCAGCGGCGGCGGACGGTTTCCACGGAGTCTTCACGCTTGCTGACGCGCACGTCGCTGTCGTTGAGAATCTTGATGGCGTTGCGGATGCTGATCATCTCTTTGACGGTGGGGCTTTTGCGCAGGACCACGTCCTGGATGTCGGTGCGGTAGATGGGCAGACCGTTGTCCAGCACCAGCACTTCGGGTTTTTCCCCGCCGTCATCGAGCACATAGAGGTCCAGATCCCGCTCCCTGACGTAGGTGTAGGGTGCGTACTCCAGCAGTTCCTGCATGGCTTGGCGGTCAAAATGAATGCCGCTGTCCGGGCCCTTGAGCGAAGCGATCACCCGTGCAGCCAGTTCGTTGATGCGGATCTTCCTGAGCAGATTTTCCCTGAATCCCATGATTCCCCCTTCATGCGGCTTGTCCGGTGAGTTGAAAAAGATTACCACAGGGTGGGAAATATGTAAACTTTCTGGCGCCGCCAGCGATTCCAAAAACCCGTCAGCCTTGACTACCAGACGGGCTTACGGTTATGATTGGTTCCGGAGTTGGGGAAATGCGTCACCGCTTTACGGTGACGAAGAACGGACGAACATTACCCCCTTTGACCCGGCGCAGCCCGATGCCGCGGCTGGTGGAAAGCCTGCGGCGCCGGCGTAGCTGCACCGTGCCGCGGGGGGTTTTCTTTATTTCTGCAAAAAGGAGCGCGCCATGGGTGAAACCATCAAACTGGTGTACGGCGACCGCACCTGGGAGCTTCCCCTGGTGACCGGATCGGAAGGTGAAAAGGCCATCGACATCTCCGCCCTGCGCAGCCGGACGGGGCTGATCACCCTCGACCCCGGTTACGCCAACACGGGCAGTTGCACCAGCGCCATCACCTTCATGGACGGAGAAAAGGGGATTCTGCGCTACCGCGGCATCCCCATCGAACAGTTGGCCGAACATTCCTCTTTCACCGAAACGGCCTTCCTGCTGATCAACGGGCGCCTTCCCACGCTCAAAGAACTGAGAAGGTTCTCCGTTCTGCTCAACGACCACTCGCTGGTTCACGAGGACATGCGCGGCTTCTACCAGCACTTCCCGCGGGGCTCGCATCCCATGGGCATCCTGTCCTCCATGGTCAACGCGCTGCGCAGCTTCTATCCTGTCCTGCAGACCGTCCAGGAGGAGATCAATATTACCGTCACGCGGCTGCTTTCCAAGGTGCGCACGATGGCGGCCATGTCCTACAAGATCTCTCTGGGGCACAGGGTGGTTTATCCGCGGCCGGACCTGTCCTACTGCGCCAATTTTCTGAACATGATGTTCGACTCGCCGGTGCGGCCCTACGAGATTCTGCCCGAGGCGGTGGACGCCCTCAACACCTTCTGGATCCTGCACGCCGACCACGAGCAGAACTGCTCCACATCGGCCGTGCGCATCGTGGGCAGCGGCCGTGTCAACCTGTACGCCGCCATCTCGGCCGGCATCGCCGCCCTGTGGGGTCCGCTGCACGGCGGGGCCAACCAGGCGGTGGTGGAAATGCTGACCGCCATCCACGAAAACGGCGGCGACATCGAACCCTTTCTCAAGCGTGCCCGGGACCGCAACGACCCCTTCCGACTGATGGGCTTCGGCCACCGCGTTTACCGCACCTACGACCCACGGGCCAAGATCATGAAAAAGACCTGCGACCAGCTGTTGGCCCGGCTCAACATTTCCGACCCCCTGCTGGACATCGCCAAAAAACTGGAGGAAGTGGCCCTCGAAGACCCCTATTTCATCGACCACAACCTGTACCCCAACGTGGACTTCTACAGCGGCGTGGTGCTGCGGGCCATGGGCATTCCCACCAACATGTTCACGGTGATGTTTGCCATCGGCCGACTGCCGGGCTGGATCGCCCAGTGGAAGGAGAGCATGGACGATCCCAACTGGAAAATCAGCCGGCCGCGACAGGTCTACATCGGTCCC
>JAMOVG010000408.1 GCA_027061725.1 Desulfobacteraceae bacterium
GGCCTGGGCAATCTCGCGCTTCTTGGGAATGCCGCCGGCGAAGACCACCAGCGGGCATCCCCTGTCGCACACCATGTCCAGCTGCTGCCGGTACACCGGCGCCAGGGTAATCAGGTTGACGCCGAAGGGCTTGTCGCTCAGCCGGCGGGTCTCGTCGATCTGCTGCGCGAAAATGTCCACCGGGGCATTGCCCCCGGCCAGCAGCCCGAAACCGCCGGCATTGCCCACAGCGCTCACCAGGCGCGGGTCACTGACCCAGGTCATGGCGCCGCACATGATCGGGTATTCGGACCCCAGGAACGCACGCCCGTTTTCGAAAAATCGGTCGATCAGCATGTTGTGTCTGCCTCACACGTTTCGTTTTTCATGGATTTAACAGCGCCATCCGCTCACTTTGCACCTCTTGCCTTTACCCCTTTGTGCCGCGCTTTTCAATTTACCAGGCTCTGGATGGGCGCCGGAATCAGCCCGCCCAGGCGCACGAAGCGGTTCTGGCCGCCGGCGTTGTTGACCGCCATGATGGGGCTCTCGCCCAGCAGGCCGCCGAAGAAGGCGCGCTCGCCGGCCTTCTTGCCGGGCACCGGGATCAGGCGCGTGGCGGTGGTCTTGCGGTTGATGACGCCGATGGCCATCTCGTCGGCCATGATGGCCGCCAGGGTCTCTTCGGAAGTGTCCCCGGGCAGCGCCACCATGTCCAGGCCCACCGAGCATACGCTGGTGATGGCCTCCAGCTTTTCGATGCACAGGTGTCCGTCCCCGGCGGCCTGGCCGATGTTGAGGTCCTCGCTGACCGGGATGAAGGCCCCGCTCAGGCCGCCCACGTGTGAACTGGCGAAGGCGCCGCCCTTCTTGACGGCGTCGTTGAGCATGGCCAGGGCCGCGGTGGTTCCGGGCACGCCGATGCTCAGCAGTCCCAGGCTCTGGAAAATCTCGCCAACGCTGTCGCCCACGTGGGGCGTGGGCGCCAGCGAGAGGTCCACCACCCCGAAGCCGATGTCCAGCCGCTCGGCCACCTCGCGTCCGATGAGTTCCCCCACGCGGGTCACCTTGTAGGCCGTGCGCTTGATGATCTCCGAGATTCGTCCGAGGTCCAAGGATGCGCCGCCGGCCAGGGCGCGGTCGATGGCCTTTTTGACCACGCCGGGGCCGCTGACGCCCACGTTGATCACGGCGTCGGGCTCGCCGACGCCCAGATAGGCGCCGGCCATGAAAGGGATGTCCTGGGGGATGTTGGCAAACACGCACAGCTTGGCGCAGGCCAGCCCGTCACGGTCGGCGGTCAGCTCGGCGGCGCGCTTGATGACACGCCCCATGAGCAGCACGGCGTCCATGTTGATGCCGGCCCGCGTGGAGGCCACGTTGACCGAGGCGCACACCCGTGCGGTGCGGGCCAGGGCCTCGGGAACGGCCTCGATCAGCGCGCGGTCGCCCCGGGCGATGCCCTTCTGCACCAGGGCCGAAAACCCGCCGATGAAGTCCACGCCCACCTCGCGGGCGATGCCGTCCAGCGTCTCGGCCACGGTCACCATCTGGCTGCGGTCGAAACCGGCGGCCGCCACCGCTATGGGGCTCACGGCGATGCGCTTGTTGACCACCGGGATGCCGTACTTCTGGCCCACCTGGTCGCACACCTTCACCAGGTCGCGGGCCAGGCTGCCGATGCGCTGCCGGATGTTGTCGCAAAAACGGCCGAGGTCGTCGCTGCCGCAGTCCAACAGGCTGAGCCCCAGCGTCACGGTGCGCACGTCCAGGTTTTCGTGCTGGACCATCTCCAGGGTCGACAGGATTTCCTGCTGGTTGAGCATGGCGGCCCTCCTTTTTACACCCGGTTGATGGTTTCGAAAATGCGGCGGTGCTGGATGCTGATGGTCAGCCCCAGCTCCCGTGCGCGCTCCCGCAGGTCCTGCTGCAGCTCTTCGGCGTCGGTCTCCGGCGGCACGTCCACCTCGTAGATCATGATGTTGTCGCCGGGAGCTTCGCCGCCCCTGAAGACGGCCTGCAGGTTGGTGACGTTGACCCCGTGGCGCGCGATGACCTCGGTGATGCGCGCCACCAGCCCTTTCTGGTCCGGACCGCGGGTGGTGATCACGAAGGGCTCGCTGCCGCCGGTGTCAAAAACCGGCGGCGCGTCGCTGACGGCCTTCACAAAAACGTGCTGCCGCAGCGGCGCCAACCCTTGGCGCAGACGCTCGTTGAGGTCCCCGATGCCCAGTTCTGCGGGGGTGGTGACGATGAAAATGCCGGAAAACTCGTTCTGCAGGATGGTCTGGGACACGTTTTCGATGTTGCAGGCGTTGTCGAAAAGGATCCTGGCCGTCGCGGCGATGATACCGGGGCGATCGGGCCCCAGCACGGATATGATGACCCTGCGCATGGCGTTTTCCCTGCTGTGTGCCGCATTCCGGAGACCGGCGACGTCCCGGCCTGCCGTCGTCGCCGGCGGCCGCGGTTTAGCGGTTGAATACCGGGTTTACCCTATGGTAAGAAGAATCGATCGCAAATGGTGAAATGAACACAAAGGTGCTTAAATGTCAAAAGGTAATCGGATCACGACCTTCATCAGGGAACACAAGACGTTGTTCATCGTCATCAGCGTAGTGATGCTGCTGCTGGAGATTGAAATCTTCGCCGTGGCGGTCAGCAAGTCCGGCCGCAAGTCGACCCTGCAGATCCTCAACACCCAGGGCAACGTGATCTTCGAAACCGACGGCGACCACCTCAGCCACTTCGACAAGTACTATTTCGAAAAGACCTTCGGCCCCCTGGACCGCTACGAAACCCGGCTGGTCACCCGCGACCACCCCTTTCCCTTCCGGGCCTGGTTCGTGGCGGCGGTTGGCATCCCGGTGGGCGTGGTGCTGCTGCTGGCTTTCGTCATCAAGGCCGTGGTGGCCCTGTTCCAGGGGGAGGAAAAAAGCGGGGGTGAACCACCGTCGCCGGTGGACGAGAGCGTCTACGAGACGCGCCTGGAAAAAATCATGGCGCGCATCGCGCGCTTCAATATCTTCACCATCGGGTTTCTGATCTTCGCGGCCATCTTTCTCTACTGGGTGGTGCCCAACGTGGTGACCTACCTGGGCAAGGTGGGCATCGAGACGCTGACGCGCTACAAGTGGGTCTTTGCCGCCGTGGCCGGCGTACTGTGCGCCCTGGTGGCGTGGATCATCTACCTGCGCTACCTGCTGGCCCGCAAATCCATCGAAAGCCAGACCGAACTCAAGAAGCTGCGCCTGCAGATCGAGGCCGGCCTGGTGGAACCCTCCCGCCTGCAGATCGACTACGACCAGATCCCCGCCGAAGAAAAGGCCGCACCACCCGAAGCGGAATCCTCCCCAGACAAGCCGCAGAAGGACAACGGCGGACCGGCGGGCGGCGATGTGCGGCCCGACGCCCCCGGCACGGCTCAGTAAACCTGCCGCGGCCGCTGCGCCAGCCACTTCGCCAGTTGCCGCAGCCCCTCGTCGATGCGCATGCGCGGTTCGTAGCCCAGGTCCCGCCGGGCGGCCGAGATGTCAAACCAGTGGGCCGTGGCCAGCTCGTCGGCCACGAAGCGCGTCATGGGCGGTTCGGCTTTCAGCCGCAACCCGCCGTAGACCTTTTCCAGGACCGTGCCCAGCAGCCAGGCGCTGCGCCGCGACATGCGCCGCCGCACGGGGCCTTTTCCGGCGGCCGCCAGGATGCGGTTAATCATCTCCCACAGGCGAATGGGCTGCCCCTGGGTGATGAAGTACACCCGCCCGGACAGCGCGGGCCGCGCCAGCAGGGCCTGCATGGCCAGCAGATGGGCGCGGGCGGCATCGTCGATCCAGGTGCTGTCGACGCGGTTTTTTCCATCGCCGACCTGCACCAGGCGATTGGCCCGCTGCACAATGCGCGGCACCAGGTGGTTGTCCCCGGGTCCCCAGATGAGGTGCGGTCGCAGCGCCACCAGCGGCAGGTCGCCGGCGGCTTCGCGCACCTCCTGCTCGGCGATGGTCTTGGTCTGCTGGTAGGCCGAAAGGAAATGCCGTGTGTAGGGCAGCCGCTCGTCCGCGCCCTCGATGTCGCAGCCGTCGAACACCACGCTGGGTGAACTGGTGTGCACCAGCGCCCGGACCGCCTGCCTGCGGCAGGCCGCCAGCACGTTGCGCGTACCGCCCACGTTGATATCGAAATACGAGCGGTAATCGCCCCACACCCCGGCGCGCGCCGCGGTGTGGAAAACCACCGCCACGTCCCGGCAGGCCTCGTCCACGGCCGCCGCATCACGCACGTCGGCCTGCACCTGCTCCACCCCCAGCGGCGCCATCCAGGGGTAGCGGGTACGCGACAGGCTCCGCACGCGGTGCCCGGCCGCCGCCAGCTGCCGCACGATGGCACCGCCCAGGAACCCGCCGCCGCCGGTGACCAGCACCGTCCGGGCTTCGGGCTTCTCTAAAGATCGCACAGTCTTCCTCCCTCTGCCCACCGGCCTCCGTCGAAACGCCCCCTGCGC
>JAMOVG010000409.1 GCA_027061725.1 Desulfobacteraceae bacterium
TCCGGCGAGATCACCGACGAGGCCCGCAAGGTCCACGATTTCCTGACCGTGGGAGCCCCTGCTCCCCTGCAGGAGGCGGCCGCCGTGGCGCTGGACTTTCCCCTGGAATACTACCAGTCGCTCACGGCGGACTACACGCGCCGGCGGGATCTGTTCCTGGGATACCTCAAAAAGGCCGGCCTGCGCTACTCGGAGCCTCAGGGGGCCTACTACGTGCTGGTGGATTTTTCGCACCTGGGGGTGCGCGACGACATGCATTTTTCCCGCTGGCTGGCCCGGGAGGTGGGCGTTTCGGGCGTTCCGGGATCCAGCTTTTTCAAGGAGCCGGTCAACCACCTGGTGCGCTTTCATTTCGCCAAAAGCGAAAGCACCCTGGCCGCGGCCGGTGAGCGTCTGCAGCGGCTGAAGGATGTCAGCTATCGGCCGGAGCGGTGATGGCCCGACGGTGGCGTATGCAGACCTTGAGGGCAGCGTCGGTTTTCGACGCTGCCAGTGCGAAAGCCTCGGCGGCCCGATGCATGTCGAAGCGGTGGGTGACGAGACGGGAGAGGGGCGCCGGTTTGCGGGCCAGCAGCCGGGCCGCCCGGCCCAGATAAACGGGCCAGTCGGGCGCCACCGAGGCGAACATGCGCAGGTTCCGGCGAAACCACTTGTTGAAGTCAAAAGCGTACACCGGCTGATCGGGCACGCCCAGGACCAGTATTCGCCCCTCTTCTTCCACCAATTCCAGGGCATCGTTGACGGTGGCCGGCTGGTGTCCCACGGCTTCCACGCAGACGGCCGCCCGGGGCCATGGTTCGTGACCACTGCGCAAAAGGGTGGCAAGCTGGGCGCTGGTCAGGGGCAGTGCCTCTCTGGCACCGAGCTCCAATGCCTGTTTACAGCGGTTCTCCAGGGGGTCTATGACCCGCACGGGTCGGGCGCCCCGCTCGGCCAGCAGCCAGGTGAGCATGAGGCCGATGGGGCCCGCACCGATAACGGTGACGCTTTGCCCCTCTACGGGGCCCAGACGATCCCCGGCCGCCAGCACCGTTGCCAGGGGTTGTATCAGGCAGGCCGTGGCCATGTCGTCGACGGCGTCAGGTATTTGTACAGCCTTATCCGCCTGGGCAAGGAAGACGTCGCAAAGGCCCCTGTCCTCCGCGGGCATGGCCACCACCCGATCGCCGGGCCGGAATCGGCCGGAAGAGCTTTGCACCACCTCTCCCGCACACTCGTGGATCGGACGCCCTGCGTCCAGTGGGAACACCATGGAAGGCTTGGTGCCGTCGAAGTAGGGGATGTCACTGCCGCAGACCAGGGCACAACCCAGCCGAACCGTGATATGCCCCCGTCCCGGCAGGCCTGGCGCGGGGATGTCGGTTTCCCGAAAGCGACACGGGCGATAGAGCTGGAGACAGAACACGGCTACCTACCTTGAAGAAATCCGGTTTGCGGCCCATAAAAATCGACCCGTTTTCCCTGCGGTTCGGGAAATGGTTGAGGTCGCTGTAGAACGAAGATTTAATAGCCGTAGCGACTATTAATGTCAAGTTGTGGGCCTGCCGACATTATAAATCAATACACCCGGCTGCGGCTGCCTGCGGGGTGGGCGGCAGCACGGCGGCCGCCTCGGGGCGGAGGGGGCCGGGCGTGCTTCGTGTCGCAGCCGCCCCGCAGGGCAGGGCCCAGAAATAATAATAAAAATTGCTTTACAGCTTCTGAAAAGTGTCGTATAGATGCTACAATTTTTTTCAGGCCGCCCCCAGGCGCAACCCATTCAAGGTGCCGTGATGCCGGGAGGACGCACATTGCCTTCACCGCCAGATGCCGCCCCAAGCGTCGACATGCAGGTCAACCTGCTGACGCTCCGTTTTCGTGATGAGCAGGAAGCCCTGGAGGAGCCCTTCTGGTCGGATTATTTCCAGAAGCATTTGCTCCATCTGCGCCTGTGTCATTTCTACGCTGTTTTTTTTATCGCGGTCGCCGGCGTGTTGGACGGTCGTTTCTTTCCGGACCAGAAGCACCTGCTGTGGTTCATCCGATACGGAGTCGTAGTTTCCGTATTCGTTGTCGGCCTGGCTTTAACGTTCACCCGTTACTATCGCAGGTGCTGGCAGCTGCTCGAAATTCTTTACGTATTGGTGGCGGGTGGGGGCTTTATCGCCATGATTGCCGTGGCCCCGCCGCCAGGAGGCTATTCCTACTACGTGGGAGTGCTGATCGCGCTGGTTTTTGGCTATGCTTTTATCCGGCAGCGGTTTATTTATGCGACGTTGGCCGGCTGGGCCATCATTCTGGCCTACCTTTGGGTCTCCACACAGATCGTGCCCACACCCCGCAACATTCTGTACCACCACACGCTTTACCTGCTGGTGGCCAACTTCCTTGGCATGCTGATTGCCTACTCGGTGGAGTATTCCGCGCGCAGGGATTTTTTCCTGGCGCAGTTGCTCAAGGCCGAGCAGGGCAAGGTCGAGAAGATTAACCGGGAGCTGGAAAAGCGTGTCGAGCAGCGCACCGCACAGATCCGCCGGGCCCATGAACAGCTCAAGCGCGAAATGCAGGCCCACCTGCAGCTGGAGCGGGACAAGCGCAAGCTGGAAGCCCAGCTGCAGCGGGCGCGCAAGATGGAGGCCATCGGAACCCTGGCCGGCGGCGTGGCCCACGACCTGAACAACATCCTGTCGGGAGTGGTCAGCTACCCGGACCTGCTGCTCATGGACCTGCCCGAGGACAGTTTTCTGCGAAAGCCCCTGCTGACCATGAAGCGCTCAGGGGAAAAGGCAGCGGCCATCGTGCAGGACCTGCTCACCCTGGCCCGTCGGGGCGTGGCCGTATCGGAAACCATCGACCTGAACCGCATCGTGGCCGACTACCTCAACAGCCCGGAGTTCGCCAAGCTGCAGCAGTATCACCCCGAGGCCCGCATATGCACCCGCATCAGTCCTGAGCCGGTCCTGCTAACAGGCTCTCCGGTGCACCTGTCCAAGTGCCTCATGAACCTGGTCTCCAATGCCGTCGAGGCCATGCCCGAAGGCGGCACCGTCACCATCTGCACGGCGATGCGGCACGTGCCCGCTCCCATCATCACCAACACCGATGTGGCCAATATCGTCCCGGGGGATTACGCCTGCCTGACGGTCAGCGATACCGGAACCGGTATTTCCCCCGGCGATCTGGAGCGCATCTTCGAGCCCTTCTACACCAAGAAGACCATGGGGCGCAGCGGCACCGGCCTGGGTATGGCGGTGGTGTGGGGTACGGTGAAGGACCATAAGGGCTACATCGACATCCAGACTTCCGAGGGGCAGGGGTCCACTTTCACGCTCTTTTTCCCCGCCAGCCACGCGATCCCCCGCGTCGCCCCCAGAACGAAACCGCCCCTCGAGGCGCTTTCCGGCAACGGACAGACCATCCTGGTGGTGGATGACGTTCCCGAGCAGCGCGAAATCGCCAGCAGCCTGCTGGAGAAGCTGGGCTACCGGGTGGAAACCGCGGAGAGCGGCGAAGCCGCGGTGCGCTACCTGCAGTCCCACGAAGTCGACCTGGTGATCCTGGACATGATCATGAATCCGGGCATAGACGGCCTCGAAACCTATCGGCGCATCCTGAAAATTCATCCCCACCAACGCGCCATCATTGCCAGCGGGTACTCCGAAACCAAGCGTATCCACGAACTGCAGCGGCTTGGCGGCGGCGTCTGCATTCGAAAGCCCTATACGCTGGAGACCATCGGCCGGGCGGTCAAGGAGGAACTCGCCAAGCCGTCCGGCCTGCTGAAGAACTGACGTGGGGTTTTACCCGTCGGTGCCGTTGGAAACGTCGGCCGTAAAACAATCAGCATCACAACACTGGAGATTCGTATGCGCCACGATGACTCTCTGCAGCCTTCCGAGGTTCAGGATCGCGATGTCCATTCGACACCCATTGCCGTGGTCGGCATGGCCTGCCGCTACCCCGGGGCCGGCAATGTACACCAGCTGTGGGAAAACATCCTGGCCCGGCGCCGCCAGTTCCGGCGTTTTCCCGCCGTGCGCCTGTCACTGGAAGACTATTTCGACCCGGACCCCGAGAACGCCGACACCACCTATTGTCCCCGTGCGGCGGTGATTGACGGATTCGTTTTTGACTGGGCCGCGCGACGGATTCCGCAGTCGACCTATGCCGCCACCGACATCGTCCACTGGCTGGCGCTCGAGACCGCCCTGGAGGCACTGGAGGACGGGGGCTTCGGCAAATCGGACATCCCGGGAGCCCGCACGGGCGTCATCGTGGGCAACAGCCTCACCGGCGAGCAGACCCGCGCCCAGACCATGCGGCTGCGATGGCCTTACGTCCGCCGGGCACTGGAGGCGGCCGCCCGAAGCCGGCGGATAGATGCCCCCATGATCCGGGAGCTGGTGGCGGCCATGGAGGGCTTTTTCAAATCCGCCTTTCCCGATGTGAACGAAGACACACTGGCCGGCGGTCTTTCCAACACCATCGCCGGGCGCATCTGCAATTACCTGGACCTGAGTGGCGGCGGCTACACGGTGGACGGTGCCTGTGCCTCTTCCCTGCTGGCCGTGGCCACGGCGGCCCGCGAGCTGTCCGTCGGCAGCCTGGACCTGGCCCTGGCAGGTGGTGTAGACGTGAGCCTGGACCCCTTCGAGATGGTGGGTTTCGCCAAGGCCGGGGCGCTGACCGGCACCGACATGAACGTCTACGATGCCGCCGGCAATGGGTTTATCCCCGGCGAGGGGTGCGGTTTCGTGGTGCTCAAACGATTGGACGACGCCAGGCGCGACGGCGACTACGTCTACGCCGTGCTCCACGGTTGGGGGGTGTCTTCGGACGGCGGCCGCTCGGCCATCACAGCGCCCAGCGTAGCGGGCCAGGCCATGGCCATCGGGCGCGCCTACCGTCGGGCGCCTTACGGCCCCCATGAACTGGATTTCATCGAGGGGCACGGCACCGGCACCGCCGTCGGCGACCGGGTCGAGATGGAAGCCGTGGCGCAGGCCCTGCAGGCCACCCCGCGGGCGGGTGCCCCGCGGCAACGCCGCTGCGGCGTAACATCCCTCAAATCTCTCATCGGCCACACCAAGGCGGCCAGCGGCATCGGCGGCTTCATCAAGGCGGTCATGGCCGTCAACCGGCGTCTGATTCCCCCCACCGCCGGCTGCAAGACGCCGCATCCCGTCTTCTCGGAAAAGGCCCGATCCCTGTTCCCGGTGCTCAGGGGCCAACCATGTCCTCCGGACAGCCGCCTGCGGGCCGGGGTGTCGGCCATGGGCTTCGGGGGCATCAACTGCCACGTCACGCTGGAGTCAGGCGATGCCCCCCGCGACGACAGCTCTGTAGAACTGGACGAGCGCGCCCTGCTGGCTTCCGGCCAGGATACGGAACTGTTCGTGCTGCGGGCCGTATCACCCGAGCAGCTGGCGCGTGAGGTCCGTCGCCTGGCGCGTATGGTCGAAGGCATGAGCCAGGCCGAGCTCGTCGATCTGGCCGCCGACCTGGCGGACGCGTCCCCCCGTGGGCCCCG
This sequence comes from Desulfobacteraceae bacterium, assembly GCA_027061725.1. GTDB lineage: Bacteria > Desulfobacterota > Desulfobacteria > Desulfobacterales > JALSRD01 > JALSRD01. The sequence continues at coordinate 5,510 of JAMOVG010000409.1, forward strand.
CCTGCACGCTGCGGTGGTGGCGGCCTCGCCCGAGCAGCTGGCCCGTCGCCTGCAACGCCTGGCGCGCGTCCTGCGCGAAAACCTGCCGGCCGCCGGAAATGTTTTCAGCGACCTGCACGAAAACATCTGGCTCGGAAACCAGCCCCGATTGCCGCGGGTGGGCATGCTTTTCCCCGGGCAGGGTTCCCAGCTGCTCAATATGGCGCGCCGTCTGACGGAGCGCTTCGCATGGGCCCGCGCGCTGGCCGAGCGTGCCGATGCCGCCGCCTCCGCCGTGGGGGCCGGGCCCGTGCAGCCGGTTGTTTTCCGCGCCGTGGAGGCTGTCGACCAAGATGTGCGCGACGGGTGGGCACAGCAGTTGATGCGCACCGAGCATGCCCAGCCGGCCATCTGCTTGGCGTCTATGCTCTGGTTCACCTTTCTGCAGAACCTTGGGGTGCGGCCCGTGGCGGTGGGTGGCCACAGCCTGGGCGAGGCCGTGGCCTTCTGGGCGGCCGGTGTCATGGACGACGAAGCGCTGCTGCATTTCGCCGCGCGGCGCGGAAGCATCATGGCCGAATGCGCCACGGCGCCCGCCGGCATGCTCAGCCTGGCGTGCACGCCGGAGGCCGCCGAGGGGCTGGTGTCTTCGATTCGGAGTGGGTACGCCTCCATTGCCAATCTCAACGCACCCCGGCAGGTGGTCGTGGCCGGGGAAGAGCAGGCCCTGGAAGAACTGCAGCGCATGGCCGCGGATCAGGGCGTCGTGGCTGCCCGCCTGCCGGTTTCGGGCGCTTTTCATTGCCGGCTGGCCGAAGCGGCGGCCGAACGCTTGGCGGCCGATACGGTTCTGCCGTCTACCGGCCGGGAGCCGCACATCAAGCTTTTCAGCACCTTGCACGGCGGCCTGATTCACGATTGGCACAGACTGCGGGAGCATTTCGCCCGTCAGATGACCTGCCGCGTCGATTTCATGTCCATGGTCAACAACATGGCGCCCGAGTGCGACCTGCTGCTGGAAGTGGGGCCCGGCCGCGTACTGACCAACCTGTACGGGCGCATCACCGGTGACCGGGGGCCGCTGTGCCTGCCGGTGGAGTCCCGCGCGGAAGACGAACGCGACATCAATCGGGCGGTGGGCATGCTTTTCGCCCACGGGCTGCCGCTGGACATGCGACGCTTTTTCGAGGGGCGCCTGGTGCGGCCCTTTACGCCCCCGCAGGAGAGGACTTTCATCGAGAACCCCTGTGAGCGCATCCCGGCAGCCACCCTGGGAGAGGCGGCGGCCGAGACGTCTGCGGCCGAACTGTCGTCTGCCCTGGAACCGCTGGTGGCCGAAGCCGCCGGACTGAAGGGCGATGTGCTGCGACGGTACCTGTCCACGCGCGGGCCCTTCCTGATGGAGATCATTCGTGCCGACCTGCGCCACATGCCCAACGGCCCGGAAGCCCTCGGTCGTACCGAGGCGGAGTCGGGTAAGTCCGAAAGTACTTCTGACGCTCTTTCCGGGGATTCCGACGGGCTCGAGGTCCTGTTTTCCCTGGTGGAAGAAATGACCGGTTTTCCGAAGAAGACCCTCTCGGCCGGCTCACGCCTGCTCGACGACCTGAACCTGGACTCCATCAAGGCCGGCGACCTGATCGCCACCTTCAGCCGTCGCACGGGCATGGCGGGAAAAATCGACCCCCGCAGCCTGGCCAACGCTTCCCTGGGGGAGATTGTCGCTGCATTCGGGGACCATGGGCCGGAAACGCCGGCCGAAACGGCGCCGGCCATACCCGACGAGAGCCAGATCCTGTCGGCACTCCTGCGGCAGGCCGCCAAGCGTTGCGGTCGCCAGCAGGCGGTGCTGGACGCCGACGGCAGGGTGGGGGAAGACCTGAAGCTCGGCCGGGATGACCTTATGGAAGTACTAAGCTCCGTTTCCCGGCAGCTGCACGTTGATTTAAACGTGGATCTTGCACCGCTGCTGGAGCGCAGCTTCCGACAGATCGCCGGCATTGTCTCCCGTCTGGTGCGGCAGCAGCGCAGCACCGGGGACGCCGGGCCGGCCGTCGCGCACGCGCCCTGGGTGCGCGAATTCAAGGTAGCGCTGGTGGAAAAGCCGCTGGCCGCCATGCCCCGCTGGTGGGGGCGGCGCCATGAAGACCGGTGGCCGTCCGCCAGGGTACTGCTCCTCAGCGAAAAGACCGACGACCGCGTGGCCCGCGAACTGAAAAAGCAACTGGCCGGGTTGGGGGCCAGCGTCCAGGTGGCCACGTTCAGTGAGGCCGACCGACTGGGCTTCAACAGCGATGCCGCCTTCAGCCACTTCGTGGCCATATTCCCGCGTCGGGCCTCCAGCGGCCGGAAGCGTTCGGCCCTGCGCAGAACGGTCGAACGCATCGCCTGCACGCTTTCACCGCCGCCGGCGTCGGCGGCCCCCCGGCGCAGCAACATGCTGGTGTACCTGCAGTTCGGCGGTGGTTTTTTTGGAAACCGGCGACGCTGTGCACACCTGGAGAGCTGCGGCGCCGTTGCGGCGGCCCACAGTGTCCAGATGGAGCGCCAGGACCTGCGCGTGCGGGTGCTCGATTTCTCGCCGCACCTGAAGCCCGCGGAAGTGGCCGGCAAGGTGATCCGGGAGAGTCAGAGCCCCGCGACTTTTGTGGCTGCAGGCTACGATGAGAAACTTACCCGGCGCGTCTTCCAGGCCCAGGTGCTGTCGCCTGCTGCTTACCGACCCCGCAAGCTGCAGTGGAGTGCCCGGGACGTGATTCTGGTCACCGGCGGCGCGCGCGGCATCTCGGCCGTCTGCGCGCTTGCGCTGGCACAGGCCACCGGCGCCCGTATGGCGCTGGTGGGAAGTACTCCTCTTACGGACGGAGACAATGCCGGGGTGCGCCAAATACGGCAGACCCTGGAGCGCTACCGCGAACAGGGCCTGCAGGCCCGCTACTACAGCTGTGATGTCCGCGACGCGGCCGCCGTCGAGGCCCTCGTGGCACGCGTGGGCGAAGAGATGGGGCCCATCACGGGCGTCATCCACGGCGCCGGTATCAACATCCCGCGGCCGGCCAGCCAGGTGGACGCTCAGGAGGCCCTGGCGGAAATCGAACCCAAGGTCATGGGGGCGCTGCACCTTTGCCGGGCGCTGGCGCGGCGTCCTCCCAGGATTTTCGTGGGACTGACCTCCATCATCGGCATCACCGGCATGCCCGGAAACGCTTGGTACGCGTTCTCCAATGAGGCGCTCGACCTTATCCTGCGGCGTTTCGGCGATGAGCACCCGGAAACACGCACCCAGTCCCTGGCCTACAGCATCTGGCGCGACGAGGGCATGGGGGCCCGCATGGGGAGCGTGCAGGCCCTGAAAAAGATGGGCATCGACGCCATCCCTACCGCCGAGGGGGTCAATCGTTTCGTGCGCCTTTTCCTCAAGGATCCCGGCGTCCATCAGGTCATGATAACGGCCCGCCTGGGACGTTTCGATCTCGGGCAGGCGCCCGCCGAGTCATCCCGCCGGAACAAGCGCTTCCTGGAAGAGGCGCTGCACGTCACGCCGGGCGTCGAATCCGCCTTTTTGGCCCACTTGACACTGGAAAAGGACCCCTACCTCGAGGATCACCGTTTCCAGGACTCGTACCTGATGCCGGCCGTTTTCGGCCTCGAAGCCATGGCGCAGGCGGTTTCGCACGTCAGCGGCGAGCAGGATTTCTCGAGCCTGTGCATCGAGGATATCCGGTTGCAGCGGCCCATCACGGTGGACCCCGAGCAGGGAGCCGATATCATCGTGTGGGCGCAGCTGGAAGAGATCACCGAGGACGGCGGGCCGCGCAGAATCAAGGCCGGCGTTTACAAGCCCGGCGCCGGCGTGGAAACCGATTTTTTTACCGCCACCTTTGTCATTGGAGGCCGACGGCAGGACCTGCGCCACGCCGTCGACCTTTCCAAATCGCCGCTGGACATACGGCCCCGCAACGACCTGTACCGCGAGACGCTCCTGTTCCAGGGGCCCCGTTTTCAGCGCATCCGGGAGGTCTGGCAGCTCACGCCCCGGCAGGCCGTGCTGTCCACCGCGCGCCACTCCGACCGTGAGGTGGTCCGCACGGCCTTCGGCGAAGAGGCGCAGAGCGGCCTGCTGCTGGGCGACGCCTTTTTTCGCGACACCCTGCTGCAGTCCGCCGCGCTGCTGATTCCCCAGGACACCTCGCTGCCTGTGGGCATCGACCGGTTGGAATTGTTTCCGCCGGACGCCGGAGAAGATCCCCGGCGCCCCGCCGTTTTGACCATCGTGGTGCGCCGGGTGGACGAATCCGAGACGCAAAACACCTTCGAGGTCATGGCCCTGGACGGCCGCGGACGTGTGCGCGAGCGGCTGGAGGGCTACCGCCTGCAGATTCTGGAGCACCACGACGAGTACCCCACGGTGCAGGACCTGTGCGAACCCGACGCACGCGACACGGCCATGGTGCGCCGAACCCTCGAGGCGCTGGCACGCCGGCTGCAGGTGGAAGTGCCCCGGGTGGATCTGTACCACGTCGAAGGCATACACCGGCTGAACCGTGAACAGCGCCGCGAGCTTGTGCGTCCGCTGGTGATCCGGACGCTGCAGGCCTGTCTCGGACGTGGCGAAGAGGATGCCGTTGGGGTGGACGTCGACTGGGAGGACTCGGGCAAGCCCGTTGCGCGCGGGCGGGATGTGGCCGGACTGGAGCCCGCCCTGGCCCACGACGACCGCATGTGCCTGATCAGCGGCGGCAGCCGGCCACAGGGCTGTGACCTGGCGCCGGTGACGGCGCGCAGCGAGGAGCAGTGGCGGGCGCTGCTGGGAGACGAGCGCTTCGAACTCGCCCGTGAACTGGCCCAGGACCTGGGGAGCCTTAACGAGGCCGGGACCCGTGTCTGGGCCGCGGTGGAGGCCTTTGTCAAGGCGGGCGCGGCCGCCCCGGCCGAGCTGCAAATCGTCGACCACGACCGGCAGGCTACGCTGTTTCATTGCCCGCGCATCGAAGCCGAAGTATTGGCTTTTACAATGCGGCTGACCCGCGGGGCACCGCGGGTGGTGGCCGTCACCGTCAACCGGGCGGCACCTTTACGGCCTTTGAGTGAATCCTCCGCCGTGAACTATCCTGGTTACGAAGCGCTTTTCGATCATCGATGTTACAAAATCATCGATGCCGGTCCTCAGGGACAGGGCATATTCATCCAGCGCATGCCGGCTACATTTTATCCTGCCAGTCAGATGAGTCGTACGATCCATTTTTCCCATTACCTGTTTTGGGCCGGAATGGTACGTGAGGCCTCCACCTGGCCGATCCTGTCCCGTTTGGCTCGGCAAGTTGCTACCGGTAAGTGGGGCGGGGTGACCAATTACACTGATCTCGCCGTCCTGGGGGAAGCCACCACTGGTGATCTGATCGAAACATGGTTGTGGGCGTCGGGTAACGGTGGCCCGAAAAATTCTACCCTGACCATGACCTTCGACTTCCGCAAAGTGCTGCCTGACGGGCGGCACCAGCGCCTGGCTTGGTTGGAACAGCAGACCTCCTGGGTGCGGGTGTTGGGACCCGGCAAAGTGCGGATAGAACCATACCCTGACTACTACAGAGAGTTTATTGGCGATATGCTGCCGCGCTACGATGCACCCAACCGGCCCGAGCCCCTCGAAGAGCCGCTGGCGGATCTCGTGCACGGCCCCTGGGAGACGGTGCTTTACACGGCGCCGGCCGGTCCGGTGGTAGAGCCCATTCTGAGCAGACGGGTGATGGACACCTCTCTGCAGAACGCCAACGTGGTGGGCAACATCTACTTCGCCAATTATTCGGCCTGGCAGGGAATCGTGCGCGATGCGTTTTTCCACGACCTGATTCCGGATCACTTCGAGGGCATTGGGGAGCGGGGGGAACTGCTGTGCCTGCGCTGCCGCGTCGATCACCTGCGTGAAGCCATGCCGTTCGACCGCATCGAAGTGACCATGGCGCTCAAGCGCCTCGGACGCTGCCGTGCCAGTTTCCATTTCGAATACTTTCAGCTCAACCCCGGCGGCCGCCCCATGAAACTGGCCACCGGCAGCCAGGATGTGATCTGGGTGCGCCGTGATGAGAAACGTCGCCCCCAGGTGCATCCTTTTCCGGAGGCGGTCGTGCGGGCCTTCGAGCGCGCCGTGGAAGAAAAAGCACCCGGCGTTCGCTGGCAGACGGCGTGAAAACGCCGGCAGCGCGATCAGCCGACGCTGATGCCGCAGGAGCCGATCAGGCGGTCGAGACGGCTTTCCTGTGCCGGTGAAAGGCGGGTAAAGGCCACGCCGGTGCGTCGGAGGCCGTGTTGCCCCCGTATCTGTACGGGGGTGTCGGACACGGTGCGCACGGGCAGCTTCTCAAGGTGATGGACGGCCACGAAATCCGACCATAGGAGGTCGATCCGCCGTGCCCGAAAACGGCTGCCGCCATTTTCCCGATACAGAAAAGACAGCCCGCCGCGGCTGATCTCGGCCACTTTTCCCCGCTGCCCTCCACGGGGGCCGGCCAGGGCCAGAACGGTTCCGCTCAGCCTGAAACGCGGCTGCCGCCGGCGCTCTTTTCCCGCCGTTTCCCTTTTCATCGGAACACCCCCCTTTTTCTCAGTATTCGTAGGGTTTCATCTCCAACTCGCGGGGTCCGATGCGAACGTTGAAGCGTTCCAGTTTCCGCTCCACCAGCCGCCCGAGAAAGAAGAGCTGGGGCCTGTTGAAGTCGTCGCCGGCTTCAATGGCCCGGTAGATTTCGGTGAAGCTGAGCGGCCCCTGCCGGTGGGTGGATGGCTTGTTGTGCGGTGTCATGTGCACCTCCCGTTTCTTTTTCGGCTGCCCGTTGTTGCTCCGACGGCGCTTTTGCGCCTCAATGGCCGCGAGAGACGTCGATGATTTCGCGGTCCGGCAACCCCTAGGACTGCAAGATGGGGGCCATGTATTTGCTTTGGAAATAATATGCTGTTATAACAGTGAAAACCTTCAGTGGTGAGCCTGCCGGGGCTTGTCGGGGGCGGTGTGTCGCGGCACAGATTGTGCCACCGCAGTGTGCCATGCCGGCCGCGGTTGCACCCCTATTATTCGATTCCGTACTGCGCCAGCCGCCGGTAGAGGGTGCGGCGGCTGATGCAGAGCAGGCGGGCGGCACGGGTCTTGTTCCAGTGCGCATCTTCCAGGGCCTGCAGGATGGCGGCACGGCCGAGCGGTCCGGCGGGGTGCGGTTGGCGTCGAGGCGACGGGTGGCGCAGGGGTGTGAAGTCCGCCGGCAGATCCCGTTCGCCGATGGTTTGCTGCGGACAGAGGATGCAGACGTGTTCCAGCAGGTTTTTCAGTTCCCGGACGTTGCCCGGCCAGTCGTGGGACATCAGGGTCTGAAGCACACCGGGGGAGACGTCCCGGATTTCCTTGTTGAGTTCGCGGCTGCAGATGGCCAGGAAGTGCCGGATGAGCAGGGGGATGTCTTCGCGGCGTTCCCGCAGGGGCGGTATCCGGATTTCGACCACCTTGAGCCGGTAGTACAGGTCCTCGCGGAACTCGTTGCGGCGCACCTTGTTCAGCAGGTCCTGGTTGGTGGAGGCGACCACGCGGGCCCTCATGGGCAGGGTGGTGCTGTCGCCCAGGCGCTCAAACTCACGCTCCTGCAGCACCCGCAGCAGGCGCTTCTGGAAGTGCAGCGAGACATCGCCGATTTCGTCCAGCAGCACCGTGCCGTCGGCCGCCTTCTGGAAGCGCCCGATCTTATGGCGCTGGGCGCCGGTAAAAGCGCCCCGCACGTGCCCGAACAGTTCGCTTTCCAGCAGGCTTTCCGAAAGTGCGGAGCAGTTGACCTTGACGAAGGGACGGCTGCTGCGGTGGCTGCCGGCGTGCAGGGCTCCGGCCACCAGTTCCTTTCCGCTGCCGCTCTCGCCCGTGATCAGCACCGTGGCCGGCACGTCGGCCAGTTCCCGGATGAGGGTGTAAATGCGCTGCATGGCCTCGCTCTTGCCGATCATGTTGCGGAATCGATGGCCCTTGCGGATGTCGCCGGTCAGGTCGGCCAGGGTCTTGCGGCTGCGGTTCAGTTCGGCGCTCTGTGCGGCGACCATCTTTTCCAGTCGCCGCTTGTAGCGCGCCATCTCGGCTTCCGCCTTGCGGCGCTGCGTGATCTCCTCCTGGAGTTTTCGGTTGGTTGTGCGCAGGGCGGCCGTTCGTTGGCCCAGATCCCGGAAAAGCCGTGCATTTTCCAGGGAGACCGCCATCTGGGCGCTCAGGATCTTCAGCACTTCGAGCCGACGGGGTGTGAAAACACCGCTGGCCAGGTTGTTTTCGAGGTAGAGAATGCCCACCAGTTTGGCCTTGTTTTCCAGAGGGAAACACAGGATGGATCTGGGACGCTGCCGCCGGATGTAGGGATCCGCGGCAAACAGCTTGTGGGCCGTGGCGTTTTCCAGGATCACGGCTTCGCCGGAGCGGTTGACGTAGTTGGCCACCGTCACGGGGATATCAGGGCCGGCTTCCAGTGGAACGCTTTGCAGCCTGGCGCCGCTCTCGTGGGCGGCCGTCTCGGCCCTGACTTCCAGCCTGCCGTTGACCCGCAGGATGAGCACTCCCCGCTGGGCCCCGGTGTTTTGAACGACCACGTGCATCAGCCTGTCGACCAGTTTCGCATAGACGATCTCCTTGCTGATGGAGATCGAGGCGTTCATCACCGTGGCCAGGTCGAGAACCTGCAGCGATCCGCCGGTCAGTGTCTCATCCGGCGAAACCCGGCTCAGGCCGGATTGCTCGGAATGCCGGTCCGCCAGCAGGGCGGTATGGCGTTTTTCCAGATGGGCGATCTTGGCGGTGGCCCCCCATTTGCGGTATCCATAGAGCGCCTCCCGGAGGTATTCGCGGGCCGCCTTTTCCCGCTGCAGGCCGAGGCAGAAGCGGGCGGCCAACTCGTTGGCCAGGGCGGCCTCCTGCACGTAGCCGTGCGCCGTGGCATTGGCAACGGACCGATCGAAAAGCCGGAGTGCCTCGGCCGTTTTCCCCTTGCAGGCCAGGAACCCGGCCTTCACCAGCTCGTACTTATGGCGGGTGTTCAGCGGGCAGTGGCGGGTCCATTTTTCCAGCTTGTCGAGGTTGCCGGAGACCTTTGCCAGGGCCTGTTTGCGTGCCGTTTTTGAAAGCGCCGCAAAACCGGACAGCGTCGCCAGAGAGTCGTAGAAGGCAAACAGGCGTTCATCCGGTGAGGCCAGTGCGCTGACGATGTGCGCGCCGGCCGCGTCCGCATTTTTCACGGCCTGGCGCGGACGATCGAAGAGCAGCGCCAGCATGGTCTTGAGCAGGTAAACGGTGAAAAGGGCGTTGTGGTCGTTGCGCTCCCGATGGCGGGCGATCCTGGTGTCTTCATCGTAGCTCTCACCCGCCAGATGAAGTTCGGACGCGGAGCGGCCCAGCAGGTTCAGCACGGCCTGGTGGTAGATGCGCTGGTACTCCAGGGCCGTGTCCTGCCCCAGTTCCCGGATTTTTTCCTCGAAAGCGCGCAGGTTTTTTTCGACCCGGCCGAGCGGCTCCCCGACAAAAAAAAGGATGCACGAATACTGGTGCAGGGCCAGGGCGGCGAATTCGATGTCCCCGCTTTCGATTCCCGTGCGGTAAGCCTTCAGCATGGGCTTCAGGGAGTCGTGCAGGTGCTGTTTCCAGTGCACGGTGAAAGTGTAGGCGGTCACCAGCGTTCGGCAATGCATTTCTTTGCCCTTCAGCCTTTCCAGTTGTTTCAATGCCAGCTGACCAAAGCGGTAGCCCTCTTCGAAACGCCTCAGCGCGCCGCACAGGATGAGGCCGTACCCGGCGTAGGCGAAACTCGAATCGGCCGTCTGGCCGTAGCGCAGCGACAGACGCACCCCTCTGAAGACCAGCAGCGGAAACAGGTTGGGGTTGACGTAGAAGGACGGCAGCAGTGCACTGCGGATGATATCCAGCGCCGCCAGGCTGCGCGGATCGGTCATGACCGGAAGATCACCGATGCTGTCGGCCTTTTTGCCGGAGACCACCAGTCGGGTTTTGAGCAGGTCGACGCCGACGTGCCACTTGCGCGGCTCTTCCGGGATCCGGATGCCCAGCAGCGCCAGCGCCGAACAGGCCGTGCGGACGGCCTGCTGCATCCGGTTGCGGGCGTATAGCGCCTGGACCCGGGTCTGGTAGACCTTGATCTTGTCCAGGATATGCCGCCCGTGGGACAGGATCGGTGCCGCCAGCGGCTCGATCTCGTCGAACCGTGTGCTCAGATAGGCGGCTTTCATGGCCTCGGTATGCAGATCGAGGCACAGCCGGTAATGGCGCTCCCAGCAGCTGTGTTGGGGGTTGCCGGACGCGGCGGCGGGATCGCCGTTCAGCAGTGCGATGCCGCTTTTCAGGTAGCTCAGGGCCGGGTCGTAGGCATTGGCGGCCATGGCCTTGTGACCCGCCGCCAGGTTTAGTCGCGCCAGTTCGGCCGGATCGGCGTCCTGCCGGAAAGCGGCAAACCCCTCGTTTAGATGATTGACGATGTCGAAGATGCACGACTCGCGCTGCCGATGCGTCGTGCTACGCAGCAGAATGCGGCCGATTTTCCAGTGCAGCGCCGCCCGCCTGCGGCGGTCCACCAGGTCGTAGGCGGCCTGCCGGATGCGGTCGTGAATGAAGCGGTAATGCACCGGCCCCTCCCGGGCGGCACCGTGGGCTACTTCCCCGATGCCGGTTTCGGTGCCCTGCACGGCGGTGATGGCAAGTTCTTCCGCTTCGCCGAGAATCGCCTCCAGGTGCACGCGTGGCCGCTCGGAGACCAGCGCCAGGGTGTTGAGCGAAAACCGGCCGCCGATGCAGGCCGCCAGCTGGAGCAATTCCCGGGTCTTTCCAGGCAGGGATTGAATTTTGGCGGTGAGCAGCTCGACCACTCCGCCGGGCAGGTCTGCGGCGCCAATGCGCTGCAGGGACCACCGCCAGCGGCCCTCGGCCCCATCGTAGGTCAGCAGCTTCTGATCGTATAGTGACTTGAGAAACTGGTGGGTGAAGAAAGGGTTTCCGGCGGTGCGTTTCCCGACCAGTTTGGCCAATGAACCGATTTGGGAAACGAAACAGCTGAGGCTGGCCGCGATCATGTGGGCCAGGGCGGCGTGGTCCAGGGGGTCGAGGTGGAGTTCGGTGATGCGCGGGCGGTGCCTGCCGGGCTTTTCCAGCAGGGAGTGCAGGCAATGCCCGGGGCCGACTTCATGGTCCCGGAAAGTGCCGACGAGCAGCAGCGATTTAATCATGGCCGAAGCGGCCAGGGTTTCGATCAGCTTCAGGGATGCGCCGTCGACCCACTGCAGGTCGTCGAGGCAGAGGACCACCGGGTGTTTGCGGCCGGCAATGGCGGCCAGCATTTTTTCCAGGGCCAGGAAAAAGCGGTTGCGTTCCTCTACGGGCCCCAGTGCCGGCAGCGGCTGCTGGGGACCCAGCAGTTTTTCGAATTCCGGTACCAGGTCGACGATCACCCGTGCCGTGGTGCCCAGCTGCGTGCGCAGCCTTTTGCGAAAGTGCCGGAAGCTGCGCTCTGGCTGCATGATGAGCTGCCGGGACAGTTCACCGAAGGCGTCTTTGAGCCCGCTGTAAGGCGTGCGGGTCTGCAGAGGGTCGTATTTGCCGTAAACGAAAAAGCCGCCCCGGCGGGTGACCGGCTGCCGCATGGCCTGGACCAGAGCGGTTTTCCCGATGCCGGCAGAACCCGTCACCAGCACGACGCGCGTCGGTGCGCCCGGCACCTGGTTGAACTCGTTCCAGAGGGCCTGGCGGTCCTGCTGCCGTCCGAACAGCTTTTGTGGCGCTTTGAGGCCGGTCTTGCCGTGCCGGCCGGCCAACGTGAAACGACGGGAGGTGCGCCCCTTCAGCACCATTTCCCGGCAGCGTGCCAGGTCGTCGGCGATGGCGCCGGCGTGGCGATAGCGGTCGTGCGGGTTTTTGGCCAGCAGTTTCATGACCAGGTCCGAGACCACCGGTGGGATGCGGGCATCGATCTCCCGCAGGGAAACCGGCTGCCGGGCCAGGTGTGCGTGAACCAGCTGCAGCGGGTCCATGGCCGTGAACGGCGGTTTGCCGGTCAGTACCTCGTAGAGCGTGGCGCCCAGCGAGTAGAAATCGGTGCGTCGGTCCACGTCGCGCGCCAGACGGCCGGTCTGTTCCGGCGACATGTAGCGCAGCGTGCCCTGCATGCCGTCAGTGTAGCCCCATTCGGGGGGCTTTTTGTCCGTGCGCACCGCCAGCGCGAAGTCGATGATTTTCAGCTTCCCCCCGGCAGGGTGCAGGACGATGTTGGCGGGGGTGATGTTGCGGTGGATGAAGCCGGCCTTGTGGAGGGCCGCCAGTGCCCGCGCAATTTGAACGCCGATTTCCAACGCCTGCGCCAGGGGCTGCCGGCCGCTGCCAAGGAATTCATCCAGGGAGACGGCGCCGAAATCTTCAAGCACCAGCATGTGCCCGTGGGCGGCTTTTTCCAGGGCATGCACCCGGATGATGCCCGGAACCGGCGCCAGGGCGCTTATCACGTCGTATTCGTGCCGCAGGCGGCCGATATTGACCGCCGTTTTCCCCCGGGTTTTGACCGTCTTCAGTACGACAGTGGTGCCGTCAAGGCGTTTGGCCCTGAGGACCAGGGTGTGCCGACTCTCGTAAATGCGGCCTTCGACGCGATAATCGGGAGACGCGATCATGTCCCCCCCATGATCATGAGGATGCGGCTGTTCCCATTGGCCAGTTGCAGCGGAAAAGCCCTTTTCCCTGATCCGCAGCAATATTGGTGCCAAATGTCCGACGGATTTTTCGATTATGGCCA
>JAMOVG010000410.1 GCA_027061725.1 Desulfobacteraceae bacterium
GCGTTGGGATCTTTCTTTTTGGCGGCCTTGAATACCTCCAGGCCGGTGGTGTCGCCCAGCTTCATGTCGGACAGCAGCAGGTCGAAGCGCTCTTTTTCCAATTTTTTAATGGCCTCCCGACCACTGCGGGCCACCGTCACCTGGTATCCCTCCCGCGAAAGCATGATTTCAAGCACCTGACACATGCTCTCCTCGTCGTCCACCACCAGAATTCTCGCCGCTCGACTTTCTTCAACCATACTGTTTTTCCGTTTTGTGCTCGGGGTCATCATTTTCCATCGCTGCGTCGAAAACCACCCGTCCCGCGGCCATGGTAAACACCGCCCGCCCCGGTAGCCGCCAGCCGGCAAAAGGTGTGTTGCGGCTGCGCGATGCGAACAGCTCCGGCCGCACGGTCCAGGACGCCGCCGGATCGATGACGGTCAGGTCGGCCGGCGCACCGACCGCCAGGCGACGATCGATCCCCACCAGACCGGCCGGGCTGCAGGACATCTTCTCCACCAGTTGTGCCATGTCCAGCACACCCTCGCGCACCAGCTGCAGGCCCAGCCCCAGCGATGTCTCCAGCCCGATGACGCCGTTTGGTGCCTGTTCGAAAGGCAGAGCCTTCTCATCCGGGCTGTGGGGCGCGTGATCGGTGGCAATGGCGTCAATGGTGCCGTCCGTCAATGCCTCGCGCAGCGCCATCCGGTCGGCCTCGCTGCGCAAGGGCGGACTCATTTTGGCATCCGTTCCCAGTTTCTCCACATCCTGGTCGGTCAGGAACAGGTAGTGGGGCGCGGTTTCGGCGCTTACAGGCACGCCCCGCTCCTTGGCCTTGCGGATGGCCAGCACCGATTGTTGGGTGCTGACGTGGGCGATGTGCAGTCGCGCACCGGTGATTTCACACAGCGAGATATCTCGGGCCACCATGACGAATTCGGCCGCATTGGGAACCCCCGCAACCCCCATCCGCCGTGAAGCGGTTCCCGCGTTCATATGGCCGCCGGCAGAGAAAGAAAGGTCTTCGCTGTGGGATATCACCAGCAGGCCGTGGTCCCGTGCCGTCTCCAGGGCCTGCTGCATCACCGCCCCGCTGCTCACCGGCTGACCGTCGTCGGAAACAGCCACAGCACCGTGGGCTTTGAGTGCTCCGAAATCGGTCAGGACCTCACCGGCAAGTCCCTTCGTAATGGCCGCAACCGGCAGCACCCGAACGCCGTTGGCCGCCGTGGCCCTCTGCAGTATATAATCCGTCACCTCCGGTGAATCGTTGGGCGGATCGGTGTTGGGCATGGGACAAACTGCCGTGAAACCTCCCCGGGCGGCCGCCCGGCAGCCGCTGGCGATGGTTTCCTTGTGCTCCTGTCCCGGTTCCCGCAGGTGCACATGCATGTCAACCAGGCCGGGCACCAGCAGGCATTCTGCCGCGTCAACGACACGCTCGGCATCCGGCATAGCCTCTGCGGCACCGGGTCCCATGGCGGTAATGACACCGTCGCTGATGGCCACATCACCGACGGTATCCTTCCGCCCGGGATCCAGGATACGGGCCCCCCTGATCAGGATTCTCATTTGGCTTCTCTGTTTCCACTGCTGTTGCGTGCCGGGCATCGGCACCGCGAAGCGACCGGGACGGCGTTAGTGCAGCAGGTGGCCGATGCGCCCCCAACGCACGCCGAAGGTGTCGTCAATCCACGACCAGTAGATGATGAAGGCCTTGCCGCGTACGGCGTCGAGCTTGACAAATCCCCAGAAACGGCTGTCGTAACTGTGGTCGCGGTTGTCTCCCATGACGAACAGGCTGTCCTTGGGAACCGTCACCGGCCCGAAGTTGTCTCGCGGCTGAATCCAGGCCGGTATGATGCGTGGGTCGGTGTGCTTGGCATAGGGTTCGACCAACTCCTTGTGGTTGACAAAAACTTTTTTCTGCCGAATCTCCACCACGTCCCCCGCAACGCCGATGACCCTCTTGATAAAGTCCTTGCTGGGATCTTCTGGAAACTTGAAGACCATGATGTCGCCACGCTGCGGGTTTTTCACAGGGATAAGGACGGCATTGGTGAAGGGCATCCGGACGCCGTAAATGAATTTGTTGACCAGGATATGATCCCCGATCAGCAGCGTGTCTTTCATGGAACCCGAAGGGATTTTGAAGGCCTGCACTACGAAGGCGCGGATGAAAAGGGCCAGCACCACCGCAATGGCGATGGCCTCGATGTTTTCGCGCCAGGCGCTTTTCTTTTTTACCCCGGCTTTTTTTTCGGCCAGCTGTTTCGTGCTCAAGATTGCAATACGCCTTTCCGCGGATGATTCGATGTCACCGATCTAGAAGATCGTCAGGATCACCCGCAAGATGAGGTTGCCGATAATGCCGGCCACCACGTCGTCAATGACGATGCCGAAACCGCCGGAAAAGCGACGCTCGACCGTGCGTACCGGAGGAGGCTTCAGGATATCCAGTATCCGGAAAACGATAAATCCCGCAACGGCCGTTAAGGTCGAAAAGGGTATCCCCAGCATCGTTACCGCCATACCGGTAATCTCGTCGATCACGATGGCGCCGGGGTCTTTGCACTGCAAGATCTTTTCGGCATCTCCGGCGACCCCGACAGAGACGAAAAATAGTACGATCGTCAACCCGAAAGCAAGGGAAAAGTCCAGTCCGGAAAACAGGCAAACGACTCCCAGGCCCACCACTGACCCGAAGGTTCCCGGCGCCTTGGGGATCAGTCCCACCAGTCCCCCGGTAGCCAGAAAGAAAGAGATCTTCCGGGCGGGCCCCAGTCCGGATAGGATCCCGCCCGCCTTATGCATCACGGGTCCCACACCTGGCGTGTTTCATCATCTCTTCTATCAGCATATCGTAGTCATGCTTTAGCGGAATCTTGTCGTCCGGCGCAGCGTCATCGAAAAAGCGATCCATGCGGCATTAAAAAACCGGGGGTCATGTCGGTCATGCGGGCCTCCCTCTGCCATGACCATGTTGCCGTGAAGCGGATCGTCGGCGGTGCCGTCTTCCACGAACCGCCAGCCGTCGGCACTCCCATACGGCCACCCCGATGAGGGCCAATAAAATATTGACAAAAAGACATTCGGATAATAAATTTATGGTCGTAAAATGTGCGGAAGTGCGCAGCTCACTGGTGGGGCTCCCGGACTTCAAATCCGGTGTGGGGCGCTAAAACCGTCCCGGGTGGGTTCGATTCCCATGCACTTCCGCCATTTTTTTTGCACGTTGCCACCCGTTTTGCGCTGTCCGGTATCAAATCTGTAAACCGCCCCTTCGGCCTCCGGCATCGAGATTCCTTCACACCCCTTTCGCTTCCGCGCCCCCCGGCAGATCCTCCAGCAGTGCCAGGGCTTCACCGGAGATCGGGCGCACGTGGCCGCTTACGGCGTCGAGGAAAACAAAGGTCACGTCGGCCTCGACTACCATTCGCGCCTGGCCGACCCGCCGCACCGCCTGGTGCAGCACGGCACTGGAGCGGCGAATTTCCCTGATCCGGGTCTGTATCTCCAGCAGGTCCCCCATGACCGCCGGGTGGCGGTAGCTGATATTGATGTTGGCCACCACGAAATCCAGCTTCAGACGTGTGAAACCGATAGCCCCGCCCGGCTCTTCAAAAAAGCGCCAGCGGGCCTCCTCCAGGAACTCGAGGTAGCGGGCGTTGTTGACGTGCCCGAAAAAGTCGATGTGGTACCCCCGGACCCGGATCTGCGTGCGTTCGCTCATCGGTATTGACCATCCTCTTCGGATATGCGAAGTTCGGATCGGTTTTTATTCCGACAACCCAACAGACAAAGTGAGGGATTGCATGTCCAGAAAAGCCTTTTTTCCCCTGCTGGCGGCTGTCCTATTCCTGATGCCCATGGGATCGGTCCTCGCTGCCTCATCGAAGCCCATCACCGTAAGCGTGCCGGCATCGGTCATCCGGACTGCCCTCGAACGCCTTTTACCACTGGAACTCACCCCTATCAAGCAGCTTTCCGGCCGATTATGGGTCAAATCCGTACGCGGCCTGAAAATCGGTGAAAACCAAGCCTCTTTTCTGACCGCTGTTTACGGGAAACACATCGGCCTGAACATGGGATCGCTGATCGTCGATATCGGCACCGTCGACCTGTCGTTCCACAGCCGGGTCAAACTGCGCTACGACAGGGCCGCGCATATTCTGTACATCAAGCCCCATGTAACCCAGAAAAATGTGAAGGCTGACAGCCAGGCTGTGAGGGGCGACCTGGCCCAGCTGCTGTCGATCTTCAACGAGGTGGAGTACCCCGTCTCCATGAAATCCCTGCGCCCCCTGGTGGCCGAGACTTCCAGCGGCAAGATCCTGGTTCACTGGAACGTGACCAACATCACCACCCGAAAAGGCATGCTGCAGGTCGAACTCATGCCGCGCTTCGACAAACGAAAACCTTCGGGGAAAAAGCGCAAATCCCAATAGCCCCTTTATCCCGGCATGATACTGCACGTGGACATGGATGCCTTCTTCGCGGCGGTGGAACGGCTGGACGATCCTGCCCTGGCCGGCTGCTGCCTGGTGGTGGGCTCCGACTCGCGGCGCGGTGTGGTGGCGGCCGCCAGCTACGAAGCGCGCCGTTTCGGCATCCACTCGGCCATGCCCATGTTCCAGGCCCGGCGCCTGTGCCCGGACCTGATTATCGTGCCGCCCCGCAGGGCCCGCTATCAGCAGGTCTCGCGCGCCCTCATGGCGCATCTTAGCGGCTACACCCCCCTTGTGGAGAAGGTATCCATTGACGAGGCCTACCTGGATGTCAGCGGGTGTCGCCGCCTGTTCGGCCCTCCGCCGGAGATGGCGGCGCGCATCAAATCCTCGATCCGGGAGCGCTTCGGCCTGACCTGCTCCATTGGCGGTGCACCCCTGAAATTCCTGGCCAAGATCGCCTCGGACATGCAAAAACCCGACGGCCTGACCCTGATTGCCCCTGAAGAAGTGGATGCCTTCATCGCCGCTCTGCCGGTGGCGCGCATTCCCGGAGTCGGCCAGCGCACGCAGGAACAACTGGAAAAGATGGGGCTCTATCGCATGGCCGACGTTCGCAGGATGCCGACGGAGGCGCTGGTCCGCAGGATGGGCAAATTCGGCCGACGCTTGCACGAGCTTTCACGAGGCGTCGACCGTTCGCGCGTACAGCCCTGGCAGCCTACAAAATCCATCAGTGAAGAGAAGACCCTTTCACGCGACATCAGCAACCGGACCGACCTGAACAGGATCATCCTGCAGCAGGCCGAGGACGTGGGCCGACGCCTGCGCGCCTCCGGCCTCAAAGCGCGCATCGTCTCCCTGAAGCTGAAATTCGCCGATTTTCAGCAGCTGACACGCAGATCCACCCTGGAGCGTCCCACCCGCTCTTCGACCGTTATCTACACCCGGGCGGTCGACCTGCTGGAATCCGTGTCGCTGGGTAAAAAAGTGCGCCTGGTGGGTGTGGGTGTAGGGGGTCTTCAGAGCGCTGCGACACCGCAGCAGGCATGCCTGTTCGGTGACGACGAGGCCGCATCCGAGGAGTGGGAACGCGTAGATGCCGCCGTAGATGCCGTGGCCTCCCGGTTCGGCCCCGACGCCGTCCGCAAAGGAACCCTGCTGGACTGACAACTCCCGGGGTGGCGTCAGCCCACGATATAGGTGCCGGTTCCTACGGCAATCAGCGTTTGCGCATCATTGCGCATTTCCATGCGGGCCACGGCCACCTTGCTGCCGGTTCTGAGAATGACGCCTTCGGTCAGGAAATAGCGTCCCTTCCCGGGCCGCAGATAGTCTACGCGCAGATCAATGGTTCCCATGCGGGTGATTCGATCGAAAATTTCCTCTGTGGAGGCGCCCATCAACTGGCGCACCAGACCGATGCCGGCCACGATTCCGCCGGTAAGGTCCATGACGGAGGCCACCACACCGCCGTGCAGGCTCCCCTTGATGAAATTGCCGATCAGCTTTTCCTGCATGTCCAGCCTGACGCACACCTTGTCGGGATTCATGGCCGCAATCTCCAGGCCCAACACACGGTTGAATGGAATCCGGCTTTCATAGACGTCCCGCAGCATGTCCAAGGCTCTTTGCAGTTCGGTATCGACTTCAGGCATGGCGAAGCTCCTGTTCTGGCGCCAGCGCACAGTATAAAACAGCCGCCGATGACAAGGGATGACAAGAAGTCTTTCTTTACAGAGTTTGGCCCAACATGTAAACCCGCTATTGACAAAAAGGATTCAACATGTCTTCCACCGGTGAAAACACGTTCGACCCTTTTGCCGATCGCCTGGCCCGGGATATCCGCAACAGCCTCTCCACGGCCATGGTTGCCTCCCTGCAGCGCGGCAACCGCGGCGATTTTCGTGACTGCTGCCGGCGGTGGCTGCGCCGTGACCCTCCTCTCCCCCACCGCCGGTACATCGAGCAGCGCAGCCTCGCTTTTGAAGCGCTGTTCGCGGACGTGCGCACTGCCCGCACCACTGATCCGCTCCTGCTGGCCGTGCGCCTTTGGAACGCCGGGCTTTTTTTCGAGGTGCACGAAGTCGTGGAAAAGTGCTGGCAAAACGCCTCGGGAAAACGCCGGACGGCGCTTAAGGGGCTGGTACAGGCTGCCGGAAGCTACGTGCATCGGGAGGCGGGCCACGTGCGGGCCGCGCAACGACTGGCAGAAAAGGCCGCCGCCCACCTGGGCGCCTCCCACGAAGCGTTGGGGGAAATCGCCAATATCAAGGAACTGGTCTCCTGCCTTCAGCGCGCTGCCGCTAAGGCGCCGCACCTGGCTTACGACACGGCGGCCTGAGCGGCTCGCCCTCACCTGCCGGCGGTGTTTTCCAGCACCACGATCCACCGCCGCAGGTTCAGCACCGGCAGCATCAGCTCCCTGACCTCCACGACCTTGACGGGAAAATGCATAGGGTCCTGGCGGTATTTTTTCGCCAGTACACGCACCTCTTCCGTTGCGCGCCGCGCTTTCAGCGCCACGATAATTCCACGCGGCAACAGAAAAGGTGCCGCCAGCCGCACCAGTTCATCCAGAGGGGCAAGCGCCCTGGAGACGACCAGGTCGTAGCGGCAACGGTAAAGCGCATCCCTGCCCAGTTGCTCGATCCTGGCCTGCACGGCTTCGACGCCCTCCAGGCCGCTTTGCCGGATCACGTGTTTGAGGAAAGATATTTTCTTGCGCACGCTGTCGACCAGCGTGAGGCGCACCTCGGGCACGGCCACCTTGAGGGGAAGCCCGGGAAAGCCGCCGCCGCTGCCCATATCCAGAACTTTTCGGCATTCGCCGATCAGCGGGACGACGGTCAGAGAGTCCAGGAAGTGTTTGACCGCCACCTCGACCGGAGTGGTAATGCGGGTCAGGTTGACCCGCCGGTTCCACCGGACCAGTTCGACTGCGTGCAGCGTCATCAGGCGCAGCTGGCGCGCTTCAAGCATTATTCCGAAGGCGCCCGCCCCCTCGGTCAGAATCCGATTCCACTGGCTGGAGCCGATCTCGACGCCGCTTTTCTTCATTTTATCTCTCCTTCCCCTGTTGACTCAGCCGATGATCATACCCCGGCGGGCCACCAAAGAGGCGTTGCCACGGCCTTTGCCGCATGCTATAAAATGGATTATCCTTACCATAAGAGTCGCTGCTTCGAAAACGCTTCCCATGGATCGGCAGGAACTTATGGTCAGAACCGCGAAAAAAGAGACCCGCGGCGGGCCCTTTGCGCAGCTTGAAAAGCTCCTGCCGCAGTTGCCTCCCGAACGGAATGTCCCGCCCGGATACCCTTCGCCGGCACCGCCCATTCGGACAGAGAGCCAACCGCAGGATGAGGGGGAGCTGTTTCGCCAGGCCATGGCCGATGTGGTCCCCATGGACCGTGACAACATCCCCGACATGCCTTCGGCGCCCATGCCGGCAACCGGCCGCCGGGACGTTGAAGAAGAAGTCCTGCGACAGCTCGAAAGATTGGTCCGACACGGCGAGGGGTTTGACTGGCACCGCACTCCTGAATACATCGAAGGCAGCGGCTACATCGTCGACCGCGTGCTGCTGCGAAGCCTGCGCAGGGGGGATTTCGCCATCCAGGATCACCTGGACCTTCACGGTCTTCCGGTCCTTGAAGCCCGCCGGGCTTTCGACACTTTCCTGCAAAGCGCTTTGCGCGAGGGCAAAAGAGCGCTCCTGATCATCCACGGAAGAGGGCTCTCCTCCCCGGCCGAACCGGTTCTTAAAAACAAGGTTCAGCAATGGCTGCACCGAAACCGTTGGCGGCGCTGGCTGCTGGCCTACGCCAGCGCCCGGGCCTGCGACGGCGGTGCCGGCGCCGTTTACGTGCTGCTGCGCCGCCGTCCTCTACGCCGAAAGTGCGCGGAAAAGACCCCCGGTTGACGTTTTTCAAGCGTTTTTCATCAAAAACAAAGAAAACCTCATTGACAACAGCAAAAATAGTCACTATATAGTCAGGTTCACGAGGCCCGGTTATCGACAATCCCTCACCTGGTGCTGCTGCCGGTGGGGGATTTTGTTGTTCTGAGATAAAGATCCGGAGTTGAATCACCCGTTGCAGCTGAATGCGTTTGAAACAGGACGACCGGCGAAAGACCGCAAAAGGAGCATCTGATGAAACACGATATCAGAAAAGTCAGGAACATCGGCATCAGCGCCCACATCGACTCGGGCAAAACCACGCTGACCGAAAGGATTCTCTATTACACCAACCGGATCCACGCCATCCACGACGTCAAGGGAAAAGACGGCGTTGGAGCTACCATGGATTCCATGGAACTGGAGAAGGAGCGCGGCATCACCATCGCATCGGCCGCTACTTTCTGCCAGTGGAACAACCATGAAATCAACATCATCGACACGCCCGGGCACGTGGATTTCACCATCGAAGTGGAGCGCTCCCTGCGGGTCCTCGACGGCGCTATCCTGGTTCTCTGCGCCGTAGGCGGCGTGCAGTCCCAGTCCATCACCGTCGACCAGCAGATGAAGCGCTACGAGGTTCCCTGCGTGGCTTTCGTCAACAAGTGCGACCGCAGCGGCGCCAACCCGCTGCGGGTGGTGGCAAAACTCAAGGAGAAGCTGGGGCACAACGCCGTGGCCATGCAGCTGCCCATCGGGTTGGAGGCCGACTTCGAGGGGGTCATCGACCTGGTGAAAATGAAGGCGCTGTACTTCGACGGCGACAACGGCGAAAAGATCCGCGAGGAACCGATCCCGGACCACCTGGTGGACGACGCCCTGGAGAAGCGTGAAGAACTGCTCGACGCGGCCTCCATGTTTTCCGACGATCTCATGGAAGCCGTCCTGGAAGAAGGCGACATCGACCCCGAACTGATTCTTTCTGCCGTCCGGGCCGGCACCCTTACCCGTCAGATTACACCGGTATTCATGGGCTCGGCTTACAAAAACAAGGCCGTGCAGCCGCTGTTGGACGCGGTCGTCGACCTGTTGCCCTGTCCGCTGGATGTCAAGAACGAAGCTCTGGACACCTCTGACGACGAAAGGCCGGTAGTGCTGGAGGCCGATGAAAGCAAGCCCTTGGTGGCGCTTGCTTTCAAGCTGGAAGACGGCCAGTACGGTCAGCTGACCTACCTGCGGGTCTACCAGGGCAAGCTGGCCAAGGGAGACACGGTGATCAACGTGCGCAACGGCAAGAAAATCAAGATCGGGCGCGTGGTGCGCATGCACGCCGACCAGATGGAGGACATTCCCGCCATCTATGCCGGCTACATCGGCGCGCTGTTCGGCGTTGACTGCGCATCGGGCGACACCTTCGTGTCGCCGGGCCTCAGCCTGACCATGACGTCCATGTTCGTTCCGGAACCGGTCATCTCGCTGGCCATTGTGCCCAAAGACAACAAGAGCCAGATCAACATGTCCAAGGCGCTGAACCGCTTCTCCAAGGAGGACCCCACCTTCCGCACCTACATGGACGAGGAGACCAACGAAACCATCATCGAGGGCATGGGCGAGCTGCACCTCGAGGTCTACGTGGAGCGCATGCGGCGCGAGTACAACGCCGAAGTAACCACCGGCCAGCCGCGGGTGGCCTACCGCGAGACCATCACCCGCCGGGCCGAGTTCAACTACACCCACAAAAAGCAGACCGGCGGCGCCGGCCAGTTCGGGCGCATCGCCGGTTACCTCGAACCGGTTACCGACGAAGAGTTCGTCTTTGACAACCGCATCACGGGCGGCGCCATTCCCACGCAGTTCATCCCGGCCTGCGAAAAGGGTTTTCGCCAGTGCCTGGCCAAGGGCCCCATGATAGAATACCCCGTCACCGGTGTCAGGGTAGTGATCGACGACGGTGCGGCACACTCGGTGGACTCCTCCGAAATGGCTTTTCAGGCCGCCGCGCGCGGCGCCTTTCTGGAGGCTTACCCCAAGGCCGCGCCCGTGATCCACGAGCCCATCATGAAGGTCGTGGTAGAGACGCCCACCGAGTTTCAGGGCGCCGTGATGGGGTCGCTCAACCAGCGCCGCGGCATCATCGTGGGCACCCAGGACGAGGGAGTCTCCTGCGCCATCGAAGCCCAGGTGCCCCTGGCGGAAATGTTCGGCTACTCCACGGCCCTGCGCTCGCTGACCCAGGGAAAGGCGCAGTTCACCATGGAATTCGCCCACTACAAGCAAGTGCCGCAATCCGTGGCCGAGGAACTGAAGAAGAAAAAAGCCGAAGAGAAGAAACATGTTGCCTAAACAATTTGCGCCTGAACCGCAGGAGCGACCGTCAAACCGGGGGGCAACGGTTCTCTACATCAAGGAAAGGAGCCTCACCATGCTCAAGAAGGATCTGATACTAAGAAATCCCCTCCGGCTGCTGGGTGCCGAAACGGACGAAGTGCTCCCACCCGGGGGGTTCGGGGCCGTAGTGGCCAGGGCCGGTGTGGGCAAAACAGCCCTCATGGTCCAGCTGGCCCTCAATTCCCTGCTGCGCGACCGCAATGTGCTGCACATCAGCCTGGATGATCCGGTGGGCAAGGTGACCCTGTGGTATGAAGAAGTTTTTCGCAGCCTGGCCGATCAGTACGACAACGCCCAGATCAACCGTCTGCGTGACTCCATCCTGTCGCACCGTTTCATCATGACTTTCCAGGTGGAGGGCTTCAGCGTTCCGAAACTCACCGAACGGCTGACCGATCTGACCGAACAGGGGATCTTTACCCCCCGCATGATGCTCATCGACGGACTGCCCTTCGACGAGCAGGTGCGCCCCATGCTGACCGAACTCAAGGAGCTGGCGCGGCAGCAGGATCTGCATGTCTGGCTGAGCGTTCGCAGCCACCGCCACGAAGAACCGGGCCCTGAGGGCCTGCCGGCCCAGCTGGCGGCGATGGCGGATCTTTTTGAGGCCGCCATTGCCCTGCAGCCCGAGGGCAAGCAGATCCACATTCGCGCACTCAAGGGCGGCAGTGCAAACATGGAAAAAAGCCAGCTTTTCCTGGACCCATCCAGCATGCTGATCAAAAAGAAATAGCCCCGTGGAGGCTTACAGTTCCTCCCACGTGACACGCAGTACTTCCTGGTAGGTAGTTTCCCCGGCCAGGAGTTTTTTGATGGCATTCTGCCGCAGGGTGACCAGTCCTTCTTGGGCGGCCTGGCGGCGGATTTTTTCCAGGTCGGCATCCGCCGTGGTGAGCCTCTTGATGGCCTCGGTGTAGGGGAGGACCTCGAAGATCGCGGTCCTTCCCTTGTACCCTGTCCCGCGACACTTCTGACAGCCCTTTCCCCGGCAGAGACTTACCGGCCCCTCCGTCTCCAGAGAGATCCCTTTTTCGCGCAGTTCGGCGGAATCCATCTCGAAGGTTTCCGCGCAATTGCGGCAAATGCGCCGCACCAGGCGCTGCCCCATGATGCCGATCAGTGAGGCCTGGATCAGGAAATAGGGAACCCCCAGGTCCAGCAGACGGATGATGGAAGACGGCGCATCGTTGGTGTGCAGCGTGGAGAGCACCAGGTGCCCCGTTAGGGCGGCCTGAACCGCGTTCTCGGCGGTCTCCAGGTCCCGCAGCTCGCCGATCATGATCACGTCCGGGTCCTGCCGCAAAATGTTTCGCAGGATCGTCGAAAACGTCACATCAACGGCCGGCTGCACCGCAATCTGGTTGAAGTCCTCATGGATCATTTCAATGGGGTCTTCCACCGTGGTGATGTTGATCTCCGGCGAGGACAGCTGCCGCAGCGTGGAATAAAGGGTCGTGGACTTGCCGCTGCCGGTGGGGCCGCACACCAGCAGAATGCCGTGGGGCAGCTTTACGAAGCGATTGTAGCGCTCCAGGTCATAGTCTGTAAACCCCAGGTTCTGCAGGTCCTGGAACAGGATGTCGGGGTCCATGATGCGCATGACCACCTTTTCGCCGAAGGCTACGGGCACCGTGGACACGCGAATCTCCACCTCCACCCCGTCCTTGTCCGTCTTGATGCGGCCGTCCTGGGGGCGCCGCTTTTCCGCCATGTCCAGTCGCGAAAGGTTTTTGATGCGGCTGACGATAGCCGAGTGCACGTTCTTGGGGAGCGTGTAGACCGTGTGCAGTACCCCGTCGATGCGCAGGCGCACCAGGCTGGTTTCGCGTTTGGGTTCGATGTGGATATCGCTGGCACGCTGTTCGAAGGCATAGAGGAACAGATGGTTGACAGCCTTGACGACATGCTGGTCCGTGGACGGAAGCTCGTCCATACTCCGCAGCCGGACGTATTGCTCCAGGTTGCCCAGGTCCACCGAAGGGCCCGCAAACTGATTTTCTGCTGCCGCTATGGAGCGCTTGAAGCCGAAGAATTCGTCGATCAGCTTGAGGATGTCGCCCTTGGGGCTGACCACCACACGGACCTTCAGTCGCGTGACACGCCGGATGTCTTCGAAAATCTCGCTGTTGAAGGGATTGGGCGTGGCCACCGTGAGGCACTGGTCCTCCACCTCGATAGGCAGCACCTGGTGCTTCATGGCAAAATTGCGCGGAATGGTGCTGGTGACCACGTTGAGATCGAGCTTGAGGGGATCGATCTTCCGGAAAGGAACATTCCAGTCCCTGGCCAGCGCGCGGTAGACGGCGTCCTCGTCCAGATGAGCGAAGCGATCATCGGCGCGCCTGAGGTTGAGCGGTACCAGCACATCGATGAAGTTCACTTCGCCGCGGCCGTTGGCCTCGGCCCGCATACGCTGCAGGCGCTTGAGCAGGACTTTCTCGCGCGACAGGATGTCACGCACCTGTTCCCGGTTGAGGAGGCCCTGCTCGAGCAGGGTTTCGCAGATCAGCCGGGGTGCAAATGGGTTTCTTGGTTGGCCTGCTGAGGAAAACGGGGATACTTTTTTTTCGAGTACACCGGCGACAGACGTCATGGGCTTCATCCGCCGTTTGCGCTGCCGGTGAAGGAGGCCATCTCTGCTTCCAGCGCTTTGCGCTTCTGTTCGTAATGGCGCACCCGTTCATTATACTGCCGAATTTGTGCCGCCAGCGCACGTCGATTTTTCTCATAGGCATTTATGCGCGCATTCAGCCTATTGGCCGCCTCGGTAAACATCTCCTTTTCTTTGGCCGTTTTCAGGGTATCCCGCATTTTGCTGAGCCGCTCCTGCTCCAGCATGATGGCCTCGTATTCACCATCTAGTTGTCTCCGCTTGTCCTGGAGCCTATCCAGTCTGAGCTTGTCTATGGCTGTTGCGGTATTGGATGCTTTCGCAGATTTTGTGGATGTCAGCGTTTTATTTTCGGCCACTTTTTGCTTTGCGGATTGATCGGCCCTTTCGGCATCCGCTTTTCGAGGCTGTTCCGATTCTACGGGTTCGTCCACAAGTGCCGGACGCTGGTCTTCAGGAACCTGTAACAAATTATCAGTGTAGTGAGCAATTCCTTGCGAATCCACAAACTTGTAAACTCCGGCCCGACTCAAGCAAGGAAAAATCAACAAGATGGCAACAGCTGCCAAGATCCCCGAAATTGAACAACGCCATTTACCATGATTTTCGATCTTCACCGTTGCACCTTTTCCTTTCTGAACGAATCGTTTTATGAAATCCGAATTCCGCCATTTCAAAATTGCTGCAGGCCCCAGATTTCCCAGTAGTATAGTATCCGCTCACTTACGTTTTTTCTTTAAAAGCCAGACAGACCTCAATTTTCCTTTCTTGTCCACGATAAAGCCAACTCGTTCGCCTACCGAAAAACTCTTCATGGCTGTCCCAAGCTGATTCGGTCTATTGAAACGTACACTGGCGTCTACCTTGAACAGGCCATCATCGATGACGATCTCCCCATTGCCGATGCGGTCAATATGGCCTCTCGCGGAGAAATCCAGAGGATATCCCGTATAGATGGCTTTTTCGGAGACCACTTTTTTGCGTTGCCTGGCAGCCGAGCCATTGGCAAACGGCAAAATAAACAGCCCACTAATCAGGACTGTCAGCGCCAGCATTTTCATCCGATTTTTTTTGGTCTTTTTAGTGAAAAAAATCATGTTTTCCCCCATCAAGGCTGAGCGGTTTTCAGCCTCCCGATTTTTCACGGGAGGCGTTCAATCGGAGATCAGTTTCTTTCAACCCAGTAATAAAAGCCCCGTTTCTCGGCTGCTTCATAGAGGGTGTTCAGAGTTGCACCTTCATTGTTGAATATCTTGATTTCGCGTTTTTCGTCGTCCATCCGCAGAATTTTCGGAGGCTGAAGCATTCCTTGATAGGAAATCGCCGTCGGGGGCACCGGTATGGTGCGGGTACCGCCATTGGGATCAGGTTCCGTTATGATAATAGTGTCATTGGGATCTTCAACCAGCCGGTTGTTGTTAATATCAAAAACCGGGTTGTATAGCCGTCCGCCGTTGCAGGCATCCATCTCATGGACCATGGAGCGGCCTCCGCCGGAGCACTCGGACTGATTGGGCGAAAAGGAAATCACGATGGCCTTTCCGTCGCGAATCATAGGATCCACGACCACCCTTTCACCTATGTAATCGGCCTGGCTGTTGGGAAAATCGAAAAACCAGCCGACATGGACCTTTTCCTCGTCGGCTTCGTCCACGTAACCGTTGTTGTTGTTGTCTTCGCCATCGCTTGCATAGCTTGCAGTGTCGCCAGATGACGCCGGATTATCATGCTGCCCGCTGTCGGGGTCTGCCGCGGTATAGTAATTTGCGGTGTATGCGCTGAGCGTGCGCAGGTCATGCCCCATAAAGCTCCTGAAATCGACTTCCACCTGCTTTCGAAGATAGGTGCCACTGGGATAAGACAACTCTCCTGTCGAACGATCTGTCAAGGCACCGATATACTCGCTGTCGTCGTCATCGTCACCATAGTCCCATATGCCGTATATCGTCTGAGTGGGATAACTGCTGAGATCTTCCCTGTCCGGGTCTCCTAGAAATTTTCCTGTACCGAAAATCACCATGAACCCCGGCTTGCTGCAGTGAAACATGACATCAGGCTTGGTGGTGATGGGCTGGTCAGCGCCGGCCTGGAAGAGCGGCATCGGTTCGGTGCCGTCGTCATAGGCCACAGACCACTGTCCGGCATTGTCCGACGTCAGATCGAACTTCCACATGTTGCCCTTCAAGTCGCCGGCATACACGTAATCCACCCTCCCGTCATTGTTGACGTCGATAAGTGAAGGAGTAGAAAGGCCGTTATCCGAGATCCACTCTGGATGGCCTACGATGTCGTCTGTGCTTCCAATTTTTTTACCGGTATCAATACGTCTTACAAGGGCACCGGTCCTCGCATTGAGAATAAACAGCACGGCATGCCCGTTGATGCTGTTGTATCCGTTTCCAAAAACGGCGATCCACTCATCCGTGGCACCATTTCGTTTAGCAATGGTTGCACGGCTGTAGCTCAGCCCCAGATCGTCGGCTTCAGCCGGCGGTGTGCCGCTTCTGGGATATTCCCACAACACCATGTTGGCAACAGTTGCTTCTGAACTACCACTGATGGTATAGGCATTGCTGACATTGAGTGCAAAATACCCCTGTCCGCCGGCACCCAGGCCTCCGATCAGGATATTTTCACTTTCCGAAATTTCTTTGGCCGACGGCGACAGGTCCACGAAAAACTCGTGATCATAGGCATTATCGGTCAAGTCAGGTAATTTGCTGAAAAGAAGATTGGGGATATAAGCGAATCGTTCCTCGCCGGTTTCCGCATTGAAGGCGTGCAACATGCCGTCGTTTCCGCCGACGAAAATGGTGCCCATGCGGCGTTCACCGCTCTCGTCGGTTTCTCCGTCCAGGTCGTTGTCGACGCCATCACTTTCGGCCAGCGCACCGTGCACCAGCAGCGGCGCAGAGTGCACCAGGTCGCCAAGCTTCCGGAATCGCGGGCGAAATCCTGCTATTTCTTCTCCCCGCAGATAGTTGACCATGTCGGTCGCCGTGGAAATATCCGTCGCCCAGTCTGCATCCAGTATATCCTTCTGGTCGTTTGTCAGATCATCGATACGGAAAGGAATGCCGGCACCGGCGCCATCATATGTGACGATGGACCTGTCGGAAGGGTCGACCCCCTGCAGCGCGTTGGCAGCGGACCACAATGGGCTGTCCACCTGGATCTCTCCGGTTACCGGATTGACCGAGTAAGCCAGCAGGTCGCCCGTCCAGTTGGAGGGGTCGTATTGGGCCTGGTAAAGGGCGGCCCCTGTTTTCAAATCCTCGCCGTTGGCTGCAATTGATGAACCCGAAGCGGTTCGCGATTCAATATTTTCCAGTACGGCCACCAGGGCGTCGACCAGTTCATCAGGATCAGAGGCGGAAAAAAACTGTCCCCGACCGTTAACCGCCGCGTGCCACAAGTCATCAACCGCGGTGGGATCGTTGGCCACTGGCTGAGGCCATACAGGATCCGGCGTACTGTCGTCCAGGAAACACGGATCGTCCTCTTTTCCGTCTCCATCGTTGTCTTGGGGCGTCAGGGTGCCGTTCACACCAAAAGAGACGGTGTAGGTCACCATGTGCTGCCATGTGGCCTTGTCACAGAACCCGGCCGGGATCTGATCCGGCAAGCCGGACGCAAGGTCTTCTTTGTAGTATTTCATAGCGACATCCGCCAGCGTGTCGCCGTAGTTGTCCTCATACGGAGGGCCTTCACCACCGTCCTGGTTGCCGACTCCGGGACTCGGCCCGTTATAGTAGCCGTCTGTCATCAAAATTGTAAAAGACTGCTGACATGCGCCACCGTCTTCTTCTGCCTCTAACGGAGAATCTCCCAGGTTTCCGCTGTATCCGTCATCCTGGCTATAATATCGCCCCACGTTCAAAAGGGCATCCCGTAGCGGCGTACCTCCGGCAGAGTCGATGTCGTATAGCAGAGACAGCAGACTGTCGGTTTCGTCGACATTGACCGATCCGCTGACCGGTTCAAACATGACCGCGTCTGCAACCGTGCTGCTGCCGTAGTCGCCGCCACTGCCGCGCCGCGTCACGGTTACGGAACCGGAGGTTCCCTCCGCGAAATTGTATGTCCCTAGCAGCACCCACTCTCCACAGACGTTGCCTCCCTCCTCGCGCTGGTTTTTAACGACGGTATCCGTGCCGCCATCGTACGCGATGGTGTATTCCGCCAATCGGTCGCGATAATTGTAACAGTTCCACCAGGCATAGACGTTGTAGGTGCCGTCCTGCGGGATATGTGGCCGCCAGGTAGCGGAATTTCCGACGGTTGTCGTGTAGTAAGCACTGTCTTGCCACTCATTTGGGGACCCTGATTCACCCCAGCTGCCGCTTGTAGAAAACGCGCTATCCTTATTGTCTACCACGATGGCGTTGGTGTCCAGGTGCACCGGCAGCACCGTTTGCCGAACGGGGTGATACCCGCTATAGTAATTGATGGTGTAAAATCCGACCTGCACGCCTTCCATACTGTTGATGGCCCGGGCCACCGCCGCCTTGGCCGTGAGTTCCCGGCGACGGTAAAAAGAATACCAGTTGGCAAAATTCTGTAGGTCCTCGCGGTCTGTTTTCTCGCGCAGAACAGTCGTGCCCGTATCGTCGTATATTTTGGGTTTGATGGAATCGGGGACGCTGCCGGAATCGACTGCGATCAGCTCTTCGTCTTCTACCTCGTCATTTCCGTTCTTGTCATCGAACTGGTAATACCTACGAACCCAGTTTCCGCTGTCTTCTTCGAAGTTGACCAGGTAGATTTCCAGGTTGTCCACCTCGCCGTCGTCATCGGCATCGTTCCATGCGTAATAGTGGGCGTTGGTGATGCTGATGGGAGATACCGGCATGACAAACCTTACGGCATCCGCCGTATACCTGCAGCAACTACCTGTCGTGTGAATG